>JALGUJ010000110.1 GCA_029820945.1 Candidatus Zipacnadia bacterium | reverse complement strand
GAGCGCGCGGTCCAGCGTGAGCGCGCAGTCCTCTGCGGCGTGGATCCAGTACGATCGCCACGGGCGCACCCGGCCGCCCACGCCCACCAGGTCGTCGGCCAGCGCCACCAGCTCGTAGCCGCCGTCCCAGTAGTTCCAGGCGAGCGGCGCGGCGGCGCCCTCGGGCTCGCACGACAGCCCGCCCACCCACACGCTCCCGGTCCACGGCACGCCGATGAGGTTCCAGCCACGGGCGAGCTGCCAGGCGAATGTGTCCTGGTCCCACGGCGATGTCGCGACCTGCACGTCCCGGTGGACGTGGAAGCGCGCCCACCACCCCTCGCCGGCCTGCGGCACCACCGCCGCGGCGTCGAGGTAGCCGTAGTGCTGGCAGCCGGCATCCCATGCCGCCACGGACGCGAGGCCGAGCATGTCCGCCAGCGAGCCGACGGGCGTGCCGGGCAGCGAGATCATCCTCACGCCCGCCGGGAACGAGTAGGCCAGGATCGGCGGCACCCGCGCGGTGCAGCTCCCGGTGTCGTGGCTATCGGGGTCCGCCGACGAGCCGACGGTGACCACGAGGGTGTACTCCACCACGGCGCCGTCGCGGTTGTCGGGGGCGGTCCAGGTCGGGCTCGCCGCCGATGGGTCGGAGAACCCGCCCACGGAGGCGCCGGCGGGGTCGAGTGCGCGCCACCGATGCTGCAGCCCTGCCCCGGGACCGTCCTCGGCCCTCACCGCGCACCGGGCGGTCTCGCCCGGCACCACGATCGCCGGCGTGCAGGAGGGCCCGTCGGTGATGGTGACCCTGCCCTGCTGCGCCGGAAGCACCGTGGCGAGAAACGACCCCTGCGCGCAGACCGAAGGCTTGCCGGCGGAGCAGACGGTGACGGCGATGGTGACGTGCAGGTCGTCGGCGCTCTGGTTCTGCGGCGCCATCCAGGTGGGCGAGGCGGAGAGCGGCTCGTCGAAGCCGCCCGCCGTCGCGGACCAGGCGTAGGTGAGCGCGCCGCCCAGGCTGTCGGCGGCGGTCACGGTGCAGGCGACGGTCCCCCCGGACTCCACCAGGCTCGGCGTTCCGGCGGGCCCGCGGGTGATGGTGACGGTCTGCGGCGGCGCGGCGCCGCGGTTGAGGAACTCGAACTCCACCTCGGGTGCGGCGTCGTAGAGCTGAGCGTGCTGGCGCGCGTTGAACTTGGTGGCTCTGGGGCCGGCCCAGGCGTGCAGCTCCTCGGCCCCGATGAGGCTGTCGCCGTCGGCGTCGGCCGGGCCCTCCATCCCCTGCAACAGGTAGTAGACGAGCACGTCGTGCTGGAGTTCGTCGGCCTCCTGGCAGGTCTCGAAGTCTTCGGCCGCGGTGATGACCACGCCGTAGCCGTTGTCGTCGAGGTCCAGCGGCGACATCTGGCGCCTGCGCATCATCGCGCGGCGCAGGTCATCGGCGAAGTCGTCCTGCGCGCCGACCGGGTCGGCCGAGCCCAGGCCCTTCGGCGCCACGGCCGCTGCCTTGATGAAGCCGCCCGAGTAGCAGGCGCAGAGCACGACCATGACCTTCTGCGTGGGCAGGTCCTGTATCCACTTGGCCAGCTCGTCGTCGCGGATGTCGTGCTCGCCGTCGGTCTCGCACAGGTACTCGTCCTGGCCGCCGCCCTCGTCGTAGGGCGGCTCGTCGGGGCCTCGGGAGCCGTGGCCGCTGAAGAAGAACAGGCACAGGTCGTCGGCGTCTGCCAGCGTCGCCATGCGCTGCAGGCCGGCCCAGATGGCATCGGCGGTGGCCTTGCGGTTGAGGATGACCTGGATGTTGCCGGGGAGCCAGTTCGCGCCGCCGGCGAGCGCCGCGCCGAAGTCGAGTGCGTCCTCATCGCAGTAGCTCAGGTCGCTGTGAGTGCCCGCGTAGTCAGCGATGCCCACCAGCACCGCGCGGCAGGTCTCAACGCCATCCGCCGCCGGGGGTGGGGCGGTGGAGAGCTCGAAGTCCGCCCTGCTGCAGCACGGGAGCTGCACCTGCCGCTGCGCCGGGCTCGCGACGTAGCCGGCGAGGTGTGCGCTGACGAGGTAGCTGCCGGCCGCGACCTCCGCGGCGTACCGTCCCTGCGCGTCGGTGAGCGCCACCGCGGTCGGGCGGTCATACGCGCCCGTCCCGGGCCTGACCCAGATGGCCGCACCCTCCACCGGGGCGCCGCCGCCGGTCACCGTGCCGTGCACGACGGCGCTCTCCGCCAGGCGCACCGAGAGGCGGTAGCCGCCGGTGTGCGAGGCGCCGTAGGAGCGCGTCCTGGCGTAGTAGGTCCCCGCTCCGGCGAGCGTGTAGGTGATCTTCGAGTAGAGGCCCTCTCCCCCGTCATCGTCCTCGGCCAGCACCGTTGTGCCGTCCGAGTCGAAGAGGGTGATGACCGTGTCCTGGACGTCGTCCGTGGGCGTCGGCGCGGTCTCGATGACGCACTGCGCGGGGCCGCCGGCCTCGAACCACACGTAGTCAACGTCCGTCGCGGGGTCGATCTCGTGCGTCTGCGGCGTGCCGTCGGTCAGAATCGGCGACGCCACGTGCCAGGCGTCGTCGGGCTCATACGAATCGGCCGCCCAGGAGAGGCCCGCGGACCAGCAGACGATGAGCGGGAGCACTGCAGCCAGGCGGCCCAACCCACGGCCCTCTGCCACCACCGCGGCCCTCCTTCGATGGCCCTCTGGCGCGCGTGCGCGCCGAGCGGGCGGCGCCCGAAAGCGACGCGTCGCCAGTGCCGCCATCGCCGCGCGGTACATCAGCCGACCTCGGGGGAGGGCCGTGCAAGCGCCTCGATGCGCATCTGTCCCTCGACCCACGCCGCCAGGTCGCCGGGGCGGATCGCCATCGCGTCGGACCGGTGCAGGGCATCGCCGAGCGGGTCCTCGTCCCCGGACAGCGGCCAGTGCAGCGGTGGCTCATCCGGATGCGTCGCGGTCAGTCCCGGCTCATCGCCACCACCCCGGCGCGACAGCTCCCACCTGCGCAGCCAGCCGGCGTACTCGGCCAGGTCGCCATCGGCGTCTCGCACGTCGATCAGCACCAGCGCGTCCACCGGCTCCCGTTCGCCGCTGAACAGCACGACCCTCAGCCGCAGGTCGTCATCGTCGCCGAAGGCCAGCGTCATGCGCCCCTCGGCCGGGTCGCCGGCGTCGGTCATCGGCAGCACCAGGACTCCGAGATGCAGGTCGCCGTATGAGAGCGCGACGGCCTGACCGGGATCGAGCGCGACGGGCGCGCCGCCCCAGTCCACGTTGCCCACGCGCACCGCGGCGATCTCCTCCCGCGCGCCCAGCAGCAGCCGCGGCTCGCAGATGAAGTCGGGATCCGCCTGCGCCTTCGCCAGCTCCTCGTCGGTCGGTCGGCAGTGGAGCCTTGCCAGCGCCCTCCCGCTCTCCTGGCGCACGTCGAAGCCGGCGCACGGGCGGTGGCTGAAGGTCTCGTCAGGCGCGATGACCACGCTGGCGCGCGGGTGGTCGCTGTCTCGCACCAGCAGCAGGTAGGGCGAGGGCGAGTGCCCGCCGACGCGCGCGACCTGCTGCGTGGCGAGGCTCCACCCCGGCGTCATGACGTGCGTGCGGCGCGAGCCGAGCGAGACGGTGCGGTCCAGCAGCACGTCATTGCGGCGAGCCGCCGCCAGCTCCCGAACCGCCGGCGGCGGGACGTAGTCGAGCAGCGTGAAGTTCACCGGAATCAGTCGGGCCGAGCGCTCGCCGGGGGTCGGAAGGTCGCGCAGCGGCGTGCCGAGCTTCACGTGCGCCCACCAGCTTCCGAGCCCGTTGCCCCTGGTGATGTCGCGCAGGTAGGCCCGCGACGCCGCGCCGGCCGGGAAGCCCGTCGGGAACAGATTCGCCGCGAACTGGTAGCTCATGTAGTCCAGCGTGCGCGCCAGCCGCGCGCGGAACCGGTCGTCGAGGGCGTACGCCCAGGCGAACTCGATGCCGGTGATCGTCACCGGCGTATAGGTGGGGCTGTTGAACTCGTGCAGGCCATCCTCGCTCGTGTTCCCCAGCCACTCGCCGAACCGCTCAACGGCGCGGGCGTGGGCCTCGGCGTCATCGAGTATCCGCGACAGCGCGACGACGGCGCCAAGGTTGAGGAAGAAGATGTTGGAGTAGCTCCACCGTGCCGGGTGGCTGAAGACGCCCGCCAGCATGGGCTCGAAGGCTCGCTCGAGCGCCTGCTCGGTCTCCGCCTCGAGGGTGTCGCGGAGAGTCAGGTAGGCATGGGCCAGGCCGGGCGCGAGAAAGGAGACCGCGTTGCGATCCTTCACCCGGTCCCAGTGCGTCATCCAGAAGAAGTTGCCGTAACTCTCCGATCCCGGTCTCAGGTCCTGATGCTCGAGGATGCGGCGGATGATCCGGTTGCCCTCGATCGCGTCGTCGATTCCGTAGATCCGGTCCTCGCCGGCCAGGAGCAGGAGTGCGTACTCCAGCGAGCTTTGAGCCACCGTGTGGCCGGTGAAGCGCGGGAAGAACTCATTGCGCTGGCGGAGGAGGGCGGCCGGTGGATCGTAGTATGCGTCGCCGAGCGCGCGCAGCCGGTGCCGGAGCCGGAGGCCCCTCTCCCGCTGGGCCGCGAGTGCGTCGTGCTCGTCCATCGCGTCCTCCCGTCAGGCGCGGCTGAAGCTGTCGTACTCCTCGCCGGAGATCTGCTTCATGTAGTTGCGGTCCCTGTACTCGGCGACCATCTGCTCGTCCAGTGGGTATTCGCCGAACTCGCGGCCCGCCTCGACCATGGCGCGGTAGTTCTCGGGCTTGACCGCGGGATGGATGGAGTTGCTCGACGCCAGGATGTGGCCTCCGCCAGGCGAGGCCTTGGCGATGGTCTCCTTGACGGCCTCGACGACCTGCTCAGGCGTGCCGCGCGAGAGCAGCTCGCCGCAGTCCACGTTCCCGCACACCGCCAGGCGGTCGCCGTAGGCCTCCTTCACCTCGCCGATGTCCATGTGAGCGATGGGCTCGATGGGGTCGATGGCGTCGATGCCGGCGTCCACCATGGCGTCGAGGATCGGCCAGACGTTCCCGTCCGTGTGCTTGATGAAGGGCGCGCCGCCGTCGTGAGTGACCTGGACGATCTCCGCGAGGTAGGGCTGGATGAACTCCTGGAAGTGCGCGGGGGACATGATCGGCGCGTGCCGGTGGGCGTAGTCGTCGCCCGTCAGCCCCACGTCGGCGCCCATCTCCACCGCCCGCTCCATCACGCGCTTCTTGTAGTCGATCACGATGCGCGACAGCTCGTGCACCTTCTCGGGCGCCATCACGTAATCCATCAGCAGCCGGTCCATCCCGCGCAGGTAGTGCGTGAACTCGAAGGTGTCGTGGCCCAGGAAGACGACGGCCTTGCGGCCCTTGAACCGCTCGATGACCTCGGCCAGCCGCTCCAGGCGGTGGTCGGCGTCGGGGTCGGGTGGGCTCCAGTCGGCCAGGTTGTCCCAGCTCTCCAGCGGGTGTCCGGCGGGGTAGGGGATGCCGTCGGGGCCGTAGCCCCAGACGATTCCCCACTCGTCGCGCTTGTGGGTCTCGTCCAGGTCCGTCATGATCTGGTTCTCGACGACCGTAATGCCGTCCAGCTCCGCGTCAACCAGGTCGTCGTATGTCCCGTCGGGACCGTAGAGGGCGTGCACCACCGGGTCGTTGACGATCAGCTCCCAGATCGGGACGCGGTCCGGCTGTTCGCGCCGAAGGGCCGCCATGAACCGCTCGCGACTGCTCATATCGCTCACTGCAGGCATCCCCTTGAAGGCTCTCGTCTCGCGCTCAAGTGCCCTTTCGGTGGCCGGCCCAGGAATACCTGTCACGCGCAGGCGCAAGAATGCCCGCGGCATCAGCCGCGGGCCCGATCGCACAGACGGTGGCGCCTACATGACCATCTCGGCGTCCCGCTCTGCCTGCATGGAGGCGGCCAGGAACTTCAGCAGCACGTTGGCGTTGGAGACCGCGGCTTGATGCTCCATGGCCTCACCGACCGGGCTGATGCCGCCCGCGACGGTGGGCACGAAGAGGGCCATGTCGGCGTCCGCGCTCTTGGCGGCGGCGATCGCCATCGCCGCCTCGCCGTAGCCCGCCCCGGTCTCCCTCACCGCCCGCACCTGCGCCTCGGGAACCAGCAGGCAGTGCGAGACCTGCCTGTCGAAGACCTCCTGCAGGTAGGGGTCGGCCGCCACGCCGAGCAGGTTCAGCCGCGCGACCAGCGCATGGCCGCGGGCCTTGACGCTCTGGCGCCGCGCCCGGTTGACCGCATGGAGGGCGTCGATGCCCAGCCGCTGCGTGTGCGCCGACTCGTTGCGAAGCTGGTCGGCCAGCGGGCCCTCGGGCTCGTCGCGGCGCAGCACCAGCTCCATCAGGGAGGCGACGTCGCCCGCCGCGGACTGCGCGGTGCGCACGTCCGCCAGCGCCTTCGGCGCCTCGGTCGCCGCCAGGTCGAGGGTCGCCGTCGCGCGCTTCAGCTCGGCGATCGCGGTGTGCAGCGCCGGCAGGTCATCGGGGTTGCCCTCGCCCGCGCGAGCCGCCTGCAGCGCCACCTCGCTCTCCTCCAGCAAGGCCGCGATCTCGGCGCCGACCTCCTCGAGGTCCTCGTTCACGTTTTCCAGCACGTAGACCGACTCGGTGGCCCGGCAGATGGCGGCGTTGCCGCGCACGACGAGCCGCTCGGTGGCGTCCTGCACCTCGCGATCCCACTCGGCCAGCGTGAGCAGGCGCTCGTTGATGCCCTTGACCGTCCGCACGAGGCCCTCGGTCTCCTCCTGTCTGGTCGCCCCGTAGCTCTGCGCGTTCGCCTGCAAGCGCTGCGCCATCCTCTCGGCCTCGTCCAGGTCGGCCAGCAGCTCTCCGGCCTGGGCGCGTCCCGGGGCTGCGATGCCCTCCAGGGCGCGCGCAGGGGCGTCCGACAGCGAGGCCAGCCGCTCCTCAGCGTAGCGGTTGCCGTCCTCGAGGCTCAGCGCCACGCGGTAGTGCTCGCCGGCGCGGCGGAGATACCCGCGCATCGCGTAGGCGTCGCCCAGCAACGTGTGGATCTCGTGCCGCCCCGGAGCCAGCTCCAGGCCGCGCTCCAGGAGGCGCGCGGCCTTCGCGGGCTGGGCACGCAGCAGGTAGCCGCGCGCGATCTGCACCAGCGGCTCAGCGGAGGCCTCGTCCAGCTCCGCACGCTCGAGCTGCCGCTGGAGGCGGCGCTCGGTGGGCGGATGGGTCATGAAGTAGACCTCCCACCGGCTGGGCCGGCGCTTCTCGACGTCGGTCATCAGCCGGTCGAAGAAGGCCAGGCCCACGTGCGGATCGTAGCCGCACCGGTAGGCCAGCATGGTGCCCGCGTCGTCGGCCTCATACTCGTCGTCCCGGCTGTACTGAAGCGAGAGCAGGCCCAGGCCGATGCCGAGGATGTCGCCGGCCGTGCGCGACTCGCCGCGGATGATCTGGGTGAGGATGCCCCAGAGCAGGCTCTTCTTGAAGGAGTGGATGGAGTCGCGGTGCACGATGTGCCCGACCTCGTGGCCGAGCACCATCCAGACCTCGTCCTCGGTCTCGGCGAAGTCGAGGAAGCCGCTCGTCACGTAGACATGGCCGTAGGGCGCGGCGAAGGCGTTGACCTGGTCGGTCTGGATGACCTTGAACTCGTAGGGGATATGCTGCCGCCGGCTGTGGCTGACGATGGTCTGGCCGGCGGTGTTGAGCCACTCGTTGAGGAGCGGGTCGCCGTCAACGCCGTAGGCGGACTCGACGGAGGCGGCCGAGGCGTCGCCCAGCACCTCCTCGATGTCGTCCTCGCCACAGCCGCCGCCTACGATGACCAGCGCGACGGCGGCCGCGGCGGCGAGCAGCATCCGCACTCTCCCCCGGCAGTGCCGTGGGCCCATCACTCACACCTCCGCGCCAAGACGCCAGCATCTGCCGCGCCCCGCATCGGCAGTGCACTGTACCGGCTCGCACCCTCGCTGGGATCAGCGCCGCTCGCTGATGTAGTGGTAGGCGCTATCCGCCGCTATGGCGGCGTCGCCCACGGCGGTGGCGACCTGCCGCAGCGGCGTGTCCCGCACGTCGCCGGCTGCGAAGACGCCCGGCTGCGAGGTGCGCATCCGTTCATCTGTGACGATGAAGCCGTCCCGAAGTTCCAGCAGGTCGCCGAGGAAACCGGTGTTGGGCTCGTACCCGATGGCCACGAACACGCCGGATACGGCCAACTCGGAGTCCTCCGCTGTTTTGTTGTTGTGCAGGACCACCGACGTTACCGCGTGATCGCCCCGGATCTCGGTCGGCACGCTATCCCACACGAACTGCACGTTCTCGGCGGCGAAGGCGCGCTCGGCCAGGATGTCGTCCGCCCGCAGCTCATCACGGCGGTGGACCACGTAGACCTTCTCCGCGATGCCTGAGAGGTACAGCGCCTCCTCGATGGCGGTGTTGCCGCCGCCGATGACGGCGACCGTCTCATCGCGGTAGAAGAAGCCGTCGCAGGTCGCGCAGTATGAGACGCCCCTGCCAAACAGGTCGCGCTCACCAGGGATCTTGAGCCTACGGGGACTCGCGCCGACGGCCAGGATGACCGCCGTGCACAGGTAGTCCAGGTCGTCGCAGCACAGGCGCCACCGCTCACCCTCGCGCTCGATGCGCTCGACCTCCGCGCTCTCGAAGCTCACGCCGAAGCGCTCTGCCTGCTCGGTGAGGCGGGCGATCAGCTCGGCGCCCGTGATGCCCTCGGGGAATCCGGGGAAGTTCTCGATGGTCGTCGCCGTCGCGGTCTGCCCGCCCGGCCCCCCGATGGTGAGCAGCACCAGGTCCAGCCCGTAACGCACCGCGTAGATCCCGGCGGTCAGGCCGGCCGCTCCACCGCCTACGATTACCAGCTCATGCTCTCTGACCTCAGGCACGCCTGCGTCCCTCCTGCTCCCTCAGGCCGCCAACTGCCCGCGCCCGAGGCCGAACTTCGAAGTCGCGCTCATTCTACCACAGCACCGCCGATGGCGAGAAGCCGACGCGCCACGGCGCTGCCAATGGTCACCGCCGGTTCAGTTGTCTCACCGGCGCGCGGGCGCGCGTGCCCGCGCTTCACAACTGGCGGATGGCGAGCGGCCGCCACCACCAACCTCCGGCGCTACTCCTCGCTCTTCGACTGCCGGCGGACGAAGTTGATGCGCAGGTTGGTGAGCGTCTGCTCCAGCTCCCGGCGCTCGTCCTCGGTCGCCTCAGGATCGAGCATCCCCACCAGCATCTCGGTTGTGTCGATGGCGACGCGGGCGCAGCGCAGGTCGGTCTTCGTCTCCGTGCTACCGTAGCGCGCCTGGACGCCCAGCGCGATCCACGCCTCCTGCGCGAAGAGGTTAATGGCGGCCCGGAGCATGTCGAAGACATCGGTCTCGACCTCGGGCATCTCGTCCGGCCCGGGCTCCGCGACCTCCTCCTCCGGCTCGCCGGGCCCGGCCTCCTCGCGCGGCCGGTCCTCCTCGGTCTCCTGCTCCCCCGTGTCCGTCCGGTCCTCATCGCTCACTTCGCTCACCTCGCTCGGTGCTTCCCCGTCGCGACGGGCAGTCCTGCGCCGCGAACGCGCGCCCTGCCACTCGCCTCATCCATCTCGATCTCCACGTCCAAGAGCTGCCGGATCACCCACGCGTTGGTGCGCAGGTGCTCGGTGACCTGGCTGGTGACGTAGCTGGTCTCGCCGGCCGCGAGGGCGGCGTAGATCAGGAGCTGGTCGGCCAGGTGCGGGTCAACCGTCGCCTCCCCCGCCAGGAAGGCCGCCGCCTTCTCCCCGGCCTCGCGCCCGACCTCCTCCGCGGGCTTCCCGCGCTCGCCCATCGCCGTGAAGCCGGCTCGGCCGCGCTCGAACCCGACCGCGATCATGAGCATGGTCCCGGGGGATGCGCATGCGGGACGCGCGGTCTGCACCTGCAGGCCCGCCGAGCCGAGCGCCTCCCGCGCGCCATCCACCTGGCGCCCGACGATATGATCGGGCAGGCGGCGCTCCACCACGCTGAAGGCCGTCAGCGAGCGCAGGCGACCGCGCTCGGTCCAGGCCAGTGGGCGAAGCGCCCCCGCCAGCGGCGCGACGCGGGCCTCGATGCGGCCGCCGCCCCTGGGGTAGAAGCCCGCCCTGGTGCACTCAAGCTCCGCCCCCACGCCCATCTGCGCGATGGCGGGCAGGAAGACCTGCGCCAGGTACTCCTGCGGCGGGCTCCAGAGCACGTTCGTGCCGCCGTCGATCGCCACCAGGGACGACTGCGGCGCGAACAACAACGGCGGCAGCACCGTCTGCAGCGCCAGCGTCGTGGCGCCGGCGGTACCGATGTCGAAGCGGAACTGCCCGCCGCGCAGATCGCCGGGGCGCAGCGTGACCTGCTGCGAGCCCATGCGCGCGCCCTCCACCTGCGCGCCGCAGACCTCCGCGGCGGCCCGCACGCTGGCCAGATGCTGCGCCGCCAGCCCGGGCTTCGAGCGCCCGGCGCGCACCCTCTCGATGCGCACATCGCGGCCGAGCAGTGCAGACATCGCGAGGGTGGTGCGCAGCACCTGCCCGCCGCCCTCGCCCCAGGACCCGTCGATGGTCAGCATCCGGCCCTCACCGCCCACGGAGTATAGCAGCGCCCGCACAGGCGCGTCAAAGCCTGAGGCCGAGCCACCTCCCACGCGCCGGCGTGACGGCTTCGGCGAGGAAGGACGCCGCGGCATACGCCGCGAAACCCTCGCTGAGATGTCCGTCCCGGAGCCGATGCACTACAGCGAGATGAGCGTCGAGAGCCGCTCCGCCGAGGAGACCAGGGCGCTGGCCGGGCGCCTCGGCGAACTGCTCTGCGTGGGCGACTTCATCGCACTCATCGGGCCGCTCGGCGCGGGCAAGACCTGCTTCGCCCAGGGCCTGGGCGAGGCGCTGGGCGTGCGGGGCCCGGTGACCAGCCCGACCTTCGTGCTCATGCGCCTGCACCGTGGTCAGAGGCCGCTCTGCCACGCTGACGCCTACCGCGTGCAGGATGCCGCGGAGCTGCTCGACGCCGGCATTGAGGACTGGCTTGAGGACACCGTGGTCGCCCTCGAGTGGGCCGACACCGTGCCGGAAGCTCTGCCGCCCGAGCGGATCGAGGTCATACTGGAGCACACCGAGTGGGGCCGCCGCGTCCGGCTTCGCGGCATGGGGGCGCGTGCGGCGGCAATCATCCAGCGAATGAGGGACCATGACGATTCTGGGCATTGAGACGTCGGCCGAGACGAGCAGCGTGGCGCTCCTGCGTGACGGCGATCTGCTCGGCGAGCGGAGCTTCGCCAGCCGCATGACACTGAACCAGCGGCTGTCGGTGGAGGTCCGGCGGCTGAGCGGGTCGGAGGACCTGCGCGAGGCCGGGCTTGAGGCCATCGCAGTGGGCATCGGGCCGGGCTCGTTCACGGGCGTGCGCATGGGCGTCGCCCTCGCCAAGGCGCTCGCGCACGCCATGGGGCTGCCGCTGGCCGGCGTGTCGGCGCCGGAGGCCATCGCCGCGGGCCTGGCGGCCGGCGCCGGCGCCGGGCTGTGCGTGCTCCAGAAGGCGCGCGCCGATGAGGTCTACTTCACGGCCCTGCGCGTGGCCGAAGACGGCGTTGCCGACGAGCTTGCGCCCACGGAGGTGGAGACCCTCCCACACGCGCTGCGGCACGCCGAGGAGCTGCTGTCCCAGCCGCCTGACGTGGTCTGCGGCAACGGGGCGCAGCACTTCGCCGAGGGCATAGCGGCCGCATTCCCCGACGCCGCGCTCCGCGGACAGGAGGCGGCCCTGCCCCGCGCCGCCATGGTGGCGCGGGTGGCCGCCGATCGCCCGGCCAGACTCGACCGTGACGCCGCCTTCACGCTCACGCCGCGCTATGTGCGGCTGTCGCAGGCGGAGCGCGAGTTCGGCGTCGATCTTGGGCTGAATGGGTGAGGCTATGCACGAACCGTCCGGCACCACCATTCCGCGGGAGACGGTGGTGGTGCGCCCGGCGCGTTCCGCCGACCTCGACGCCATGGCGGCCATAGAGCGCGTGAGCTTCCCGACGCCCTGGAGTCGCTCGCTGCTGGCCAGCGAGATCGCCCAGACCACAGCGGCGGTGTACCTCGTGGCGACCATCGACGACGCCGTCCGCGGCTTCATCGGCATGTGGTACGCGCTCGATGAGGCGCATATCTGCACCCTGGCGGTCGCGACCGATCAGCGGCGCAGGGGCCTGGGCGAGCTGCTGGTGCTGGCAGCCCTCGGGAGGGCCATCGAGCTGGGCGCCGAGGCCGTGCACCTGGAGTACCGCGCCGGCAACGAGCCGGCGGCCCGCCTCTATGAGAAGCTGGGCTTCGAGCTGGTGGGCAGGCGTGAGGGCTACTACTCAGACACCGGGGAGGACGCCATCCTGGCACGCATCGACGGCCTGGACGACCCGGCGGCGCGGGAGTGGCTGGTGCAGAGTTGGGCGCGCTGGCGGCGTGAGAGGAGCCTGAATGCCACCCTCATGTGGTGACAGCCTGGTGCTGGGTATCGAGACGTCCTGCGACGAGACCGCCGCGGCGGTGGTGCGCGGAGGCCGCGAGATCGTCTCCAACGTGGTTGCCACCCAGGAGGAGATCCACGCTCAGTTCGGGGGGATCGTCCCGGAGGTCGCGTCGCGGCGGCATGCCGAGCTGATCACGGTCATCGTGGCGCAGGCCCTCGACCGGGCTGGAATCCACTGGCCGGAGCTGGACATGCTGGCGGTCACGCGCGGGCCGGGCCTGGTCGGCTCGCTCCTGGTGGGAGTGAGCGCGGCCAAGGGCTACGCGCTGGCCACGGGCCTGCCGCTGGTCGGCGTCAACCACATCGCGGCCCACATCACGTCCTCGTTTCTGCTCGCCGCCGGGGACCACGAGCGGGCGCCGCTGGACTTCCCCGCCATGGCGCTGGTCGCGTCGGGGGGGCATTCTGACCTGGCGCTGGTCGATGGCCTCGGGCGCTACCGCCTGGTCGGCTTCACGCGCGACGACGCCCCGGGGGAGGCGCTGGACAAGGCCGCGAGGCTGCTGGGACTGGGCTATCCCGGCGGCCCGGCGATCGAGCGTGAGGCGGCGCAGGGCGACCCGCAGGCCGTCGATCTCCCCCGGCCCGATACCAAGCAGGGGTTCGAGTTCAGCTTCGCGGGGCTGAAGACCGCGCTGGCGCGCCTCGTCGAGCCGGCGGGCCTTGAGGGCTGCGGGTATCGCGTCGCGGACCTGGCCGCGGCCTTCCAGGGGGCGGTGATGGACTGCCTCGTGCGCGAGGCCATCGAGGCGGCCACGCACTTCCGCGCGCGGCAGATCGTGGTGGCGGGCGGCGTCGCGGCCAACCTCACGCTGCGAGAGCAGATGACGGCGGCCGCGCGGCGCGAGGGACTCACCGCCTACTTCCCACCGCGCGAGCTGTGCACGGACAACGCGGCGATGGTCGCGGCGGCCGGGCACTTCCGCGCGGCCATCCACGGGCCAGATGACCTCTCGATGGAGGTCGATTCGGCGCTGCAACTGCCGGCCTGAGGCGGCCTCAAACGCCATCGCCTTTTCCCCCGTTTCTTGACGCAACCATGAGCTAGAGGCCCCTGAGCCTATGTCTGCCTTGGGCCGGCGCGGAATCGCTCGAGGTGGGGAATTGTGGAAAACCTCGTGGACAAGCCCCTTCCCGCGCCGCCATATGTGGAAAAGGACGTGCAACGGGGGCTGTCAAGCGGAATCCGCAGCGTGGCGGCCGCGACAGGCGCTCGCTCAGGGATGTGGACGCTCGGGGCGCGTTTTGTGACGTGCGTATGTCCGCAGCAGTCTTGACACGGTGTGGACGCTCCCCGCCGTCCGCGTGGGGGCGGGCGGCGGCGGGCTTGACTTGGCACCCCGTTCCCGTGTTCAATGGGCACGTTTCCGGCCTCCCTGGTGACCGCACGGGGGAGGGCTCGCAGGCCAAGTGCGAAAGTAGGCGCGACGGAGATCGACACCAACCTCGTCTTCGCTCTCAGTGTGCTGCTGACCGCTGGCTTCGCCCTGGCGCGGCTGGCGAGGGCGCTGCACCTGCCCTCAGTGACCGGCTACATCCTCGCCGGCATCGCGCTGGGGCCCACAGGCCTCAACATCATCGGCGCGGAGGTGCTGGAGAACCGGCTGCAGGTCTTCACCAACATCGCGCTGCTGCTGGTGGCCTTCGGCATCGGCGAGCGCTTCGATCTGCAGCAGCTCCGCACCTCGGCGCGGGCGCTGGTGCGCGTGAGCCTGGGCGAGTCGCTGGGCTCATTCGTGCTGGTCGGCCTGAGCGTCGGGGTGGTGGCGTGGCTGACGGGCGAGGGCGGCGAGGCCTCGGGGCTGCAGTACGCCATCGCCGTCGGCGTCGTATGCGCGTCGATCGCGGTCGCCACCGCGCCGGCGGCGACGGTGGCGGTGATCCGGGAGCTTGGCGCGAGCGGCCCGGTCTCGCGGCTGGTGCTGTCGGCGGTCGTGGTCAACAATGCGCTGAGCGTCACGCTCTTCGGCGTGGCCGTGGCCGCAGCGCAGGTGCTGCTCGGGACCTCGAGCGACTCCGCCCTGGGCCAGGCCCTCAGCCCGGTGGTGGTGACGGTCGGGTCGCTGCTGCTGGGTATCGCCGTCGGCCTGTCCTGCGACTTCGTGGTCCATCACCTGCAGCAGCGCGCGGACGTCCTGATCGTGGCGCTGGCGGCCGTGTTCCTGTGCGGCGGGCTGGCCGACGTGCTGGGGCTCTCATCGCTGCTGGCCGGCGTGGCCGCCGGCTTCGCGGTGGTCAACCGCGACCGCCGGGATGTGCGCGCCTTCCGCGCTCTGAACGACTTCGAGCCGCCGCTCTACGGCATCTTCTTCACCCTCGCCGGCGCGCAACTGCACCTGAAGGAGATGCTGGCCTCATGGCTCCTGGGGCTGGTGTTCGTGCTGGCGAGGGCCGCGGGCAAGTACTTCGGCGCGTGGGCCGGCGCAAGCTCGGTGCCGATGGAGCCGGAGCGAGCCAACTCCATCGGCCTGGGTCTGCTGCCACAGGCCGGCCTTGCCATCGGGCTGGCCTACCTGGTGCGCCAGGACCCGACGCTGGAGCCGATCCGCGCCCTGGTCATCGACCTCGTCATCGCAAGCGTGGTCATCAACGAGCTGGTCGGACCGCCCCTGGTGCGGCTCATGCTGCTGCGCGCCGCCGAGGTGGGCGACAAGCACGATGGGCAGGCCGGTGAGCCACCGGTGCTGGATCGCAGCTTCGAGGGCATTGACGTCGTGCCGTGGACGTGGCCCAAGCTGCACCCCCCGCCGCAGACGGGCGGCTCGGTCATCGTGGGCGTCAGCCATCCGCAGACCGCCGCGGGGCTCACGCGCATCGGCGTGCTGCTGGCCCACCACTACGCGGCCGAACCCACCGCCGTTCATGTGGCCAATGCAGAAGCAGATGACTTCTGGGACGGCGCCGCCGACCAGGAGGCCATCGCGCTCTTCCGCCTCGCCGACACTGAGGCCCGGAGCCTCGGCTACCCTCTGGACACTGAGGTCGAGTTCGCCGATGAGGAGGCGCACGGCCTGCTACGCATCGCCGAGGAGGCGAACGCGCAGGCAATCGTCGTCGGCCACCCCCTGTCCCGCCGCGTGGCGCGCTTCGGGCGCATGGTGGACCATCTCGCGCGCGAGGCCCTGTGCCCGGTCGTGGTTGTGCGCTTCGTGGGGCCACTGCACACCGAGCGCATCCTGGTCCCGCTCAGCTCCCCGGAGGACTACCTGACGCTGCAGCCGATAGTGGCCGCCCTGGGGGCGGTGGAGGAGCACCAGATCACCTTCCTGCGCCTGATGCCCGCGGAGTGCCGACTGCCGGAGCTGGAGCAGGCCAGGGAGGAGATCCAGCGCTTGCCGCAATGTGACCAGATGCCCGGCGAATGCACCTGCGACGCCGTGGCCGCCGAGTCGCGCGTGCACGTCATCCTGGACGCCGCGGAGCGCCACGACATCATCGTCATGGCCTCCAGCGGCCGCCGCGGCCTGCGCCGCGCCTTCTTCGGCTCGCTGGCGGAGGACGTGGCCCTGCAGACGCCGAAGTCGATGCTGCTGGTCGCCGGGGGCCTCGAGTCGCGGTCGATCGAAGAGGCGACCATCGACACCCAGGACCTGTAGTCCCCACGATGTCAGGCACAAGATCGGAGGACAGACGATGGACGATGCGCGCATCGCGGTGAAGACCAACAACCTCGGACTCGACCGCTACGAGGCCATGGAACTGGTGGCCGGCTGGGGCATCGGTGGCGTGCACATCACCGCCTCGGGCCCCTTCGAGCCCGAGAAGCTGAGCAAGCAGGATCGCAGGGACCTCGTCCGCCACGTCGAGTCGCTGGGCCTGACCATCTCCGCCATCATGAAGTGGGGCGGCGGCGTGGACCTGTGCGAAGAGGAGGACTGGGAGGCGAACGTCGAGGAGGGCAAGCGCCTGCTCGAGCTCGCCGCCGACCTCGAGTGTGGCATCTGGGGCGCCCACGTGGGCATCATGCCCTGGGAGACCTCGGACCCCGGGTGGGAGAACATGGTGCGCGCGATGGAGCGGCTCGGCGCGCACGGCGAGTCGGTCGGCGCCTGCGTGGCCATCGAGATGGGCCCCGAGCCGCCGCGCATCGTGCGCCGACTCATCGAGACCGTCGGCAGCGAGGCGATCCGCGTCAACTACGATCCGGCGAACCTGGTCATCTGGCCCGCGTTGCTCGCCAAGCGCCGCGGTGAGGAGTATGACAGGGAGTGGGCGCTGGAGCAGTACGAGCCGGTCGAGGGCGCGAGGACCCTCGGCGAGTTCGTGGTGCACTGCCACGCCAAGGACGCGATGGTGCACGATAACGGCGACTACCAGGAGGTCCCGCTGGGGACCGGCTGGGTCGACTTCGAGCGCTGGGTCTCGCTGCTCGACGATGGGGCGGGCTTCGACGGCTTCTACGCCATCGAGCGCGAGGTGGGCGACGACCCGGTCGGCGACATCCACGACGCGGTGGAGTTCCTGCGCGGGCTCTGAGCAGGTTGACGCTTGAGGAGCCGTCGGCATGAGGTGCATCGTGGCGAAGTCGGCTGTCTATGGTGCGGCGGC
>JALGUJ010000109.1 GCA_029820945.1 Candidatus Zipacnadia bacterium | reverse complement strand
ACACCCCGACCTCCTCGAATGGGCAGTCGCCCGGCTGTGACGCACGCCTGGCCGCTCCCCGCGCGGCCTCCGGCCCCGCCCGACGGCGGTTTGGCCGCGGCTGTGATTCTCGCCCAATGCACGCACACTGTCAAGCGCGGGGTCGGGGGGCAACAGCGAACGGCGGGCGCCACACAGATCCGCGCCCTGCAACACCGCATACGGCGCCCGGGCCTGGAGGCCCGGGCCACGGACCTGGCCGATCCACCGGGGAGGGCCGGGGTGCCCACCGCGACCGTCGCGTGCTCCCCACCGGGCCGTCGCGCGAAGATGATGCCGCTCAGGAGCGGGACCACACGACGACGGCAAACGGCCGGGCGGGAACGTAGTCCCGCCCCTGCAAACGGCACGGCAAACGGCCTCCACCCTCCGCGTAGGTAGGGCTTCCCCGAGCCGGCCGTCGCCCTCCGCAACATGCGGGCAGTGGACGGCCTACGCCGGGTGATGCACCTCGCGGTACCAGAGCGGATCGACGTTGGGGAAGACCCGGTCGCGGTCGCACAGGGAGCCGAAGTACGCCCAGTCATCGTCGGAGAGGTGCTCCTGGCGCGCCCACCGCTCGGCGAGGTCGGCCACGCGATTGAAGTCCGTATGGTGTGCGACAAGCCGGTGTGCGGCGTAGTCGGGAGCGCCGTGGGTGGAGATGAGGAACTGCCAGTCGGAGGCCTGCAGAAGCAGCAGCTCGCGCGACGCCTGCTGCAGGAAGGCCGTGAGCTGCTCATCGCCGGTGCCGGCGAGGGTGCGCACCAGGTGCTGCATGCGGTGCTCGGCCTGATAGAGGCGCCGCCACGACCAGGTGGTGTTGTCGTTGAGCCAGATGTGGTGCCCGCCGCCGGCGCCCCACGAGCCCTCGGGAAGATTGACGGCGGTCGCCGGCGGGGTGTCGATGAGGTACTCGCGGCAGGTCATCATCTCGACCCGGGGGTCGGCGGCGACCCAGCGAATGACCTGCTCGAGCCACATCGGCCCCTCGTGCCACCAGTGGCCGAACAGCTCGGCGTCGAAGGGCGCGCAGACCATGGGCCGGCGGCCATGCGGGCGCGGTTGGGCCTCCAGCATGTCGTGGAGCATCCCGACGAAGTGCCCGGCCTGCTCGTGCACCCGCGACTGCGCCATCTCCGGCGAGTAGCAGTCCTTGGTCGCGAGGTCGTTGCGGTCGTCGGTGATGCGCCAGTAGCGGTGGTCGCCGGGCATGTGCTTCTTGTGGAACTCCAGGTACCAGCCGTCGCCGGGATAGCCGTAGTCGGCGCTCCAGACCTGGTGTGAGACGGCCTCGTTGCGCACCATGCAGGCGACCGGCGGATGGTCCTCGAAGTGCGAGCCCACGAAGTAGGCCCAGTTGGTGGTCTTCTCCCAGCCCGGCCGGGGCGGTTCGTCGCGGCGCCTGAGCCCGCCCCACAGCTTGCCCAGAGTGTCCTCGTAGTCGACGTCCACCGGGAGCGGATCGCCGCCATCGGCCAGAAGGTGGCTGTCCACGACGAAGTAGTCCAGGCCGTGCTCGCCGAGAAACTCCTCCAGGCCTTTGCGCCACCAGGTGTGGCCGTCGGGCGGCTGGATCTCGGCCGGCGGCGCCCAGGCGCTGCGCGGCCGGTACGCGCACTCGGGCAGCCAGAAGCCGCGCGGGTAGCTGCCCAGCAGACGCTGGTGCGTCTCGATGCCCTGGCGGATCTGCGCCTGGATCGAGGCATCCTCGCAGAGCAGGGGCAGGTAGCCGTGCGTGGCCGCCGAGGTCATGATCTCGATGGCGCCCTGCTCCTGAAGTCCGCGAAACGCACCGACGATGTCGCGGTCCAACTCCTCGTGGAAGACGCGCTGGAGGTCCTGATAGTGGTGCGTCCAGCGGTCGGCCAGGTAGGCCAGATGCAAGTCGCCGCGGTAGCGGAACTCGCCGGCGTTCGCCTGTGCCGTCTCGATGCGATCGACCAGGTAGTGGGTGAACCACTCCTTGAAGCGCTCGTCGGCGAGCTGCTCAACGACGACCGGGGTGAGGCCGATCGTAACCTTGGGCGGGATGCCGTCCGAGAACAGGCCGCGGAAGGTGCGCAGCAACGGCAGGTAGCACTCTGCGGCGGCCTCGTAGAGCATGCTCGCACCGTGGGGCCATGTGGAGTGGCCCAGGACGTAAGGCAGATGAGTGTGCAGGACAAGGCAGAAGGCTCCTGGCGGCGAACTCATCGGAGGGCCTGACCTCGCAGACACGTGGCGCGGGAGATTGTGTGATGGCGACGGACCGGCTGTATGTCGCGTTTCTCTGGCATATGCACCAGCCCTGCTATCTGTGGCCCGAGTCCGGCCGGGCCGCACTACCCTTCGTGCGACTGCACGCGAGCAGCTCCTACTACGATATGCCCTGGCTCTTGCGGCATTTCCAGGACACTCGCGTGAGCTTCAACCTGGTGCCCTCGCTGATCGAGCAGCTTCGGGGCTACGCCGACGGCAAGATTACTGATCGGGCGCTTGAGCTGTCACTGCGCGACCCCGATGACCTGGGCCTGGACGACCGGCGCTACCTACTGACACACATGTGCGGCGGGCACCCCAGCGGTGCCATGGCTGTGAGCCCGCGCTACAGCGAATTATGGCACAGGAGAGGTGTGGACCGCAACCCGGAGGCCATCGACCGCGCCTGCCGAGCCTTCGCCGGGAGCGACTACCGCGACCTGCAGGTGCTCTTCAACCTCGCCTGGTGCGGCTTCGCGCTGGAGCGGGAGAGCGAGGTCGTGCGCGAGCTGCGCGACAAGGACAGCGGCTTCACCGAGGATGAGAAGCTGGCGCTGCTCGATGAGATGCACTCGGCGCTGGCCGGCGTCGTGGAGCTCTACGCCGGGGTGGGCGACCAGGGGCTGGCGGAGCTGACCTGCTCGCCCTACTACCATCCGATCATGCCGCTTCTGTGCGAGATGAAGGACGCCGAGCGGTGCATCGCGGCCGACCAGCTCCCTGAGCGGCTGTGGCGCGAGCCGGAGGAGGCGCGGGCGCAGCTCCGCCGGGGCCTCGAACATCATCGCGAGACCTTCGGCGCGCGGCCCAGGGGCGTCTGGCCGCCCGAGGGCTCCGTGAGCGATGCGGCCCTGCGCGTGATGGTGGAGGAGGGCGTGGAGTGGGCGGCCTCGGATGAGCAGGTGCTGGCCGCGAGCCTCGGTGACGTAGGGCGGGCGGCCCCCGAAGACCTGTACCGGCCCTGGCTCGCGGCCGACGGCCGCATCACCCTCCTCTTCCGCGACCACCGTCTCTCGGACCTCATCGGCTTCGTCTACCGCGACTGGGACCCCGAGGATGCGGCCGAGGACTTCGTCGGCCGGCTGCACAAGATCGCCCGCGGCTACGACGGCCCGGAGCCTCCCGTGGTGAGCGTGATCCTCGACGGGGAGAACCCGTGGGGGTGGTACCCCGGCCAGGGCGAGGGCTTCCTGCGGGGTGTCTACCGCCGGATCGAGGCCGACAAGGTGCTGCAGACCACGACCATCGCGGAGTACCTCGCCGCTCATCCCGCCGGCCGGTCGCTCCCGTCGGTCTTCCCCGGCTCGTGGATCGACCACTCCTTCCGGACGTGGATTGGGGGGCCGGAGCACCGCCGGGCGTGGGAGTTGCTCACCGGTGCGCTGGAGGCCGTGCGGCGGCAAGGCGATGCTGGCGAGGGCCTCGAGCGCGCCCGAAGGCACCTGATGGTCGCGGAGGGAAGCGACTGGTTCTGGTGGTACTCCGAGAACCAGCACACGCTCGACGCGGACATCTTCGACGCCCTCTTCCGTTCGCACGTCGCCGAGGTGTACAAGTGCCTGGGCGAGACGCCGCCGGAGGCGGTGGAGGAGCCGATCTACGCGGAGAGGATAAGCCGTCTCACCCGGGATGCTCTGGGGCGGATGGAAGCGGTGATTGACGGGCGGATTACGAGCTACTTCGAGTGGCAGCCCGCCGCGCTGCTGCGCACCGCCGGCCTGGCATCGGCCATGCAGCGCAGCCACTACATCGTGCACGAGATCTATTTCGGCTTCGACCCCGAGACGCTCTGGCTGCGGCTCGACACCGAGATCCCGGCCCTGGAGGTGCTCAGGGGCTGCCGGCTGGAGATAGCGTTCGTGGGGGAGGTCGAGCACGCCATCGCGATCTCGGTGGAGCAGGGCGCCGGCGGGCCGGAGATCAATGGCGACCTGTGCGCGGATGCCGAGTGTGCCATCGACCGCATCATCGAGGCGCGCGTGCCGCTCTCCCGGCTGGATACGGCCCCCGGGGAGGCGCTGCGGCTGGCGGTGGTGGTGGGGCGCGAGGGGCGGGTGGTGGAGCGCTGGCCGGAGCTGGGGTTCCTGCAGGTGCACGTGCCGACCGAGGACGCGATGGCATCAACTTGGCTGGTATGAGGCGAAGCAAGCGGCCGCCGCTGGATGCGGCGGCCGCTCGAATGGCCCGCTCGTGCCTGGATTGCGCCTACTCGATCTCGATGCTCACCAGCGAGTCGCCGGTGGCCGAGTCGATGACGTTGGGCTTGAGCCACTTCACGTGGCCGTCCACGAAGGAGTAGTTGGCGCCGCCGTTGTGGCGGATCGCCCAACCGGCCGTCGGCACCCATCCACGGGTGTTGTCGTCCACGTCGATCTCATGTCCTCCGTCGCTCTCGAGCAGGAAGATGCAGCTTGCGGCGTCCTCGACCCGCCCCAGAGCCTGCCCCTGCGGCGGCGTGGGCGAGCCGGAGCCGTCGTGGATGCTGTTGATCGCGTACCCGGCGTTCATCCCGTAGTCGTTGTAGCTCCCGTCGAAGACGGGGTTGGACGGGACAGAGCTCGGGCAGATGAAGAGCTGTGAGTTCTTGACGTAGGGGGCTATGGCGCCGCGCCAGGTGCCGTCGCCGGCGTCCCAAGCGCCTGAGTGGTTGTAGTCGTAGTCCTCACGAACCAGCGTCTCGTCGTAGTCCTGCGCGTACATGTTCACGGCGAGCTGAAGCTGCTTGATGTTGCTGCCACAGCTCGCCTGGCGCGCCTTCTCGCGAGCCCGGGCGAAGACCGGGAAGAGAATGGCGGCCAGGATCGCGATAATCGCGATCACGACCAGCAACTCGATCAGGGTAAAGCCTCGAGTGCGGCCATACATGATACCAATGCTCCCTTCGTACGGAGTTGAGCGTACACGATTACATTATACCCGCTCAGCGGGATCTGCAAGTGGAACAACGCCTGTGGGGCAGGAATTGGTCACTTCGGGGGTTTAAGTTTGTGTGACGGCCACATGGGGATCCCGGGCAGACATGCGTGTGGGCCAGGACAACCCGAACGCCGCGGGCAGCGACCACAGGCACAGCGCCTTCACGGTGGTCGAGAGCAGCCAGGCCGTGTAGAAGGAGCGCATACCGGTCTGTGGCGCGAATGTCGCCGGCAGGCCCAGCGCCAGGAAGCCCAGGGCCAGGAGGACGATCAGGGACCGGTCGCGGCCCCCCAACCCGGCCCATGCAAGGACGAGCCAGGTCGCCACGTTCATGGTCGAGCCGAGCAGGAACCTGGGTTCGAGCAGTGCGGCGAGGGCCACGGCACCGCCGAGCGCGTGCTCGGGCCGGTTGAGGATCTGGAAAAGGGCCGCGCCCAGCACGACCGCAACCGGGACGGCGAGTGCGCGCAGCCAGCGGCGGCGCCGGAGCACGACGGTCATGGCGATCGCCACCCCTATGAGCGCCCACGGTGCGAAGCCGGTCGTGAAGATGTTGATGGGCTCAGGGCCGACGAAGCGCGCGATGCGCAGCCACATGGACCTGTTGGAGCCCAGGACCCAGCCGGGCCCAACGAAGATCAGCTTCACGGCGGTCAGCACGAGGGCGATCCCGCCCAGAGCCCACATGAAGCGATGCAGCCGCCGCCATCGCCACCAGTAGAACACGGCGACCAGTGGGAATGCGACGAAGCCGGTCTCCTTGGTCATCGCGGCCAGTGCGGCGAAGACGGTCGCCCACCAGCCGCTCCCGCGCCAGGCCATCATGAGGGCCGGAAGCACCCACAGGGCAAGCCAGACGTCGGGGACCGACTTCCAGTGATCCAGCGCGCCAATGCCCACGGACGCCATCCACAATGAGACCGGCCACGGGAGGCGCCGGACGTTGTGCAGGAGAACGGCAAGCAGCGCCAGGTACCGCCGGCGGGTCAGCTCGAGCGTGAAGGCCAGCAGAAGCACGGTCACAGCGACGTGTCCCAGGGCGGCGACCACCTGGAAGCGGTCGTGATGCTCGAACCCCAGGGTCCGGAACATGATCCAGAACCCGTAGCTGGAGAGGGGCCGCCAGAAGGGGTTCAGGCAGATCCAGTTGCCGTGCCACCAGACGTGGGTGTCGCGGAGGCGCGGCGCCTGATCGGCGCCCCTCTTGAGCATGGGGACATCGCAGTCGGGGAATGTGGAGGCGTCGGGCGGGCTGAGGCCCTCTACGAGCATCGGCCGGGCGCCCCAGACGCCTACCGCGACTGCCAACAGGTAGAGCACCCACTTGCGCTTGACCAGGTGCCGCAGCCGTTGCACCGCGAGGACTCTCACTTGAACAGCGCGCTAACCGACGCTCCGGTGTGAATTGCGTGGATGGCCCTGCCGAACAACTCGGCGACGCCGACCTGGTGCACGTTGGCATCTTCGGCACCATCCGGCATGGGAAGGGAGTCGGTGACCACGGTCAGCCTGAAGGGCGGCCGGGAGAGGCGCTCGAGCGCGGGGGGCACAAGCACCCCGTGCGCGGCGCCGGCGTACACTTCCTCCACCCCGTGATGCTCCTGGAGGTGTCGGGCGAGGTTGAGCATGGAGGCGCCCGTCGCGATCTCGTCGTCGAAGATGAACACCTTCTTCCCCTCGACGTTCCCGACGACGGCATGGATGACGACCTCGGTGTCGGAGGTGCGCCGCTTGTCGCCGATGGCCATCGGGAGGCCCAGGCGTTGGGCGTAGGCGCCCGCGCGGCGGGCGCTGCCGGCGTCGGGGGCCACGACCACGAACTCGGACAGATCCCAGTCCCTGAAGTAGTCGCAGACCAGCGGCACCGCCGAGAGCTGATCGACCGGCATCTCGAAGAAGCCCTGGATCTGATCGGAGTGCAGCGTCATCGTCAGTACGCGGTCGGCTCCCGCCGTCGCCAGGAGGTCGGCCACCAACTTGGCGGTGACCGAGATGCGCGGCATGTCCTTCTTGTCCGAGCGGACGTAGAAGTAGTACGGGATCACGGCGGTGATCCGGCGCGCCGAGGCGTGCTTCAGCGCGTCGAGCATCACGCACAGCTCGATCAGATGCTCGTTGACCGGCGGCAGCGAGGTTTGAAGGACGAAGACATCCTTCTCGCGAACATTCTCCTCGATCTGGATGAAGAGGTTATCGTTGGCGAAGCGCGTGATGTTGGCCTTACCCAGCGGGATGTCCAGGTAGTCGCAGATCCTCCCGGCCAACTGGGGGTGCGAACTCCCGCTGAAGAGCTTCAGAGTGTCATTGAGGCAGCCCATCTTCTTCTCCCCGCGCCCGCGTGGTGTGCGCGACCCGAGCCCCGGCGCTGTGGAGGTTCGCTGACGGGCCCGCGGAGACCTTCCGGGGCACCCCGTCGCTCGGCGGGCGCGGGACAGCCACCCTACGGAGGCGGTCATGAGCATCATCTTCCTCGCCGACGACTTCCCGCCGGACGTCGGCGGGATACAGACGTACGCGAGTGAGCTCGCGCTCGCCACCGCTCAACTGGGCGAGGAGGTCGCGGTCGTCGCCAGCCGGCAGGAGGGAAGCCAGGAGATCGATGAGGCGCTGCCCTTTCCGGTCGTGCGTGTCCCCACAGAGGGGAGCTACCCCGTCGCGGCGCTGAACCTCAACGCCGGCGCCCAGCGGGCCGCCGAACGCGTCAGCGAGCCGCCTCACTGCCTCGTGGCGACCAAGTGGTCGCCGGAGGGCGCGGCCGTGATCCTCGCCTACGGCCGGCTCCGCTGCCTCATGGTTCTGCTCGGCCACGGTGGCGAGTTCAGCCACACGGGCGGGAACCCCATCAAGTGGCTGGTCCAGCGCGCCGTGCTGCGCCGCATGGCGCTCTGCCTGGCCAACAGCCACTACACCGCCGAGCTGTTCGGGAAGGCCGGTGTGCCCTCTGACCGTATCGGCATCATCTACGGGGGTGTGCGCCCCGAGCGGTTCGAGTGCGACCAGGCCGAGGCGGCCGCGATACGCGGGGAGATGGGGCTGGGAGCGCGCCCGGTACTGCTCACCGTCGCGCGCCTGGTAGAGCGCAAGGGCCACGACACGGTGCTGCGCGCCCTGCCCCGCGTGCTGGAAGAGGCGCCGGATACGGTCTACGTGGCCATCGGAGAGGGACCCATCCGCGAGGCGCTGGAGAATCTGGCCCGGGAGCTGGACGTCGCGGACAGCGTCAGGTTCGTGGGCCGCGTCGGCGCCGAGCGACTGCCCGTGCTCTACCGCGCAGCCGACGTCTTCGTCATGCCCAGCCGGCCGGTGCGGGGCGAGCTGGCCGAGGGCCTCGGCCTGGCCTATCTCGAAGCTGCGGCGGCCGGTACGCCAGGCATCGGCACGCACTTCGGCGGCATCCCCGACGCCGTGCTGGACGGCGAGACGGGCCTGCTGGTCGAGCCCGGCGACGAAAAGCAGCTCGCTGATGCGATCGTCCGGCTGCTCACCGAGGACGATCCGCGTCACCGCCTGGGCCAGGCCGCGCGCGAGCGCGTACGGGCTGAGTTCACCTGGGGGCGAGTGGCCGAGCGTTTCCTGGCGCACGTCAACGCCCTGACGTCCGAAGGCGGGGGGGCCGCGGCGCCATGACGCGCACCATCGCCTACGTCGATCACGCCGCGGAGATCGGCGGCGCCGAGAAGAGCCTGGTCGAGCTGATCGCGCACATCGACCGCGAGCGCTTCGCCCCGGTGGTGCTGCACGTGCCGGGGGCCGAGTGGCTCAGGTACGCCGAGGGCGCCGGCGCCCGGCTGGTGCCCCGGCTGCCGCAGAGCGACCTCTACGACGAGAAGCGAGACGAGCTGGGCGGGGGCGCCGTGGTGGGCCTCAGGCGCATGCTGGCCGCGACCGGCCCCGTGGCCGGGCTCTACCGGGAGATCGGGGCCATCGCGCCGGACCTGGTGCACACCAACTCCACGAAGATGCACCTGCTGGCCGGCGCGGCGGCGCGGCTCCGCCGCCTGCCCGTTGTCTGGCACATGCGCGACCTGATGACCCAGCCCGGCGCGCGGAGCTGGCTGGCGCGGGCGGTCAGACGGATCCGCCCGGAAGTGATCGCCATCTCGCAGGCGGTCGCCGGCCAGTTCGACGGCCTCCCCTGCCGCGTGCACGTGGTGCCCAACGGCGTACCGCTGCAGGACTTCCACCCCGGGGAGCCGCGTGAGGGCCTGCGGGAGGAGATCGGGCTGCCCGACGGCGCGCCGGCGGTGTGCGTGGTCGGCCGGCTGACGCCCTGGAAGGGCCACCAGGTACTGCTGCGCGCGTGGGCCTCGGTGGTGCGGGCCGCCCCGGATGCGCGGCTGCTCGTGGTGGGCGAGGTGGCCTTCTGGGAGGACGGCTACGAGGATGAGCTGCGCAGCCTTGCGGCGGACCTCGGCATCGAGGACGGCGTGTTGTGGCTGGGCTTCCGCGAGGACGTCGCCGACCTGCTCCGGCTGTCGGACCTGCTGGTGCTGGCGTCGATCGACGAGCCCTTCGGGCGTGTGGTGATCGAGGCGATGGCGACGGGCCTGCCCGTGGTCGCGACCGACTCGGGCGGGGTGCCGGAGATCGTCGTGGACGGCGAGACCGGCCTGCTGGTGCCGCCGGAGCGGCCTGAGCCGATGGCCGACGCCATCGTGCAGGTGCTGGGCGACCCGTCTCGCGCCGGGACGATGGGCGAGGCGGGCCGCAGGCGAGCGGTCGAGCTCTTCGACGTGCGACGCGTCGCCCGGCAGGTGGGGGAGATCTACCGCGACATCTTCGGCGACTGAGCCGCGCCGGCCGCGTCCCGCACGGTCCAGCAAGGACAACGTGGCCCCGCGTCGAATCAGCAGTACCGGCGCTCCGCTCCGGGAGAGCGAGGATCGGGAGGCGTTGCAGGAGGGAGACCGCAGATGCCTGAGTTCGTGAACCCGTTCAGTGGTGTCGTGCCCGACCGGAAGCTGACCTTCAACGAGCTGATCCGCGCAATCCGCCTCAACCTCGCCGCGGAGGAGGAGGCGGTCCACCTCTACCAGGCGCACGCCGACGCGACCGACAATGAGCTGGCGGCCGCCGTGCTGCGTGACATCGCCGATGAGGAGCGCGAGCACGCGGGTGAGTTCCAGCGCCTGCTCAACATTCTCCTCGACGATGAGGAGCAGTTGATGGCGAGTGGCGCCGCTGAGGTGGACGAGATGGCCGAGGAGCTCGGCATCGACCTCGGCGAGAAGTAGCCGAACGCCTCGGTAGGAGCACCGGCGCCCCCGCCAGCCATGGGCGGGGGCGCCGCCCATGAGCGAGCCGTACGAGTTGTGCACGCCGGGGGCGTTGCGAGGTGCGGCCATCGCGCCCGCGAGCCGTCAGTGCCTCGCACCGCCGCCGGAGTGGACGGGCGAGCGAGGAGGGCAATTCACGGCTCAGGAGGCGTTCGCCCACGCCGCCGGGTCGGAGGTCATGGCGTGGTAGGTCTCCAGCCACTCCTCCGACTTCGCCCCGCTCAGCCCTCCGCACAGGGCTGCATGACAGGCCGCCCAGTACCACACTGCAACTGGTATCACTTATGGGGGCAGGTCAGTGATGGTAGACGAGTGCACCGCGATGCGCAGCACTTCCGCGCCCGGTCAGCGCCAGCGCGGTGCCCCAAGCGGTCGGCGCAGCCGAACGTAGGTTGAAGTGGTGGAAGCTACTCACGTCGCCGCGGCGCATCGCCTCCAGCCCCGAGCCCACGGTGCAGTGGGCGACCGTCTCCTCGCTCTCGTCGCGCTCGAGCTGCAGGGAGCTGGCCTGGGGCCAGCTCTGGCAGTCCGGCCGCTGGAGCAATGCCACGGCAGCGGCGTCGGGCCTGGGCAGGCGCGGCCCCCGGAACGAGAAGGGTTGGGGCGAACGGCCGGGCGGGAGCGGAGGCCCTGCGCTTCACCGCGGGACGGCAAAGGGCGGCGGGGAGGGGGGTGTACGGCACAGCGCCCCTCGGCGCCGGCGCGCTGCCGGCGTCAGGGGCGTCGTGGGTCCGTGTGTCGCAATACTCTCGGTTGGGCAACGGCCTCAGTCCCCTGAGGCCGGTCAGATGCGGCCGGGGGGCCTCGCTTCCCCGCACGCACGGCATGTGCATGTTACCCGACGACGGGGCGCAATGGCCGCCGCTAACACTCAGGTGCGGGCGGCTGCCGGGCTGCCCGCCGGTGGTGGCTCTGCTCTATCGGCGGCGAAGGAAGGCCGGGATGTCGATGTCGTCCTCGTCGTAGGTGGGCAGCTCCTCCTCGAAGGCCGCGGCAACGCCCTCCTCGCGCTCGGGCTCCTCTTCCTCCTCGCCCGCGCGCACCTCGCGCCTGGCGGCCTCCTCACGCTGCCGCGAGCGGTACTCGGGCTGGAAGCCGGTGGCGAGGACGGTGACGCGGATGGTGCCCTCGAGCTTCTCGTCGATGACGGCGCCGAGGGTCAGGTCGGCGCCCTCCTCGCCCTGCGCCGCCTCCTGGACGATCTTGGAGGCCGCGTGCACCTCGGTGAGGGTCATGTCGGGGCCACCGGTGATGTTCAGCAGCACCGCGCGCGCCCCCTCGATGCCGGTCTCGAGCAGGGAGCTGGAGATGGCCTGCTCGGCGGCGTCCTGCGCGCGGTCCTCGCCGGTGGCCTCGCCGATGCCCATCATGGCGGTGCCGGCGTCCTTCATCACCGCGCGCACGTCGTTGAAGTCGAGGTTCACCAGGCCGGGCACGACGATGACCTCGGAGATGCCCTGCACGCCCTGCTGGAGGATGGTGTCGGCGAGGGCGAATGCCTCCTGGAGCTTCAGCTCCTCTTCGGTGAGGGTGAGCAAGCGATCGTTGGGGATGACGATGAGGGTATCCACGCAGCCCTTGAGCTGCTCGATGCCCTCATCGGCAAGCTGGGCGCGCTTCTTGCCCTCGACACTGAAGGGGCGGGTGACGACGGCGACGGTGAGCGCGTTGAGCTCGCGGGAGATCTCAGCGATGATGGGACTCGCGCCGGTGCCGGTCCCCCCGCCCATGCCGGTGGTGAGGAAGATCATGTCGGCCCCGTCGAGGGCCATGAGGATCTCCTGGCGGCTCTCCTCGGCGGCCTGCCGCCCCAGCTCCGGGTCGCCCCCCGTTCCGAGTCCGCGGGTAAGCTGCTCCCCGATCTGAAGCTTCTTGTCGGCGGCGGAGAGGTCCAGCACCTGCTTGTCGGTGTTGATAGTAAGGTATTCCACGCCCATCAAGCCGGCCTCGATCATGCGATCAACCGCGTTCGATCCGCCACCGCCCACCCCCACGACGCGGATCTTGGCGTACTCCTCGACGCCCGGCCTCAGCATGCTGGACGCTCCCTCCTCAGGGAAACGCTCGCCTGAGTCCATGAGCTACCTCCCGAACTCGGTCGATTATAGCCCCCGCTCTCTCGGAGTGTCAAGCGCGCCTCCTGGCCTCAGGAGGCCGATTCAGCGGCCTCAGGGCGCTTTGCCACCACGACGCGAGCGGGCCGGAGGCAGCGGTCATGCAGGCAGTAACCGGGTGTATCAACCGCCACGACCGTCCCCTCTGGTGCCTCATCGGTCTCGACCTGCGCGACGGCCTCATGCAGCGCGGGGTCGAACGGCTCGCCCTCGCAGTCGATGACGCTGACCCCGAGCTGGTCGAGGACGCGGAAGAACTCGCCGACCGTCATCTCGATGCCTCTGGCGAACTCCTCGCTGTCGGCGTCGGCCTGGTGTTCGAGAATACGCTGCAGATTGTCCATCACGGGCAGGATACGTGTCAGCACGCTCTGACCGGCGTAGCGGGCCTTCTCCTGCTGCTCGCGGGCCACGCGCCGCTTGTAGTTCCGCAGCTCCGCGACCGCCCGCAGCATCCGGTCGTGCTCCTCCGCCAGAGCCTGCTGCAGGCTCTCCACCTCGGCCTGAAGCTCCTCAGCCGTCGGGGCTTCGGCCGGCTCGTCGCCCGGTGCGACCTCCACATCCTGCGCCTCGGCGGTCACCTCTTCGTCCGGGCCCGCCTCCTGCGCCGTCTCATCGACCTCGGTGTCGGTGGGCTCGTCGCCCGCCTGCACGTCAATGGGCTTCGTCTCACTGTGGTCCATCTGGTGGAGCTTCCTCCCATCTGAATGCCTCCGCATGGGCCACGAAGGGCGCCTGTGTGCGGAGGCCGATTGCTCTCCGATCCGGCGTGTCGGCACGATCAGCGGTCGGTGCTGTCTTCGTCCTGGGCCGACGTGCTCAACGCCTGCCCGAGGTTGCGGGCGAGCGTGGCGACCATCTCCAGCGCCAGGGCATAGTGCATGCGCATCGGTCCGACCACCCCGACGGTTCCCCTGCGCCGGTCATCGACCCTGTAGGAAGCGGCGACCACGCTGCAGTCGGAGAGCGCCTCCACCCCATGTTCCTCACCAATGGAGGCGGAGGAGCCCTGCTCACCGGCGACCGCGTCCAGCGCCCGGCGCAGCAGCGGCGACCGGCTCAGGGCGCCGATCATACGGCGCAGGCTTTCCGGGTCCTCGAACTCCGGCTGGTCGAGCACGAAGGTAGTGCCCTCAACGTAGACGCGCCCGCTGCCGGCCTCATTGAAGGCATCGCGCAGGCCCTCGACGAGGGCTGGATCGCAGCCCTCGAGGTCCTCCAGCCCCAGGTCGGCGCCGAGAGGGGCACCCACGACGCGCTCGTGCAGCAGCTCCTCGATGCGGGCGAGCTCGTCGGCGCGCACCGGCGCGCTGGTCTCGACCAGCACCTCCTCGGTGACGCCGCGGTCGTCCAGGTATGACACGAGGACGTTGTTGGCGCTCACCGGTGTGAGGGACAGGTCGATCAGGCGGGGCCCGCGGCTTTGTGGCGAGATGACGACGGCCGGGTAGCGCGTGATGCGCGATAGGATCGCGGAGCTGAGCCTCAGCATCGCCTCCTGCTGCCCGGCCACGCGGCGCAGCTCGCCCTGGATCCAGGTGACGTCGCGGTCCAGGCGCTGGCCCTCCGTGCGCAGCTCGTCCACATGCAGTCGGTAGGCGGGTCTGAGGGGAATACGGCCTGCCGACGTGTGCGGCTGGCTGAGGTACCCCCGCTCCTCCAGTCGCGCCATCTCATTGCGTATCGTCGCAGAGCTGCAGGCGAAGCCGCATCTCCGGCGCAGCGTCTCGGACCCAACCGGTTCCGCCGTCTCGATGTGTTCCGCGACGACAGCGGTGGCTATGGCTTTCTGCCTCTGCGTAAGCTCCCCCACCGCAGCCAGCTCCTCCGGCAACTCAACTCGACATGTCAACTGCGCGCGGTTTTCACCGTGCACACCCCCTATCAAGAGACTACCAGCATGCCGGGGCAGTGTCAAGCTTGCGGAGAGCATCCAGATTCCTGTGGATGACACACGGACGCCCCCGTCCGCGCGTCGTTGGCCGTAGGAGGGGGCAGGCCTCACCCCCCAGGTTCCTCCCGCCCAGGAGCGGGATGCGCAGGCACGGGACGTCGCCGCTCGGTGCGCGCATCCACACGAATCTGGATGCTGCCAAGCTTGCGCGTCAGGCCTCTCGTGCAGGATTCGCGGCCCGTCAGGAGCAACTATGCCCTATCCCAGCGCCTATCGTCAGGACGAAGGGGAAGCCCTATGCCCATGCGTGCCGTCTCTCGCCTCATGGTGCCCGCGCTGCTCCTCATTCCGGGGGGCGCTCCCTGCGCACCCGTCGCCGGCGACCTCCGCTGTGAATGGGTGGTGGGCAACCCGGCCGTGCGGGACATCTGCCCCGAGCTCTGCTGGAGTACCGACGGGCAGCAGGCCTGGCAGGTTCAGGTGGCCGCCGGTGAGCAGGACCTGCTTGCGGGTCGCGACCTGCAGTGGGACTCCGGCCGCACCGAGGGCCGGCTTCCCATCGTCGAGTATGCCGGACCGGCGCTGGACGACGGCGCGGCGTACTTCTGGCGCGTCCGGCTGTGGGGCGAGGACGGCGATCCAGGGCCGTGGAGCGAAGTTCAGCGCTTTGTCACGGACTTTCGGCCCCTCCCGTCGCTGCGGCCGCACATCCGCTACTTCGTGAACTTCGGCGCCGCCGACGCCGAGATGATGGCCCGGCGCTATGATGCAAGCTTCCGCGCCGAGCCCAACGAGATCCGGCCCGAGTACATAGGCCTGCGCTACTGCCTGATGGCAACCATGGTCATTCCCTCGGCCAAGCACGACGACCTGGCGGCGTGGTGCGCCGAGCAGGGGCTCGGCGAGGGTGGGGTGCCGGAGGAGATGTTCTGCCACTTCGCCGAGGACACCAGCGTGACGCTGCACGTGGGGGCGGAGAAGGCCGGCAACCCAAGGGAGACCCGGACGGTTCCCGGCTGGGATCCGGCCAACGATCGCAATGGTGACGGAGTCGTGGACGACGCCGAGGCGCAGAACCTGGCGAACCCCCAGGCCACGGCACGGCGGATGTCGCAGGCCCGCATCCCGATGTACTACTGGGGGCCGCCGCGCGACGACTACGTCATGCACATCGGGCACCCGGACTACCAGCGCTATCTGGCGGAGCAGTACATGCCCGACAACCTCGCGGGAGGCCATGACGGCTTCTTCGTTGACACAACTACGGCGAGCGTGCCGGGCGCGCGGGGCTCGGAGGTTCTGGAGTACCCCGGCCACGACCCGGGCCGCTGGATGCGCGACATGCAGATGGCGATGGCGCAGGTGAAGATCGCCCTTCCCGACAGCGTGCTGACGGCCAACGGCTGGAACGCCGTCCCGTTCGTGCTGGATGGGCGCGAGGTCGAGGGCTGGCTCAACATCACGAGGGGCCTCTCCGGCGTGGAATCGGCGCTGAAGAGCGCCAGCGGGGTAGACGAGCGGGGGAAGATCCAGCTTCTGCAGTACAACCCCATCTACGACGAGGGCCGTTCGGAGTTCGGCCCGAAGGTGCCTGTTGGCCTGGACAGGGACGCCCTCTACGGCCTCGCAGCCTACTATCTGTGCGCGGGCGATTACAGCTACTACGGCTACGGGCGCCACCCCTACGGCAAGGCGACCACGTGGTACAACGCTGCGGCCGACTTCGACATCGGCGAGCCGCTCGGCCCCTACGACCAGATCACGATGGCCGAGACGCAGGGCGTCGAGGGCGAGAACCTGCTGCCCAACGGGGACTTCGAGAGCGATGAAGACGGCGACGGGCTGCCCGACGGCTGGCAGGTGACGCCGCCGCTCGTGCTTGACGAGGACGTGGTGCACTCCGGGGCGCACTCGGCGCGGATCGACAGCAGCGATCTGAACATCAACAGCATTGACAAGGGTTTTGTGACGCTCGAGGCCAATACCATCTACACGCTCAGCGGCTGGATGAGGACCCAGAACATCACCGGCGGCGCCGGGGCGCAGATCTACCCCTATGGGTTCGACGGCGCACAGGCCGCGGGCATTGGCATCGTCATGCACGGGACGAACGACTGGACGCCGGTCAGCCAGGTCTTCCGCACCGGCCAGGACCCGCACGGCCGGGTCACCTTCCGCGTCTACGGCTCGACCGGGACCGCCTGGTTCGATGACCTGCGATTGACCGAGGGCGCGACGGCGCCGCAGGTGCTGCTCGCGCGGCACTTCGCGAACGCCCTGGTGCTGCTGCGGCCGTCGATGCCGGCGCTGGGCTGGGACGACGAGACCGCCCTGGACCACCCGCTCGATGGCAGCTACCGTCCGCTGCAGGCCGACGGGACGCTCGGCGAGCCGGCGAGCGTTGTGCGCCTGCGGCTGGGCGAGGCTGCCATCCTGATACCGGAGGAGTGATCCGAACCCGGTCTACCATCTCGCGCCCCATGCGCTCTTCGCCTTTGAGGGCCGGGACGCCCCGACACCGTCTCGGGGCGCGTAGAGGAGTGCCTGCCATCTTCAGGCTGCCGGCCGTGCTCATCACGACGCTTATCGTCATCTGCCGGCCTGCGTGGGCGCAGGAGGCCGAACAGCCGGAGAATCT
>JALGUJ010000018.1 GCA_029820945.1 Candidatus Zipacnadia bacterium | reverse complement strand
CGGCCCTTTTCCCTACGGAGGGGCGGGCTGCCTAACCCGCCCGAGCCCAACGGCGTCCGGGGAGGGCGCCCGGACCACGGCCCTTTTCCCTACGGAGGGGCGGGCTGCCTGGCCCGCCCGAGCCCAACGGCGTCCGGGGGAGGGCGCCCGGACCACGGCCTTTTTCCCTACGGAGGGGCGGGCTGCCTGGCCCGCCCGAGCCCAACGGCGTCCGGGGGAGGGCGCCCGGACCACGGAGCTCCGCGGTCGCCTGGCGACGGTCAGCAGCACGCTGTCCCCCGCGGGCACGCTCGCCTCCAGAGTCTCCTCCGCCACCAGGTCGAACCAGGGCGAGCGCGTGATGGCCGCCGCGACCTCCTCGTCCGTGGGGTTGTGCACGGCCAGCGTGAACTCGCTCTCGGCCGTCTGCACCAGCGTCAGGTGCAGCTCCGGCCGGTCGCAGGTGAACGGGTGGCCGACGAACAGGCGCCTGGCCTCCGGGCGCTCCCCGGTCAGGTCCACGTGCGCGTATGCCGTCCCGCCCATCATCGCCAGCGGCCGCCACAGCCGCGCCTCGCGGTCGTAGAGCACGGAACACCAGCGGTCCGTGAGGCCCTCGACCACGAGCGGCAGGATCGCGGGCAGGCTCTCCTGGGCGCTGACGGTGCCGGCGAAGCCAACCCCCTGCCCGTCGATGGTCAGCGTGTAGAGCGTCGAGGTCACCTCGCCGCACTCGCACTCCACCTCGTAGCCCGGCGTCCCGTCCAGCCCCAGCAGGTCCCGGAAGCGCTCGGCGGGCAGGTTCGAGGGCAGCGCGTCATGCGAGCCCGCGAGGGCGATGTAGCGGAAGCTGAAGCGGTCGCCGCGCCTGAACTGCCGGCCGCGCAGCGGCAGGCCGATGTAGACCCGGTGCAGGCTCCCGCCCACGTAGTGGCAGCGCAGCTCGTCATCGAGGCTGAAGAGGCCGCCGGGGCCATACAGCGAGTGGTAGAAGTAGCCGTATGCCCCGGTTGGGAAGGCCGCCTGCCACCGCGCGAGCTGCGGCCGACCGTCGTACGTCAGGCCGAGGGTCACATCATCACCACCGGTGTGTGCGATGACGCAGGTCGAGTAGCCCGCGTCGGCGTAGGGCGCGCCGGCGAAGCCCACCCTCAGCGGCAGCACGCGATCCTCCACGAAGCGCCCGTCGCGCAGCATCTCGACCTCGCCATCCACCACCACCGGCGCGGGCAGATGCCCCGGGTGCGTGAAGGTCGTGTAGCGCAGCCGCCCCTTGAAGGTCTCCATCGGCACCAGCGGACCGAGGTTGTTCCAGCTATTCCACACGCCCACCTCGTCCGCGAACCGGTGCTCGAAGGTGGTCTCCTCGATGCACACGTCGGCGGTCGCCAACGGGCGCAGGATGCGGCGGTTCACGCGCCCACCCTCGACGCCCTGCTCGGTGTGCGCGAAGACCTTCGGCGACAGGAGCAGGTGGCGCTCGGGCTGTCCGTCGTAGCCGGGGAAGCGGTACATGTCCTGGTTAAGACCCACGAACAGGTTGTCGGTGAGCGGGCCCTTGGCCATGACCGGCATCGGCCAGGTGCCGACCGTGGAGCCGAACGGCCCGTCCGAGGGCAGGCAGGCGTAGGACAGCGTGTTCATGCGGTCGCTGCAGTAGACGTGCTCCATCAGGTGGCTGCGGTCCAGCAGCTCGCCGCCCCAGGCCACGCGTCCGTCGCGGTCGGTCACCACCAGCGTCAGGTTCTTCTGCTGGTTGTGCGTCAGCAGGATCTCGCGCTCGAGCTCCGTCGCTCCGCCGGCCAGGAAGCGGCGGAAGGGCCGCGGTCCGTCGTAGATGCGCAGCTCCTCCAGCCCCGCCTCGGATCGAGCCCTGAACCGCACCGCCCACCGGTAGCGCGTCCAGTCGAACCAGTTGCCGTTCGCCACGTAGTCGCGCGGGGCCGCCCACTGCCAGTGCTCGATGCTCGGGCCGTTGGTGACCCAGGCGGTGGGCCGGAAGTCGGGCCGCGGCGCAATCCTCTCCCCCAGCTCAGCCAGCGATTTCGCCAGCAGCACCGTATGCGGCTCTTCGCTGCGCGGCTCGCCGCCGCCCATCGTGCGGAGATGGTCGGCGCTGTCCGTGAAGCTGAGTACGATCGGGACCGGCCACTCGCCGGCCGCCGCCAGCTCGCGGTACTCCTGGGTCAGATCGCCCACCTTCTCGCCGTTGCGCCAAGTCTGGATCGGGATGCACTGCCGGTAGCAGCGCGTGTCCCACCACGGTACGCCCTCGTCGCCGAGGTAGAACGAGATGAGCGCCGGCAGGTTCTGGCGCACGTACCGGCAGAAGGCCAGCCCGCGCGGCTTCTCGCCCAGCACCCAGAACTTCCGTGTGCCCTCCACGAACAGGCCCTCCGCCGGCCACTTGAGGTCCGGCGCCACGATCACGTAGTGGTTGCCGGTCTCGTCCTCGCAGTCCAGTCCGGCCATCAGCAGCAGATCGTCGCCGCTGAGCGAGGCGCACTCCTCCTTCAGCCTCGCGAAGTCCTGCTCGCCGATCGCCGCCAGCGGCTCGGCGAAGATCACGTAGTCCAACCCCACCTCGCGCGCCGCCTGCGCGTACTCCGCGGCCGTGCTCTCGCCCACCGAGTAGCTGCTGCGCGCGCCGATCACCCCGTGGAAGCTCTTCTCAGGCTCCCAGTACGGCCACGAGTCCCGGGGCTCCGGCGCCACGAGCGTCGGCGGCGCAATCCGCGCCGCATCGGTCTCGGCCCCTCCCAGCGTGCCCGACCGCAGCGACGGCTCGCCCAGCCACTGCAGCAGGTTCAGCATCAGCGGCTCGAAGTCGCTGCGCTTGCCCGCCAGCCCCGGCCCCATCGTCACGCCCTCCCACGCGGGTGCCAGCCCCCCGTGCATGTGGTAGGACGAGTCCACGCCGCTGAACGCCATCCGGCCCGGCCCCAACTCCTTCACCGCCAGCAGCGGGACCGGGCCTTCGATCCGGCCCTCAGGCGCGTGCCGATCGATTTCGTCCATGTCGAACCGGTAGGGCTCTACGTAGGCGCTCGCCGCGCTGCGCACGAGCACCTGCCAGCTCTCGTCAACCGTGAATGGGCTGGTGTTGGCGTTCCAGACGCGGCCGCCCTCGGGGTAGACCGGATACCAGAGCCCGGATACGCCCTCCGTGACCGGATGGCCGGCGAGGTTCTCGGTGCGGGCGAACGGCATCTGCACCAGCGTCGCACGCTCCGCCTGCGGGTCGTGTATCGTCGCCACCTGCACCTCGAGCCCCCACGGCTTCATCAGCGCCCACAGAGACGGAAGCCGCTGGGGCCCGGGGTGTGACATCGCCAGCAGGCCACCGCCCGCGGCCAGGTGCGCCTTCAGCGCCTCGATCTGCCGCAGGAAGTGCGCCGGCGCCTCGTGGCTCGTGGTGTCCCAGTTCGGGACATTGAGGTAGACGATGACGTTGAAGTCGGAGAACCGCGCGGGGTCCACCACATCGACGTCGGCGTACCCCACCTCGAAGCCGCCGGCATCCATCTCCCGCAGGAACTGCTTGAAGTAGGTGTTGTAGTGCTCCTGCCGCCTGAAGTCCAGGAACAGCACGGACGCCCGTTGCGGCGCCTCCTCCTGGGCGAGCGCGCCCGGCGGCGGCAGCGCACACCCGGCGACGATGAGGACGAGCGCGCGGCGGATCATCGGTCGCCACCTCCCGAGGCCAGAGCCTCTGCGCGGCGTGTGGAGTCTATTGCCTCCGCGGGAGGTCGAGACCTTCGCCCGTTCCCTGCTGCAGCCGCGGACCCTCACAGGCAGATCTCGACGATGGCGGCGCTCAATCCCGCGATGAGAGGATCGTCCCTCCTCCTGCACGCGCGCGCAGGGCCGGTGCTCAGCACTGGCAGGCATGGAGGACTACGCCCGGCCGGCGGACAAGAGCCCCTCAGCCGGGCCCGTACGTCTCGCGAGATGTCGCCGAGAGGAGGCAGGTGCGCCATGGGCCGCCTGAACCTGCCGTCATGCCTGACCGCGATGGTCCTCTGCGCAGTTGCCTGTGCCGACCCCGCAGCGGTGCGCGCGCTGCTCGGTGACGATCCGGTGCGGTGCTCCCACTACGCCGACGAGGTGGTCGTGTACGTCCGCGACCTCGATCTGCTGCGCGCCGCGGCCGGTGAGCTGACCGCCGAGATCACGCTTGCCTCCGACGCGCGCGAGGACACCCACACCGTGAACCTCGCCGAGCCCGCTCAGCCTCCAGCCATCGTCATGCGCAAGCCCACCGGGGCGGGGTACCGAGAGGCCACGGTCTCCCTGCAGGCTGGCGGGACCGTCGTGTGGACGGGCGGCTTCGAGCTCGGTCCGCCCATCCAGCCGCGCACCGATCTCCCGCTCTCGGGCGCCCGCTCGTACATCGAACCCGGCATGGCCCGGACCGACGCGCCGGCCATCGACCTGCCGGACATGTCCGCGCTGCGCACCGCCGCGCTGGAGCCCGCCGAGCGCGTTATGCGCGTCGAGGACGCCACGGTCCGCGTGGAGACCGAGGTCAACTACCCGCTGGTCTCGGCCAACAACAACTGCGCCATCTCCTTGCAGACCGCCCACCCGGATGATCCATCGCGCCGCAGCCTCTACGTGCCCATGAAGTCCCAGCTCTTCGATGCGCAGACCGGCCGCCCCACCGAGGTGGCGCACTACCTCGTCGAGGTCCCGCTGGACGAGGCGTGGCTGGAGGGCGCGGGCGATCTGACCGTGAGTCTGCCGCCGGAGGCCATCTCGGTGCATACCTCCGCGAAGACCTGGCCGCCCGGCTCGGCTTCCGGCACGCCCATCCTCGGCAACGGCTCCTCCGGCCTGGGCCAGCTCGTCGGCACCGTGGACGTGGACGAGCGGGGCCGCATCTACTACTCGCACACGCCGCCCGGCGTCGTTCGCTTCGACCCGCACACCGCCGAGTACCAGGTCCCGCCCATCGACGTGGATCGCCACTTCGCCGAGCTGCTGCCCTCACTCGACGACATCCCCGATGAGCACAAGCAGGGGGAGCTGTTCCTGCGCTGGGAGGGCTACAAGATCATCGCCATCCATCGCGGCCGGCTCTTCTACGCGCCCATCATCCAGGCTGTCTACCAGTACGCCGACCACACCAGCTTCGTCTTCGCCGGGCTCCTGTCCATGCCCGTCGATCTGAGACCCCCACGGGCTCTCCGGGATGACCCGGCGGCCTTCACGGCCGGCCTGCGCTTCCACGCCGGCTCGTGGCCCGGCTGCGAGCGCAGCTTCTTCGAGGGGTGGGCCGAGCCCGCCGATCGCACGCGCAAGCTCGGCCGGCTCTACCCGCGCGAGGACGGCCTCTACATCACCGCCTACCAGAGGGACTGGGGCGGCCCGTGGCGGCTGCAGGTCGATGACGAGGGGAACACCGTGTCCTTCGAGGTCGTCGATGCCGTCCCGCGCGGCCCAGCCGGCGCCCGCCGCGACAGCGCCTCCGGCCTCGCCTGGTGGCGCGACTACGGCTCAGTCACCATGTCCCGCACTCATCTCGACACCATCCTGCACGGGACCTCAGGGGGGCGGCCGGAGGGCGAGATCGAGGTCGTCTACGACGCCATCGCCGCCATGCGTCTCGACCCGGAGCGCTACGGCACGCTGCTGGACGCGCTGTCCGGCCCATCGCTGGCGCCCGCTTACATGGCCACGCCCATTCCCGGCCACCCGGACACTGTCCTCGGCGTCGCCGAGTACGGCTACTACCTGGCGACCTTCGACCTGTCGCGCCTCGACGATGGCGTCATCACCAAGCGCTACCTGCTGCGCGACCTGGGGGAGACCGACCTGAAGCTGCCGCTGCAGGTTGGCCTGGGGCCATACGGGCACACCTGGTGGCGCGACGCCGACGGGCTCTCCCTCTACATGGGCGGCTACACCGGCCTCACTCGCCTGGTCTGGGATGCGCCTGACCTCGCCGCCGGGCGGAACCGCATGGAGCCCATCACGCCGGGGATCGAGACAGACGTGCTCGACGACGCGGGGCCCGGGCCCATCAAGCGCTACCGCTACATGACCCCCGGCCTCGACGGCCGCCTCTTCCTGACCGGCACGCACACCGCCGCCCGCGCGGGCACCGCCTACTCCGGCGGGCTGATGTCCTTCGTCGCCAGCGATCGCGCCGTCCTGGACAAGATCAGCTTCATGAGCCGATGCTACTGGACCACGCAGCTTCGGAGCAGGATCGTCCACGATGCCGGGCGCCCGCCCACGCAGCGGCTCTTCCTGGGCGGCGGGCGCTTCGACGAGGGCTACGCCTTCATGCTCGAGCCCGAGCTGGTCCCGGACAGCCGCGACCCCAGGCTCTTCGTCTACGACTATGCGGCCGGGGGCTCACCCCGCAGCCTCTTCGGCCTCTCCCTGCCGCCTGCCACCGACACCGGCGGCTACGCCGACCACGCCTTCGACCGCACCCGCCACTATCTCGTGATCCTGCACGGCACCAGCCTGCTCAGCTTCGACGTGGCCGCCAACCGCTTCACCGACGGACTGACGCTGACTGCCGACGGTCCCATCGGCATCGTGGAGTTCGAGCGCCCCGACCGGCGCCTCCTGCGCGCGCCCGATGACCGCCTGCTGCTGTACGCCGCGGTGGGAGAGAACCCGGCGGAGGCGACCTTTCATGAGGTCAGTGTGGACGAGGACGGCACGATCTCGGTGCTGCCCTACCTGACTCTGGCGGCCGAGGACCCGTCCGCCCTGGCCCGCACGCTCGGAGTGGTCTGCGCCTTCGTGCCCGACCTGGCGCACGGCGACGGCTCGTGCGATCTCTTCCTGGGCGTGCCATCTCGCCACCCCGGCAGCGACGCCCGAGTCATCCGCGACTTCATCGAGCCCAGGCGCTAAGAGCTGCTTCGCGCCCGGCGCCCCCAACGGAAGGGGCGGCTCCCTCACTGCACCACAAAGACGTGCGGCTCGCCCGTCGCCCGGCAGGTGTATCCGATCATCGCCATCCCACCCTCGGCGTCCCAGCTCCAGGCGTCCGCCGCCAGCGCCTCGCCGTCGAGCGTGACCGTATCAGGCCGCTCCGGGCAGGCCACGATCAGCGTGCACTCCTGCCCCACCGGCCCTCGCGTGACGATTGCGGCCGCCCCATCCACCTCACGCTCCTCCCACCTGTGTGTGCTCGAGACGACGCGCGGTCGCTCGCCGTCGAGCGCCCGCAGCGCGTACACCCGGTAGCCGTAAACCCCCAGCGTGCACTCGATCCCGGCGCGCAGCTCGTCGGCGCTGATCCGCCGCGCCCCGGCGCCATCCGGCTGCTCGCTGATCGCGCACTCGTCGGCATCCCAGCCGAACTCGCGCGCGTCCACGCGGAAGCTCGTCTCGCGCGGCTGATCCGACTCGGGGTTCGCGACCACCAGGTACGCCTCGCTCTCGCCGAAGTACGCCGCGGCGCGCAGGTACGGGTCGTCGCTGCGGATCGCGGGCTGGTGCAGGTGGTCCATGAAGGTCAGGCGCGAGAAGTCCACCGACCGGAAGCGCGCGTAGAGCCGGAAGTAGCGCCCCAGCACCTCCTCTGACCAGCCGCGGAAGCTGTAGGGGAAGAGCCCCTGCAGCGCGAGCTTGCACAGGATCTCGTCGGCGTCGATGACGCGCGGACCCTCCTCCCTCCGGTACCGCGGGTTGAGCCCCCCGAGGCTGCAGACCAGCGACTTGGTGCAGGTGTCGCGGCGGCTCGCGCCCACAAAGGTGTTCAGCGGCTCCAGCTCATCCAGTGGCAGCCAGTGAGGGTGCGAGTAGTGCTCGAAGACCACCACGCCGTCGAGGTAGCTGTCAATCACCGTGTTCGCCTGGTGCCCGCGGTGGCCGATCAGCAGACCGTCCTCGCCGATCGCCTCACGCGTGAACTGCAGCGTCTCCATCAGCCCCTCGACCGTGGAGTGCGGCACCTCCCCGTGCGCCTCGTTCTCGCACTGGTAGACGCTCACGAAGTCGTAGTAGACCCCATCATACCCGCCCTCGTCCAGCAGGCGCGTCAGGCCCTGCCGGTAGTAGTGCCGCCAACCCTCCGAGACCGTGCAGGCCACGTTCTTCTTCGCGGGCGTCACCCGCCAGTCGTCCTGGTGCTCGGCGTAGACCGGGTTCTGCTCGCGCATGGGCAGGAAGAACAGGTAGGGGACCACCGGCAGCCCGTACCGGTGGCAGCGCTCGGTCAGCTCACGCCCGCCCGTGCGCGTGCGCTCCCAGTCACCGTCGCTGCCGGTGTACAGCGGGTCGCCCACGTTCCCGTGGATGCTGTCCACGCCGGTGTAGGCCAGCCCCGCGATCTCCTCCTCGGTCGCGTTTGGCGTGAGCATGTGCCACGCGTGCTTCTCGCGGTTCGCGCGCGGGATCGGCGGCAGGCCGATGTAATGCGTGAACTCCATCGGCTCGGAGAGCGTGATCGGTCCTTCGAGGCGCTCGTACGCGTTGAGCATGATGGTCGAACCGTCCACGCGCCACGAGCAATCCTCCGGATCGCCCCTCACCTGCGCCCACTGCGTCAGGTCCTGCGCGGGGAACATCTCCAGACACTCAACATCGCGCTCGAACAGGGCGATGTACTCGGGATAGCCGCGGCGGGAGTAGGCCTCTCCGCAAATTGACTTCCCCCAGACCGGATAGGTGCGCCCTCCGACGAACTCGTGGAGGCTGTCGCGCGCCTGGACGCCCGCGACGCCCAGCAGCCGCACGTCCGGGATCGGCCTCTCCGGGGTGAGGCGAACCGTGCGCTTCACGTGCGTCGGGTGGTACTCGCAGGTGATCTCGTAGCCCAGCGGGATCGGGGTCCCATCAATGTCACACAGCTCACCTGACGCCACGACGGTGACGCGCTCGGGGGTCTGCTCGGCCACGGTCAGCGTCGCGTCGGGACACCCGGTGTTTCCCCAGCTCTGCGACGGCCCTCGCATGATTCCCGTGCCGATGGGCGAAGTCAGCACCCCACCCGGCCGCCCGTAGCAGAAGTCAATCTGGCTGATCGCCCCGCCCTGCTGGGCTGAGTGGGTCACGGTCCACCACGGGGACACGATCTGCACGTCGCGGGGCTGGGGCGTGTCGCGCCGGACCTGCAGCCCGCTCTTAACGCCGGTGCTGGCGCTGCGTATCCGCACGAAGTCGCGCTCCGTGTAGCTCTCGACCTCCCAGTCATCGGGGCGCAGGCCGCAGTCCACCGTCAGCGCGAACTCCCGGGTATGCTCTGGCATGACGAAGCTGAGCATCGCGCGCTCCGTGCCCTCCCGGCCCAGCACCACGCGGCACTCCGCGCTGGGCGTCAGCGCCATGGCGAGTCCGCGCGCCAGCGGAATGCGCACCTCAGCCCCCACGGGCAGCGGCGCTGATACGCCCTCGTCGCCCGTACGGAAGAGTGGCTCCTCGCCGTGAGGCCCGCGGCCGTGCCACTCGATCGGTTGCCCGACGTGCACCGGCGGCAGCACCAGCCGCAGCCGCGCCTCTCCGCCGGCCTCGTCGCGCTCGACCGACAGTCTGATCGCACCCCCGCCGAGCTGGCTCTCCCCTGGCTCCACGCGCTCGCGCCATGTCCCGCCGAGATCGCCGCTGGCCGCCACCGCTTCGCCCTCCGTCAATGCCTGCCAGCCATCCATCGGCAGCACATCCCACTGCCGCGCGTCGCCATCGACAAGCTCCACGTGCTCGATGAGCTTGAAGGGCCCGTGGTGGATCGCCGCCTCGCCCGAGTGCGCCTCCACGGTCGCGGTCAGGTCGCCGGAGACCACCTGCAGCGGGTCGCTGATGCGCTCGATGGTGATGCGCATCTGCTCCGCGTCCCCGTCCGTGGGCGTCACCCAGAACCCGCCGAAGTGCACGCCGAAGTTGAAGCTGGTGAGCGTGGCTTCCTCGTGGATGGTGAACACCGCGGTCTCCCCGACCTTCAGCGGGAAGACGATGCGCGTGCCGGCCTCGAACACGCCGTGCTCCCCGGTGGCCCAGACGCGAAGGCGCTCGCCGTCCAGCTCATCGACGACCGTCCCGTCCGGCCGCACGATGGTAAGCGGCCGGTCCTGCAGCCATGCGAAGAGGTAGACCGCCAGCCTCATGCGCGCGTTCTCGGCGGGCTCGCGCGTCCACGTGACCTCGCCACGCCAGCGGCCGGCCTCAACGCGCTCGAACTCGCCCACCTCGCGGAAGGGGCTGTGCAGCCGCCCGCTGGCCTCGAAGGCCGCGCGCCGCCCGGGCTCATGCGCCGTGACGGTCGTCTCCCACGGCGGCACGTCCTCGTGCTTCTCGATGGTGGACTGGTAGATGGTCCCGTGCAGCTCGGCCTCAGTACCGGAGGTCGCGGCCTCGCGCGCGAAGCCCTCGGACATATTGAGGTACCGGATGAACTGCGACTTGCGCGCGCCGACGTTCCCCACGAGCCCCTGCGAGCCCAGCACGCGCAGGCTCATCTCACCCACATCGCCCACGAAGACGCCCTTCTCGGGCAGCGGGCCGGTCTCGGTGATCTCCAGAGCCAGACCGGGCGCTGCCAACGCGATACAGATGACGATCACGGTTCGCCGGAACATGCTCAGTCCCCCTTCTGCCTGTTGCCGCCACAGTTGCATGCGTTGCCCTCGTCGTCCCTATCGCCAATCGCCAATTCCCGCAGGTAACATCACTTGATCGCCCCCGCTCCCAGCCCGCGCACCAGGTGCCGCTCGACCAGCAGGAACATGACCACCACCGGCACGGTCGCCAGGAGCGACGCGGCCATGAGCAGTTGCCACTGTGCCCCGTACTGGCCGATGAAGCTCGGGATCGCGACGGTCAGCGGCCGGAACTCGTCGCTGGGCACGAAGGTGAGCGCGAAGACGAACTCGTTCCACGCGGTGATGAAGGCGAAGATCATGGTGGTGACCACGCCGGGCTTGCAGATGGGCAGCAGCACGCGCAGCAGCGCCTGTGGCCGCGAGCAGCCGTCGATCAGCGCCGCCTCCTCGATTTCGCGCGGCACGGTCGCGAAGTACCCGGTCAGCAGCCAGATGCTGAAGGCCAGCCGGCAGGCCGCGTCGGCGAGGATCAGCGCGATGTAGCAGCGCCAGCCCTCCAGCAGCCCGTAGTGCGTGAACTCCGAGAACAGGGCGATGATCAGCACGATCGGCGAGAACATCTGCGTGGTCAGGATCGCGAACAGGATCGGCCTGCGCCCGGCGAAGCGCAGCCGGCCCAGGGCATAGGCCGCGGGGATCGCGCACACCAGCACCAGCAGCATGGCCCCGACCGCGATGACCGTGGAGTTGAGGAAGAACCTGGCCAGGGGCATGGCCTGGAAGACCTCGACGAAGTTGCCCGGCCGCGGGTCCTGCGGGATGACGGTGAACTCTCGCGAGACGATCTCCTCGGGCGACTTGAGCGCCCCCGAGAGCATCAGCACGTAGGGCAGCACGATCACCACGATGACCGGCGCCAGCCCGATGCCCAGCACCGTGCGCTGCAGGCGCGAGGAGATCACACGCGATCGACCTCCTCGCGGCCGAACAGCAGCGTGTAGACGATCGCGAAGGCGAGCAGAAGGAGGAAGGTGATCATCGCCATGGCGTAGCCCTGCCCGTACTCCCGCTCCCAGATCGCGGTGCGGTAGAGGTAGGTCACGATGATGTGCGTCTGGTTGGCCGGCCCGCCCTCGGTCAGCACCCAGATGATCGGGAAGGAGTTGAAGACGTAGATGACGTTGAGCACCACCGCCACCAGCAGCACGGGGCGCAGCAGCGGCAGCGTAACCATGCGGAAGCGGTGCCAGGCGTTGGCGCCGTCGATCAGCGCCGCCTCGTAGAGCTCGTCGGGAATGGCCTGCAGGCCGGCCAGCAGGACCATGGACGTGAAGGGGATCGACACCCAGACGCCCACCACGATCACCGAGACGAAGGCCAGCTCCGGCCGCGCCAGCCACGCCGGCGGGGCGTCCATCAGGCCCCATGCCCGCAGCAGGCCGTTGATCGGCCCCTGCGTGGGGTGCAGCAGCCACTTGTAGATCGCGGCGGTGATCACCAGCGAGGTCGCCCAGGGCAGCAGCACAATCGCCCGCCACAGCCGGCGGCCGGGCAGGCGCTCGTTCAGCGCCAGGGCCACGAACATGGAGATGACCAGCGTGGCGCCGACCACCGCCACCGTCCAGATCACCGTCTGCGGGATGATGTCCCGCATGAAGACCTCGCTGTGCACGAGGTCGCGGAAGTTCCTGAGTGTGCCGAAGGCGCCGGGAATGCCCTTGCGGTCCACCTCACACACCGAGGCGTAGAAGGTGCGGATGATCGGGTAGAAGACCACGCCTGTGAGCAGCAGGGCGCCGGGCGCGAGCAGCGCTGCGGCCAGCAACCCGTCACGTCGTCGTTTCACCTGGCGCTCCTCGTTGAGGACATGCGACTCTGGCTCGGCCGTAATCAGCAGCCCGACCGAGGCGCGGTTCTGTTCGCCTGACCTCCCCCGCGTTCGCTTCGCTCAGGCACCCTCTCCGTTCCGGCACGAACAGGGGGGCTGCCGTGCCAGCTCCCTTGCGGTCAATCCCGCGACGGACCACGAGCCCCGCTCCTCCGATGGCTGCATGCCATCGCCGGTTCACCCGCTACCCCTCCGCCAGGATGGCGTTCACCCGCTCCGCCGCGTCATCGAGCGCCTGCTGCGGGGTCTTCGTCTGCAACTGCGCCTCCTGCAGCCCCACCATGATCTCCTCGGCGATAGACATCCAACGCGGGTGCATCGGCACGAAGCGGCCATCGGGCAGCAGGCTCATCAGCAGGCTCCACTGCTTGCTGCCGGTGATGTAGTCGCTCTCGGCGACCTCCTTGAGCTCCGGCAGCATGCCGAAGGTCTTCGCCCACTCCAGCCGCAGCTCGGGGTCGTAGAAGAACTCGATGAACTCCCAGGCGAGCTCCTTATCGGCGCAGCTCTTGAACAGGACCAGGTTGTCGGTCACCGCCATCGTGACCTGCTCCTTGCTGGCCGGGATCGGCGCCAGCTCATACTCCAGGTCGGGCACATCCTCCTCGAGCATCTTCCAGAACCATGGCCCCGTGATCATCATTGCCAGGCTCCCGCCCTTGAACATCTCCTGCAGGTCCTCCCGGCCGTAGGCGGTCGTGTCCGGCTGGCTGACCTCATACTTGTGGATGAGGTCCACCATGAACTGCAGCGCTTCCACGCCCTCCGGGGAGTTGAAGGCCGCCCGCGTTTGGTCCTCGCTCAGGACCTGGCCGCCGTTGGCCCAGAGGAAGTAGTAGAAGTACACGTCCGTCTCCGTCTTCGCGCCCTGCACGCCGAAGCCGTAGACGCCCTGGTCGCGGTCCGTGCAGGCCCCGGCCACCTCCACCAGCTCGTCCCATGTCGCCGGCGGGCCCTTCCCCGCGGCCGCGAGCAGGTCGGCGTTGCAGTAGAGCGCGCGGGCCGAGACGGCGATGGGCACGCCGTAAAGCTTGCCCTCGTACTCCGCCCCGTGCAACGTCAGGGGGATGAAGCGCTCCACCATCTCCTCGCTCATGTAGTCGTCCAGCGGCTCGATGACGTCGAGGTCCACGAGCTCGGGCAGCCACTTGGTCGCGATGTTCGCCAGGTCCGGGGCGTTGTCGGCGCTGATGAGCGTGGACAGCTTCTGGAAGCCGGAATCCCAGTCGATGACCTCGACCTTGAGGTCCACACCCTCCGTGTTGGCCTCGAACTGCTCCTCCACCTTGCGCATGAACGGCCGGGTGTTCGTGTCGTACTCCATCGCCAGCACGCGGATCTCCCTGGCGTCACCACCGCCGGCCGGAACGATCTCACCGGTCTCCTGCTGCTGCTCCCGCGCGCATCCCCCGAGCGCCACCATCAGCACGATCCCTGCAAGTGCCCAGCGCCTCATGACCCTGCACCTCACGTCGCGACAGCCTTCGTGAGCCGCCACGCATTTCACGCCTCGGCCCGGTGGCACCTCCCGGAGGGCTGGGGGGCTTCCACCGCGAACTGCCGCCTGGCAGACACATGACGCTGCGAGGAGGCGCCCCCCCGATGCGCCAACGGCTGCTGCCACTGATGGTAGCGCTCATCGCCGCCCCGGCCCTTGCCCAAGATGCTGGCCGCCCGCTGCTCTCGGTGCCCGAGGCACCCGCCGCGCCGACCATCGACGGTACCATCGGCGACGCGGAGTGGGCCGGCGCCGTGCCCATCGGCGGGATGGCGCTCACCGACGGCAAGCCGGCGCGCCTGCGCTTCACGGCCCGCGCGATGTACGATGGCCGCGCCTTCTACCTCGCCTGCCACTGCGACGTGCCCGACCTCTCGATCCTGCGCGCCCGCGTGGCCGAGCGCGATGGGCCCGTCTACGGCGATGACTGCTACGAGGTCTTCCTCGACCCCGATCCGTCCACCCCCAGGGAGTACTACCACCTGGTCACGAACTCGCAGGACGTCCACTACGACGGCTTCGGCGCCAAGGACTCCTCGTGGGACGGCGACTGGCGCAGCGCGAGCTCCGTCACGACCGGCGACGAGGGCCCCGGCGAGTGGAGCATCGAGATCGAGGTGCCATGGGCGGTGATCGAGGCCGATCCGCCCGCGGCGGGCGACACCTGGCGCTTCAACATCTGCCGCACCTGGTTCTGGCGCTTCGTCGAGGAGGGCCATGGGCCCGAGCGCTACATCAGCTTCGCGGCCACCGGCGGCGACTACCACTCGCCCGCGCGCTTCGCCGACCTGCGCTTCGCCGGGACAGGGCCGGTGGCCGGCATCGCGGGGCTGCCCCTGGAGGTCAAGGACCGCGCGACCGTCGCCATCGATTCCCGTCACGGGCGGGACCGCCCTCTGACCGCCACCATCCGCGCCCGGAATGCCGAGGGCCGCGAGCTTGCGACGGTCCAGGGCGAGGTCGAGGGCCTCACCGACCTGCCCATCGACCTGTCCGCCTCGGCCGAAAGCTCGGACGCATTCCTGGCGGTTGAGGTCACCGGCGCATCGGGCGAGCCCGTGCTGCGCCAGCACACCGCCATCCGGGTCCGCCCCGACTTCGAGGTCGCGCTCACGCCCCTGTACTTCGCAAGGCGCCTGATCGTGGACATCGACGTGACTCGCCTGGCCGACCGGCCGGAGAACATCTCCGCCGCCCTCCGCCTGGCGCGACGGCAGGCGATCTCGGAGGCGACGGTCTCCGCCGCGGAGCTGGCCGACGGGCGCGCCCGGGCGGAGCTCAGCATGGCGGACGCGGAGGCGGGGAGCTGGTCGGTCATCTGCCGGCTGCAGCGCCCCGACGCCGCGACGGTCGCCACCCAGACGGCGCGCCTGACCATCCCCGAGACGCCCGAGTGGGCGGGCAACACCCTCGGCGTCACCGATGAGGTGCTGGAGCCCTGGACGCCGCTGGAGGTCGAGGGCGGCCGCGTCTCCTGCTGGGGCCGCACCTACGACTTCGGCGATCTCGCTCTTCCCGCCGCCATCGAGGCGCGCGGCGAGCAGCTCCTCGCCGCGCCCATCGCGCTGCAGGCGTCCATCGCCGGGGCCGCCGTCACGCTGGATTGCCAGGGCGCCTGGACAGAGCGCGCGCCCAACCGCGTCGCCTTCGAGTCCTCGGGCTCCCTCGGCCCGGCGGTCGCGTGCATCCACGCGGAGATGGAGTACGACGGCTTCGTCCACTACCGCCTGACGCTCGCGCCACCCGGGGGCGGGATGGAGATCGAGTCGATGGACCTGCGCCTCCCCTTCCACCCCGAGCGGGCCATGATCGTCCGCGGCATCGACCTGCTGCATCACGCCTACGGCAAGCACGGCTTCTTCGGCTTCGTGGATGGGCCGATCCACAGCATGGGCTGGCCGGAGCGCGACTGGACCTGGGACGGCGGCTTCCTGACCGCCATCTGGGTCGGCGACGACCGCCGCGGGCTCCTCTGGGAGACCAACTCCAGGCAGCACTGGCACACGCCCGAGGGCGCCGGGGTCGTCGAGTTCGAGCGGTCCGACGACCGCACCGACCTGGTCCTGCACATCATCGGCGAGCCCACGCGCCTCACCGAGCCCATCGGCTACGACTGGTTCGTGCAGGCCACGCCGGTCAAGCCGTCCTACGAGCGCGACCGCCGCGTGCATGTCTCCTGGAACGGACGACTCGATGAGAAGTCCCAGGCGGGCGCCGACTACTACGTCTCCTGGTGGGTACTCTGGCAGGACATGTTCGGCTACCTCGAGCCATCCGCGGAGAAGGAGGAGAACATGGCCCGGCGGGCGCGCGACGCGGAGCGCAACGAGATCGGCATTCTGCCCTATGTCTCACTCTGCTCCAGCACGATGGAGGCCCCGCGCATCCGGCCCTACGCCGAGGAGTGGGAGGCCGTCCCCGGCGGCCGTCAGGCCCATCGCGGCTTCACCATGTTCCGCATCTGCCCCGCCACCGAGTGGGCCGACCTCCTGGTCTGGCTGGTCGATCGCGCCATCGAGGACTACGGCATTCGCGGGCTCTACTACGATGTCTCCCACGCGCTGCCCTGCCGCAATCCCTACCACGATCACGGCTGGATCGACGAGAACGGGCAGCGCCGGCCCGAGCTGCCGGTCCTCGAGCTGCGCTCGCTCTACAAGCGCCTCTACGCCCTCGTGCGCGAGAAGGTCGATGACCCGCTCATCTTCGCCCACCAGTCCACCATGTTCGAGGGGTACTCGCACCCGTGGACGGACGTGGGCACCTTCGGCGAGTACTGGCTGGGCAAGCACAGCTACGAGGACCTGACGCTCGGCCGCGCGCGGGCCGAGTACGACGTGCACCAGTATGGCGTCCCCTTCCACTTCTTCCCCGCCCTCAACGAGTGGCGCGCCGACCCGCACCTCCCCATGGAGGAGATCCTCAGCTTCGCCCTGCTGCATGACACCATCCCCACGGACGTCGGCACCGAGAGCGACCCGCTGATCGAGGTCTGGCGCATCTACGACGAGTTCGACACCAAGTCCGCGCAGTGGGTGCCCTACTACCAGGCCGCCGACCTGGTGACAGCCGAGCCCGGCGACCTGAAGGTCAGCCTCTACCACCGCGAGGGCGACGCGCTGCTCGTGGTGTCCAATCCCACCTACGAGCCCGTCCAGGGCTCGGTGGCGCTCACCCTCCCGGCCCTCGTTGGGGCGGAGGGCACCACCGCCACCGACCTGCGTACGGGCGCGAGCATCCCACTCGCCGACGGCGCCTTCGCCGTCGAGCTGCCCGCCCGCCGTATGACGCTGGTGCGCGTGCAGGCGCGGTGACCGGTCGCCGGCTACGCCGCACCGCAGGTCCGCCGGCGCTCCTCCCTCGCGAGGCGCGAATTCGGGGGGCCGGCCCACGCCAGAAGCCTGGCGCGCGCGACCCGCGCTGACGGGTTCTTAGGGCCCCCCGGCGAGAGAATCGCTTGGAGGGCCTCGCAGTGCGTTGGGGGGGCGCAGGGGGTCCGCGGACAGCAGCAGATCCGTGACGAGGTGTGAACGGGCTCCGCGGAGCTTGGGGCAGGCGAGTGAGCATGGCCCTACCCGGACGGCATTCGCCCCACGCGCGCTGAGCGCGCGCCGCCTCTCTGTTTGAGACCTCTCCCCTGCCGCTTTCGAACGGAGCGGTCTGGCACATCAGCTCAGCCTCGCGCCACCCGCTGCAATCGGCCGGACTGCGCTCCGCCGATCGGGCGCGAATCGATGCGTGCTCAGGTCCGCGACGCGTATCTGGCCGCGCCGCAGTTCCCGGAAGGTCCCTCTCCCCGCCCGGTCGAAGCCTGTCCCCGGCATCGCAGTCATTGTGCGCGAGGTGAGACCATGTCTGTGCGCCCGCGACTTCGCTCCGTGGTCATGGTCCTCTGCCTGATCGGCGTTGCGCATCTCCCGGCTCTCGCCGCCACCAAGGTCGGATTCCTGCACAAGGAGGCCGACAAGTACAACCCCGAGTGGCGGGAGTACTGGGGCTTCGGCCGCCACCTCGAGGACGACGGCTACGTCTCGGCGCTCACCGAGATGCGCCCCATCTACCGCGGCGGCTGGACGGAGGATCAGCTCTACGAGTCCCTCAAGCGCTTCAACGTGGTCGTCTGGCCCATGGAGTACGAGGGCAGCTACGACCTGACCGACGAGCTGCGCGGCGTCGCGGTGACGTCCCGGGCTGCGCTTGAGCGCTACGTGCGCGACGGCGGAGGGCTCTTCATCATCGCGCAGGCGGTCCGCTACCCCGGCGACGATGACGAGAAGTACAACAACCTGCTCATCGAGGGCCTCGGCGCGCGGATGATGCACGAGGGCGTCTTCGACCCCGAGCGCGAGTTCGAGTCACCCCAGACGCTCGTGTTCCGACCCGAGAGCTACTTCTGGACCGAGAACGCGGCGGGGCATCCCGTGACCGAGGGCGTCGGGCGCGTCTACCTCCCCACCAGGCGCGGCAGCGCGCCCGCGGTCGAGGCCATCGACTACAGCGACGACTGGACTGTGGTGCTCTCGGGCGAGGACAGCGCGCGGAGCTACCTGGTCGGCCACGATAACGTCCTCGACCTCGACCAGCCGGGGACGCTCCAGTCCGGCCCGCCCATCGCCGCCGTCCGGGAGTACGGCCGGGGCCGCATCCTCATCTACGCGGTGCCCTACCGCCACCTGTTCCTGAACTACGGCAACCGCGTCTGGCCGCACATCTCCGAGGAGCGCGGCGATGAGGAGGGCGGCCATCCCTCCGACAGCATGAAGATGGCGCTCAACGCGCTGGCGTGGCTCGCCGAGCCCTCGCTCGGCATCGAGGGCTTCGGGAGCTATGAGCCCGAGCCCTACCGTCCGGTCGAGTACGCCGACGCCGTCGAGTGGGACACCGCCGAGTTCGTCGCGCCGAGCGACGGCGTGAAGGGACTCGTCGGCGCCCACACCAGCTTCTCCGACGGCTCGGGCACCGTCGCCGAATACGCCCGCGCCGCGCGCGACGCCGGCCTCGGCTTCATCGTCTTCACCGACCCGCTCGAGTTGCTGACCGCGGAGGAACTCTCGCGACTGAAGGATGACTGCGCGGCCGTCTCGGATGACGGCTTCTACGCCTGCCCCGGCGTCGAGTACACCGACCGCCTCGGCATCCGCTGGTGCTCGTTCGGCGAGAAGATCATCTACCCGCCGGCGACGCTGCAGCAGCGCGGACAGACCTACGACTACTTCGACGGGCAGCGCCTGCATCTCACCGGCAAGTACACGATCGACAACAGGCTCGGGCCGAACGGCGTGCTCGGCTACGACGCCCTCCACGACGCGCATGTGCATCCGGCGAACATGTGGTGGTTCTTCCGCTTCATGCCCCTGGTCTACGAGGGCACCGAGCTGGTCGAGGACGACTACGAGGACTACCTCTACTCCCTCCGCGACCTGCGCTGGATGGCGCTGTCGTCCTTCACGCGCGTCCGATCGCCCGCCCGGGTCGCCGCGGCGGCCGATGCCTGCTGCACCGTCCTGCCGCGCGCCGAGCACATGCGCGAGTGGTGCAACTCCCGCTGCGGCACCTACCACTCCTACTCCGCCAAGTCCTACGTCACGCAGGGCCCGGTCATCGAGCAGTGGTGGTGCATCAACCCGCAGATGGAGAACCCGTGGTGGATCACCCGTGGTGCCCAGCGCGTGCGGCTGCGCTTCGCCGTCTCCTCCGGCGCCGGCATCGAGGAGGTCGTGGTCCGCGACGCCAACTTCGGCGTGGTGCGCCGCTTCGACGGCAACGGCGAGCCCCGGCTCGAGCGCGAGTTCGAGATGGTCCACGACCGCCAGCACTACCTGCAGCTCACCGTCACCGACACGGAAGGCAGGCGCGCCATCGGCAACTACTGGCTGCTCTACTGCTACAAGTCCGGCCTCTACCGCTGCGGCGACAACCTCAATACCCTCGGCTCCGCCGCGGTGATTCTCCATCCGGATCGCCACCAGCGCCTGATGCTCGCGAAGACCTTCGGTGACGTGGGCCGCGTGACCGTCCGCGGCTTCGACACCGGCTCCGGCATCGCCTCGATGCCCGCCGCCTGGGCCTTCAAGCACATCAACCTCGCCGAGGGGACCTACCCGCCCCATGAGGGCACGGAGATGGTCGCGGGCGTGCTCGACGTGCCCATGGCCTCGTACGATGTCAGCATCACCTCGATGGACTTCAGCAGCCTCGCCGACCGCTACGAGCGCGGCGACCGCTGCACGCCCTCCATGGGCGGCCTGCTGCCGATCGTCCGCGACCACCCCTATCGCCAGTGGCGCGAGACCGCGTACATCCTGCGCAGCCGCAAGAACTTCTTCACCACCTGGAACCACCGCCGGCCCTTCGAAGGCACTGAGGACTACCGCGGCGGCATGATCTGGCACGAGGGCACCATGGTGGCGCGAGAGGACATCCCCCTCAAGCCCGGCATCGGCCTCCCCCTCTTCGCCCTCCAGGGCCCCGGCGGCGCCGAGTACGAGACCTCCCACCACCTCTTCGTCCTCGACGCCGACCACGGAGCGGTCCACCACCAGGCCACCCTTGCGGGCGACCTGCCCTCCCCCATTACCGGCACCATCGAGCCCGGCGGCTACGCCACCCTCATGCCCACCGATGTCGGCTACTACGCCTTCCTGCCCGGCACCGGCAGCTCCTACGCCTGGAACGCCCACCACTGGGCCAGCGAGAGCGGCAGGGGCAGGCTCTACATCGGCTTCGAGACGCCGCAGGACGGCGTCATCGAGGCCGGGGCCGAGATCCCCTACCGCTTCCTCTTCGCCACCATCAACGCCCGTGGAGACGGAGCCGAGATCAGCCCGGACCTGATGGCCGACACCGCCGCCGCCTACAACCTCGATGGCGGCGCCGACGGCTACCCCTTCGAGCTCGTAGTCGGGAGCTTCGAGGACGCGGAGTTCTTCTTCACCGCCCGGGCCGAGGGCAACGAGGCCGTCATCAACATCGGGCCGCGCGAGATGATCTGCGACCTCCCCTTCCGCATCCGCGGAGTCGCAGACAACGGCGTCGCGGCCGTATGGGTCCATGGCGAGGACTACTTCCGGTTCGTGGCGGTCAGTGAGGGCACGGCGTACTTCCAGCAGCCCATCGACCCCGCGGTCCGGCTGTGGGCGGGTAACGTCTTTGTCTGCGACGACCCGGATGTGAAGATGACGCTGGTCATGGACGGCCGTGCGGAGGGCGAGGGGCCCTTCCTGGAGGTGCATAACCCCGGCGCGGACCCGATCACCGCCACTATCACCTCGCCGGAGCACACGCCGGTCTTCGGCGGCTGGAGCCGCACTCTCCAACTGCCCGCCGGTGACGGCGTGCGCGTCGAACTGCAGACCTGAGGAGGCATCGCAATGCTCGACCCTCTCGACTACGAGGTGCGGCTGGAGGCAATCTCGGAGGGCTACGACCGCGAGACCGAGTGGTTCCAGCCGCGCATCGGGGTCATCCCGCCCTCGACCGCCGTGCTCACCATGACCAGGGCGCGCCTCTGGGGCAGCGACATCTTCACCGCCGTCCGCGAGTTCCGCTCCGAGGACCTCGGGGGGACCTGGCAGGGCCCTGTTGTCCACGACACGCTTGACCGCCGCGTGCTGCCCGACGGCTCCGAGGTCTGCCCGTGCGACCTCACTCCGGCCTGGCACGCCGAGACCGGCGTGCTGCTGATGACCGGGCACACCGCGACCTACCACGGCGGCGACCGCGGCGGACTGATCGCGGACAACAGCCACCCCCGCGACGTCGTCTACTCGGTCTACGACGCCGCCGCGCAGACGTGGTCCCCGTGGCGGATCCTGGAGCCGCCCGACCGCGAGCACTTCTTCTGGACCTCGGCGGGGTGCTCGCAGCGCGTCGATCTGCCCGGCGGCGACGTCCTGCTGCCCGTCTCCCTGATGCCGCGCGAGGCCGTCGGCGACAACTTCTGGAAGGGCTGCTTCGCGACCACGGTGTTGCGCTGCGGCTTCGACGGCGATACGCTGACCTACCTCGAGCACGGCGATGAGATGTCCGTCCCCGAGCCCCGCGGCCTCTACGAGCCCTCGCTGACGCAGTTCGGGGGCCGCTTCTGCCTGACGCTGCGCAACGACCTGCGGGGCTACGTCACGGCCGGCGACGGCCTCCACTTCGAGGAGCCGCGCCCGTGGCTGTTCGACGATGGAGAGGAGCTGGGCAGCTACAACACCCAGCAGCACTGGGTCACGCACTCGGCGGGGCTCTTCCTGACCTACACCCGCCGCGGCGCCGGCAACGATGAGATCATCCGCCACCGCGCCCCCCTGTTCATCGCGCGGGTAGACCCCGAGCGCCTCGTGGTCCTGCGCGAGACCGAGCGCGAGCTGGTGCCCAACTACGGGGCGCAGCTCGGCAACTTCGGCGTGGTGAACGCCTCGCCCGACGAGACCTGGGTCGTGACCTCCGAGGGCATGCACGGCGACGCCCGGGAGCCGATGAACCTGGAGCTGACCGAGAGCCGCGGCGCGAACAACCGCGTCTGGCTCGCCCGCCTCATCTGGGACCGCCCCAACGACCTGGTTGCACGCTGAGCACGGAGGTCGGTCTGCAGGCTGGCTCCCGGGGTTACCGGTCCCACTCCTCGACCTCGAAGTCGATGAAGGTCGCGAGCTGCTTGAGCCGCTCCCTCAGGTCTCCGAAGGTCGCCGTCCGATGGCAGCCGTACTCCAGCACGTCGTGGTGCCAGAGAATCGCCTCCGCATCATCGACCTTCACCGGGAGCTTGTTGCGGCAGATGACGTCCTCCCACTCGCGGTAGATCTCGCTCCCGTCCACGCTGGTTCCGGTGTAGAGCGTGATGCGCTTCGTCATCGGGAAGACCTTCCAGATGGTGACCGGCACCCCGATGGGGAAGGAGACCTCGGCCGGGACGGCGCCGTCGCGGCGCTTGAGGTCCTCGTGCCAGGCCCCCGTGGTGTAGTCCCGGATCTTGTAGCTCAGCTCCTCATCGCCCCACACGTTGTTGACCGGCGTGCCGCAGTGCATGTGCAGGGTGATGTCGTTGGCGATGTCCACCGCGTCGTCGTGGACGTAGCTCATCCGCCCGACCATGTACCAGGCCAGAAGCTGCGCCAAGGTGGTCCCGGTGTAGGACTGGTAGGCCCCGGCGATGCCCCGCCTCTGAAACTCGGTCATCGCCAGCGAGGTCGTGGTGGTGATGCCCTCGTCGATGGCCCGGTACTCCCCGTTGACCATGATCGCCGCGGGCTCCAACCCGTGTTCCTCCCTGATCTGGTCGATGGCCAGGTAGAGCCTCGCGGACTTGAGGATCTCCTCCTCCAGGCCCTCCTGCACGCTCACCGCGCCGGCCTTCCAGCGCTCGGCCACGGGCCGCGCCTCGTCCTCGCCGATCGCGTGGTACCTCGCGATCAGGTCCTCGTTGTCGTGGAAGACGAACTCCGTCCCGAAGCACTCCTTGATGCGGGCCACGATGGCCTCGTTGTAGCGCGGCGGCAGCACCTTGAAGTCAACCCCGTCGATGTCCGAGCCGGGGCTCTTGATGAACAGGATCTTCGCCTCCCGCAGCCTGCGCAGCGCATCCATGATGCGGACCTTCTCGACCAGGTCCTGGAACATCGCCTCCGACTGCTCCGGCGGCAGGATCCCCTCCCGGTCCAGCTCGGCGAGGACGACCCTGCCCTCCTCCCTGCAGACCTTGTACGGCATTGGCTGGAGCTTGAAGAGGTTGTCCACGTAGATCGTGGGCAGGCCGGTGAAGGCCAGCGGCTGCTGGCCCGGCCCGGAAACGCCCTGGAAGCGGATCACGGCACCGCCGACCAGCACGACGCCGTCGATGCTGTCCTTGAAGCTGCCGATCTCCCCCAGAAGCCTGTCGTACCCCGCCGACCCGCCCTGGAGGTCGCGCCGCACAAACTCCACCTCGGGCAGCGCAGCCTGCAGCTTCGCCAGCACGTCGTCGTTGGAGACGAAGTTCCTGGGAATCCGTCTGCCGTCAGGCCCCATCACGCTGCGGTTGACGTGCAGCCGCGCGGTGTCGTAGCCCGGCGTCGCGAAGACCACGTACACCCTTGTCGGCTCAGCCATCGCGTCTGCTCCCTTCGTGCGCAGACCGTATCTCTGAGTTCCGCCGGGTGCGGCCGTTGCCTCCGGCCGACCGCTCCCCCTGCCCCCCCGCCGCCAACAGCACCAACCCGACCACGGCGTTCGCCGCTCCCGCTGCCTACAGCAGCAGCACCAGGAGTCCAAGCACCCCGCCCGTCCAGGCCAGGCGCCGGCCAGAGGGCGACTTCGCCGCCAGCGCCTGAAGCCCTGCCAGCAGCAGGATCGCGAAGCCGACGCGCCCTCGCCAGAATGGCAGCGCCGCGGCCACCTGCACCTCGAACGGCGCATCCGTGGCGGCCGCCGCCATGAGCACGTCCTCGTCCATGTCCGCCGGCTCCAGGCGCGCGCGCAGCCGCGTGAGGAAGTACTGCTCGCCCTCGTCGAGCAGGGCCTCGAACGCCGGGCCGCCCGCGATCCAGCCGGGCAGCGGTCCTGCGTACTCCACCACCAGCGCCGCGCCGCCCGCCCCCGCGATCGTGTCCTCGAACCAGCCGTCGTAGGCGGCGTCGAAGTCGTCCTCACCGTAACTGCGCGGCACCTGGACCTCGACCGTCGGGTAATTCGTGGACTCCACGCGGTGCGGCGCCAGCACGTAGGCCAGCACCTCCACGCGCTGGGGCGTGCTGACCTGCGAGATGCGCAGGGGGTAGACGAGCCGGTCGCTCCCGTCCGTGGGGAAGGTCAGCATGATCGGTCGCAGCTCCTCGGCGGCACCTCCCCCTCCGCCCCCTCCACCCCCGCCGGCCCCCGGCCGGGCCGGGTCGATCTTGAGGGCCACGAAGAACCACTCGCGGTCCACGTAGTACTCCAGGTGCTCCTGTGCGCCCGCGGGCAGCGCGTAGCCGTTGTCGTCCAGCCAACTCGCCAGGTCGGCCGACTGCTCCGCCGACAGCACCGCGACCTCGTAGCCGTCCACGCGCAACGTCTCCCAGACGGTCACATCGAGGCGGTTCGTGCCCTCCGCTCCGCCGCCGCAGCCGTAGCAGCCGCCTCCCGTCGAGACGAACCCGCGCGGCGTGGTCAGGTCGTCCAGAGCCGCGAACACGTCGCCGCTCGCGGTGCCGATGGCGCCTGCCCCGATCAGCTCCGGGACCGGCACCACCCACGCGAAGTCGCCGAAGTCCCCTGCGTAGTCGGTGTGCAGCACGATGGTCTCGGCCTCGCCGTGGTCGATGATCAGCGCCCGCTGGTCGGCGCTGTTGGCCGACCCCGCCACCGCCGCGAAGTAGCCGCCGTCCGCCAATGAAATCGAGGCTGAGAGCGCCAGCACCGCCCCCGCGAGCAGGCCACTGGCTCGGATCAGGCTCATGGTCATTCCTCCCCGTGTCCGGGTGACTCGTTGCCCGTTCGACTGCCGCGAGGCCATGCCGGTTCCCGGCGCCGAGGCCGGGGGCCGATGGCGATCATCTTGCGTTCGCCCCGAAATGCCCGTCACGCGCGCACGTTCCCGTGTCTACAGAGATACAGAAGGAGACCTGTTGCGCCGGGCGGAACAGGATCCAGGGCTTGATGGGCGCTGCGCCCGGAGAGGAGCCCGAGAATGTGCCAAACGCGCCGGCGTGAGCTTGACCTCGAGCACCTGGAGGCCATCCTGGCCGAGCTCGAGACGATGGAGCCTGCGCTCGAAACACGGCCCGACGGGCGCCTCGAGCAAGTGGCCGGTATGGGCGGGCGGGCTGAGGAGGAGCTGGAGGCCCACAAGCACGCGGACGCGCCCGAGCAGGAGCGTGAGGGCGCTCTATTGGACGGGCTGCTCTGCAGATTCCGCGATTGGGGCGGCAGGGCCAAGCGCGAGCTGCTCGCGCGGCTTGCCACTCCCCCGGACCGACTCACGCGCATCATTGTGAGCAGTTGCAGCAAGCACCGACCGGACCTGGCCGCCAGGCTGTACCGCGAGGGCGTCGATCAGGTCCACGGCATGGTATGCGAGCAAGCGCTCCGGCTGGTCTACAACGGCGAGATCCCCTTCCCCGCCTGGGTGCACGCCGTGGTCATCCCCCAGTTTGTGCTCCACGACCTGGCGCGCCAATGGGAGAGGCAGGACGACACCGTCGTCTTCGCCACCTGCAATGAGGATGGCGACTGGGAGATCGACGAGAGGCCCCGCGACCAGGTCCGCGACGCGTTTCAGCCGCTGATCGGCTCGTACCGCTGCCCCGGCGACGCCTGGCACGTACTGCTCCGCGACCTCCGGGAGTGCCTGGGCAGGCTTCGGCCCGAGTATCGGCATGCTCTGGGGCGAGAGCTCGATATCGCCACTCTGCCCCATCCGGAGCCCGAAGGCGCGGTCAAGCCGGCGACCTGGCGCAAGCGACTTCAGCGTGCCCGAGAGGAGCTGTGGGAGAGCATGCGCGCGCGCGGGTGGTCAGAAGAGGATCTGGAGGAACTGCTATGAAGAGGTCACACGCCAATGCAGGCGACCCGGGGCTTCGCGCCGTCAGCTTACCGGGAGGCACCGCCGTCGCTCGCCTGGCCGCCTACCTCGACGCCCATGGATCGCGTGCCGAACTTGAGGAGACGCTCGGGGTGAGGCTGCCCCCGGGCATCATCGTGGCGGCCGAGTGCACCGCGTCCGATGGCGAGCCCGCGCGTGACCGCCTCCTGACGGTCGAGCGCGACAGCACCGACGATGGCGGCCTGTACCTCACCGTCCACGCCGGCCCGTCGGCCGAGGGCGGTGAGGTCGAGCGCCTGGTCTTTCACGGTGAGGATGACGACGGGCGCGAGGTGTACGCCGCCGTCCCCGGCGGCCCGGTTCGTGGGGGCCGAGCCGAGATCGCACTCTCCCCGAAGACCGTCGCGAACGCGCCCATCGACCTGGCCGACGCTACCATCATGTCCGCTCAACTGCGTCTCCGTCCCGACCTCGCGCGCCTGACCGACCGCCTCGGAGCCATCCTGACCTCCGCCGGCGTCGGCGCCGAGGACGAGGCCATCATCGGCCGCGTCCGCGGCGGGCCGCCGGCCGAGCTTCCCTGGGCCGCCGCGACCGGCTCCGAGCCAGGGCCGGTGAGGGATCGACCGGAGCACGTGCAGCAGTTCGAGGGGCACCCCGGCTTCCGCGCGCGCTGGTCACGGGGGAGCGAGGGCGAACTCTATCTGGCCCTCGAGCACGACGACCCGTCCCGCGAGGGCCAGGCCGTCTGGTTCTCACTGGTCTGGCCCGGCGGCGAGACCGCCGAGGGGTACGCCCTCTTGCGGCCCTCAAGCTTCGCGCCCGCGCCCTCGGCCCTGCTCATCCTCGGCGGTGTTGAGGCGCCGCCGCGCGGCATCGCCAGCTTTGCCTTCCTTGACGAGCCGGGGTCGGAGCCCGAGGACGTCGCGGCCCTGCAGTGGTCGCTCGAACGCGCCGCCGCGCCCGCCCTCAAGCAATGGCTGCGGGAGCAGATCCAGGCCGCGCAGAGCCGCGACGAAGATGAAGCAACCGCGTGCTGATGCCCGAGGAGGTCCCGACGTGACCGAGCCACGGCCGGTCCCTGAAGACGATCCGGTCGCTCGGCTGCAGCGGCAGGCCGAGCGGCTCGCCGACGTGTCCGACCTGGCTGAGCTCTGGGAGCGCGTCAAGCCGATCGCCGGCGGCGGCCTGCTGATGCGCGCCTGCATCGACGCCGCGCACGATGGCGATGAGGAGCTGATCGCCTCGCTAATGTCGCGCCTGGAACCGGGGAACCCGCTGGGCGACGCGCTGCGGGAGGTCGGGCGCGAGGCGCTGTTGCAGCGCGCCCGAGCCGTCCTGGCCTGCGGCCTGGCCGCCCGCGCCTGCATCCAGGACCGCTCCGATGATCTCTCCGCGCGCCTCGCAGACGCCCTGAATGCCCTCCTCGCCGAGCGCGGCGGCGCCCGGCGTGTCGCACCCCAGCCGCCCACGAGCACAAGCGCCGCGGACGCAGACGGCCGGGCGCAGACCGTGGATCGGCTCTGCCTCGCCTACCACGCGACGCTCGGCGCGGACGGCGACCTGGCGATGGCCGTCCTCGACCTCACCCGCGACTTCATGGGCCTCCCCCGCCCCTGTCCGCAAGGCTGACCCCGCCGCGCGCCGCCTTCGCCTCGAGCTCCGCGCAGAGCCGATCGGCCTGCACCTCGAGCACCCTCTGCAGGGCCTCCAGGCATTCCAGCGGCACGTGCCTGTGGTAACGGTCGGTCGGCAAACCGGGCAGCAGACTCGCCAGCGCCCGCGCCACCTCCTCGGCCAGCTCGGGCCTGTCCTCCACGATGCCGGCGACCAGCCGCGGCGCCCTCAGCCGCACCGTCTCGTCCGCGTCGCTCAGCATCGCGATCGCGCGCTCCGCCGCGTCGAACGGCTGCCCCGCCGCCATCTCCGCCATCGCCGTCATCGCCCGCAAGCGAACCATTCCATCGTCAACCTCAAGCGCCCGACCAAGCGCCGCCATCACCTCCCGCGAGGAGACGCCGGCCCTTGATAGGGCGCCGATCGCCTCGATCCTCAGCGGCACCGGCGCGCTCTCGACGAGCGGCAGCAGAGCCTCGCTCAGCCGCCTGGGGCTGGGCGCCACTGAGACCAGAGCCGCGGCGGCGCGAGACTTCACCCGCATGTCATCGTCCTGCAGCGCCGCGCACAGCGCCTCGTACGCCTGCCGGTCGCGCGGGAACAGCTCGCCCAGCGCCTCGGCCGCGCTCACGCGCACGGGCGCCGACGGCTCCCGCTGCGCGTCGAGCCGCATGGTGAGCACCTCTCGCAGCTCCGCATCCGGTCGCCCCCGGTCGTCGTCCTCCCCGTGCTCCAGCTTCGCCAGCGCCCGCACGGCGCTCCAACGCACCTTCGCCGCATCCTCGCCCTCATCTGCCACGGCCTGCAGCAGCACCGCTCGGACGCGTGGGCTGGCGCGCCCGATGCGCCCGAGCGCCTCCACTGCCGCCGCGCGCACGCGCGGCCTGCGGTCGCTGAGCGCCGGCGCCAACGCCTCCAGCGCCCGGTCCGGGTCGCTCTCCGTCTCTCCCAGCGCCTGCGCGGCCGCCCACCGCACGCGGTCGTCGGTGTCCCGCAGTGCGTCGCGCAGCACCGCGGCCGTGTCCTCGCCCCGGCGCCCGATCCGGCCCATCGAGAGCAGGCAGGCGCAGCGCACTTCGGCGTTCACGTCCCGGTCCTGGACCGCCCCTCCGAGCGCCTGCAGCGCCGGCGCGATCGCCTCGCGCGCATTGCCCAGCGCCCGCGCCGCGGCGAGCTGGATGGCCGGGTCATCGCCCTCGAGAATGCGCGCGAGCTCGGCGACGACCGCCGCGGCTCTGGGGACCACCGTCGCCAGCGTCACCACCGCCTGGCGCCCCCAGTACCTCCAGCTCTCCTTGGCCACGCCCGCGATGGTCGCCACAGCGGCGGCGTCTTCGGAGCCCGCGTCGGCGAGCACTCGCCCGAATCGCCTCCCCTCCCCATCGCCGATCCGTTCCGCGAGCGCCGCTCGCGCCCTGGGGCCCAGGCGCCCCAGGTCCGCCAGCACTGCGGCCGCCTCCGGCCAGCCCACGCCTTCCCCCATGCAGGCCCGTTCCAGCACGCGCTCCGCGGAGCGTGAGCGGACCGCCAGCACCCCAAGGGCTCGGGCGGCATTTGCGCGCACCCACGAGTGCCTGTCCGCCAGCGCCGCCTCCAGCGCGTCCAGCACCCGAGCACCGCTCAGCCGGATGTCGCCCAGCGCCCCAACCGCCGCCGCCCGCACCTTCGAGTCCCCACCTTCCATCACCACCTCAAGCAGCGTATCGATGACCGCCGCATCTCGGCTCCCGAGCCCGCCGAGCGCCCGGGCCGCAACGGCGCGATGCTCCGCGACCCCTTCCTCAAGCTCGTCCAGCAGCCCCTCCACCAGCGCCTCCGCACAGGGCGAGAGCGTCGCCAGCACGTCGCAGGCCTCGCGGGAGACGAACGGGCTCTCGTCGAAGACCAGCTCCACCAGGCGCGCGAGCAGCCCCCGAATCTCCGCACTCTCCAGCAGCGCCTCCGCGCTCACCTCGGCGCAACATGAGCAGGCCAGCAGCGTTGATCGGTGCAGCAGTTCGTCGTGGTCGGCCCCGGCCTCGGCGATGGCGGTGATGTAAGCAATGGCCTGCTCGGAGGGGAGAACGCCCGCGACCATCCGCACCACCTCGCGCCAGGCCGGCGCGTGCAGGCACGGCTCAATCCGCGCCAGCGCCTCCGGGCCGTCGGCGCCCACCTCCTCAACCAGCCCCAGCGCCGCCAGGTACTCCTGCAGCGTGGGGTGCAGGTAGTAGCAGCGGTCCGCGCGCGACGACTGAATGAGGCCGCTGTCGCGCTCCAGCTCCTCCAGTAGACCGTTCGCAACCACCCCCGCATCGTCGCCGCAGGCAACGGCCCCGTTTAGCTCATCCCGCAGCTCATGCTCCGCGAAGTCCGTTCGGATGCCCGCGGCGAAGAGCTGCCACGATGCGCGGGCCAGCGCGGCGAGCTTGCCGTCCGGGTCATCGGCCAGCCGCTCCAGGTAGGCCACGGGCAAGCCCTGTCGCACCGCGCGACGCCGGCCCTCCAGCAGGCTCCTGAGCGCGAGCCGGTACAGCTCGCTTCGCCGCGCCGGGAGATCGCCGCCCCCAACGTCGTCGAAGGCGCGGGCCACCATGCCCAGCAGCAGCGGGTTGCCCGCCAGCGAGCGCAGGCCGGGGTGCTCCCGGAGCTGCTCGGCAAGCGTCGTCGCACGAGCCAGCGCCTCGGCTGGCGGTCGCCCGCCGGCCCCGAGCCACGCCCGCAGGAAGCGCTCCTGCGCCTTCTCGTCCAGCTCGGCCAGCTCGTACCGCGGCAGACCCCGGAACCGCCAGTGGTCACCCACCGGGCGCGATGTCACCAGCACCGGACAGTCCCTCGCCAGCCGCAGTTGCCCGTGCACGTAGCTCCAGAACTCGGGGGCCGTGCAGGCGACCTCGTCCACACCGTCCAGAAGCAGCACGGCCTGCCCATCCCTCAGGCACTGGCGGAGGTCCTGCGCGGCCCGGTCCCGGCCAATGCCCTCGGCCTGGAGGTGCTCCGCGACCGCGTGTCTCTCGGCCACGTATGACGCCAGGTCCATGGGACCCTCGGACCTCTGCCACTCCCGCTCCCAGCGCCCCAGGTTGATCACCACCGGCACCCACACCCGCCCGTCATCCCATGGGCGCGCGCCCAGGGCACAGGCCCGCGCGAGCTGACCGCACAGCGTGGTCTTCCCCCCGCCGGGTGGTGACAGCAGCAGCGCCCCCGGACTGTCGGGGCCGAAGGCCTCCGCCAGCTTCACCGGCTCAAGCTCGCGCCACTCGTCCAGGACGGTCCTGCGCCACTGCGGCACCCCGCCCCATCCGCCCTCGGACGCACCCGCACTCAGTGGATGCCCGGGAAGGCTCCCACCCGACCCGCCGCGGCGCGACGTGCGCCCGCGATCCCCGGCCGACGCCTCTACCCTCGACCGGTCGCCTGCCTCATCAGGCGGCGGCTCGCGCCGCAGCCCCACCCGCCGCGCCCATCCCAGCTCCTGGTAGATCGCGGCCGCCTCGATACTCCGGTCGAGCACGTTCAGCTCGGCGTAGCTCTCGCGCGCATAGCGCCGCAGGATAGTGCGGACGGGGGTCAGTCCGCGCAGTAGCTCGGCGGCCGCCCACACGTCCCCGGCCTCGTGCACCCGCAGTCCGCGCGTGTCCTCGGGCCGGGGCTGATCGGCCGCCACGATGACATCCGCGATGGCGCTCAGCGAGCCCTCGCGCGCCCCCACCAGCTTGCTGACCAGGTCCCCCACGGGCTCCAGCACGCCGTCCTCGCGCACCGCCGCAGTGATCCCGATGTGCCTGTGCGGGTCGGATGAGCGCCCCCCGAGCAGGCACAGCAGCCCCACCGCGAAGGCGGCTCCCATCGAGCGGTCCTGCAGGCGCGGCGGGAGGTGGCCGCCGGGAGCGTCCAGGCGCCACCGCACGTCCAGCCGGCCGCCGGCCTCCTCCTCGGCCGCCTCCCACGCCTCCGCGGCAATGCCCCGAGCCGTCCGGCAGGCCCCCAGGAAGCTCTCGTCCACCGACACCGCACAGCGCGGATCCTGGTACAGCTCCCCCGCGCCATCCGCCATCAGCTCGAGCTCGAGCAGACCGATCTGCCCCGGTACGCCGGCCAACTCAGGCACCAGAAGTACGCTCAACTCGATCGTTGTCACGACACGGCCCCTCACCGCCTAATCCAGAACGAAGGACACTGCCAGCGATGCAGATTCGACGGGCCGACCCGGAGCCCCTGCCCCCGGCCCGAGCCCATGACGGAGGCGAAGCGAATGTGCCGGGACACGACCAACAGCTATCGTGGCGCATTGATTGAGGAATACCTCGCCGTCGCCGACCAACTGCTCGACTGCGGCGAGCTGACTCCGGCGGTCGAGTGCGTTGCGACCGTCCTGCACATCGACGACGGTAACCCCGACGCGCTCGAGCTTCTCAGCATGGCGGCGGCCACCGAGCGCCCTGCCCCCGCGCAGGACCGCGGTGGCACCCGACGGAGGGCTCTCCTCATGCGCAAGCGACAGCTCGACCGCGCCTACCAGCAGGACCGCGGAGTCGCCGATTGCTCCTGGCTCAGCGCCGAGCTGCAGACGCCCAACGCCGGGGCCGCTGCGAACACGAACGCCCTGCCCCCGGAAGTACGCCGGGAGCTGGCGAGTACCGTGCAGAAACTCAGGTCCTCGCTCGCCAAAGACCACCCCGGCGTGGTGGACGAACTCGAGCAGATGTGCGACCACTTCGAGGTCGATCCCGACGAGCAGGCCGAAGGGGACGCCCTCAGCTTCGCCTGGCCGCTCAGCGCCGAGCACGAGATCCACAACCTGGGCAACAGCATCTACAAGGCCGCCCATTTCGACGAGGCATACCGCTGCTACTCGATGGCGCTCCGCATCAACCCCGACCTCCTGGAGACCTGGTTCAACCGCGCCCTCGCACTCACGCGCCTGCAGCGCTACCCGGAGGCCCGCGCAGACCTCGAGCAGGTCATCGAGATGAACCCCAACCTGGCTGAGGCTTACTACACCCTCGGCCTGGTTTATGAGTACGAGGTGGAGTACGCGAAGGCTATCGAGCAGTATGTAAGGGCCATCGACGTGGATAATAGCTACGAGAAGGCCCGCTTGCAGCTCGACGTCGCGAAAAACAAGCTGGAGGCCCAGAACTCGTCCTCTTCGTCCTCATCTTCCTCGGATTCGGAGGACTACCAGGAGATCCGCGACTTCACCCCCTTCATCGAGCACCCCGACTGCGGCTTCGACGAGGTGGCCGGCTGCGAGCGCGCCAAGCAGGAGCTGCTCAAGATCGTCGCCTGCGTGGACGAGGACAGGCGCGGGGTGATGCGCAAGTGGGGCGTCGAGCTGGCCGGCGGCGTCCTGCTCTGGGGGCCTCCCGGGGTGGGCAAGACGCTTCTGGCCCGCGCTGTCGCCGGTGAGGTCAAGTGCCCGTTCTTCGCCGTGCCCGCCAGCAAGATCCTCAGCATGTGGGCGGGACAGAGCGAAAAGAACCTCGCAAACCTCTGGGAGCAGGCTTCTCAGTACGAGAACGCGGTCATCTACCTGCCCGAGTTCGACTCAATCGGCGGGCGGCGCACCGACATGCGCGATCCCGGCGCCGAGCACTGGACCAACCGCATGGTCTCCTGCCTCCTGGACCTGACCGAGGGCCTGCGCGGGCGACCCGAGGGCCTCATCCTCATTGGCGACACCAACCTGCCCAGCAACGTGGACGAGGCGCTCATTCGCCCCGGCAGGTTCAAGCCCATCGAGGTCACGCCCCCCGCCACGACCCGCGACTGGGCCGAGGTCTGGCTGATACACCTCGCCCGCACCGAGGGGCGCGCCGAGCTGCTCGACCTGCTCGCCGGCGACCTCCGCGCGCCCCTGCGCGCCGACAGGAAGCAGTGGCTGGATGAGGCCTTCACCTCCGGCTCCCCCGGCACCAGCGAGATCGCCGAGCTGGCCAACTTCAGCCGCCGGGCCGGCTTCGTGCCCGCCGACGTCCCCAACGTGCTGCGCCGCGTCGTGGATGAGCGCGCCATGATGGAGATGAGGGACGGCGTCAACCTCGGCTCCATCACCGTCCTGGACCTGATTCGCCACTGCGAGGAGTACGCCGAGGACCGCCTGCGGCTCCGCAATCGTGGGCTCGACCGCCCCTTCCCCGGCTCGGGCGCGTCGCCTGCCGCGACCTGAGGGCCCGAAGCGTGCCGCAGGCCCGGGCTGCGCTTCACGCCATGCCCGGGCCTGCCGCTTCTCGTCCCCGCCGCGCCGAGATCATCCCCCGCGCCCGCCTCACTGCCGGTCCTCGGCGCGGAACTGCGCGTCCGCGATCCAGATCTGCGAGTCGCCGCCACCGAAGCCCATCTCCGCCCCCACGATCTCCGGGTCGAACATCTCCGGGGTCGCGCGCCAGCAGCTCCACGTCCGTGGGCTCATCACCGAGCGCGACCACCGCCTGCGGCGCGCCATCCGCCACCAGGGTGAACTCGGCCGCCGGCGCCGCAGGCGCCAGCAGCAGCATGCTCAGCAGGCGACCCGTGAAGCCGCGCATGGTAGACCCTCCAGGGCAAAGGCTGAACCGCATACGTGGAGAATAGCACAAACGGTTACAGCGAAGGAAATGGCGGCGCCCGGTTGGGGAGCATTCGGCCTAACGGGGCTGCCCGGCCCCCGGTTCGCTGTGGGACAGACGCAGGGCCACGCAGAATCGAGGTGTCCATCAATGACCGACCTGATGCTCATCACCTGCATCGCCGCGATCTCGCTTACGCTCCTGCCGGCCGGTGGCGACGACGGCCCGACCAGACCACCATTCCGCGAGCTGGGCTACCGGCTGCACCCGCCCGCGGAGTGGCTGGCGCACGACATCGCCGCGGGCTCACTAATCCCGCTCGAGGACGGGAGGGTGATGTGCCTGACCGCCGACGACGGCGGCACGGTGCGGATCAGCGATGACGACGGCCGCACCTGGGAGCGCATCGCGACCATGTACGAGGGCGAGGGGCCCGGCCGGCTCACTCAGGACCTTGAGTGCGGCAACGCCATCCGCACCCCGTCCGGCACGCTCATCTACTTCTACCGCGACTTCGAGAACAAGCGCTTCGAGTGGGACAACGAGACCGGCGAGCCGATCGTCGCCGACCTCGACGTCTGGTGCATCCGCAGCGTCGATGGCGGCCGGACGTGGATCGACCGCCAGCTCATCTACGACGGCTGGTGCGGAGCGATCCAGGACATGATCGTCACCAGCGACGGCGCGGTGCTCGTGCCCATCGAGTGCCTGCTGCGCAACCCGGGCAGACACGGCACGTACACGGTGCGCTCAACCGACGAGGGCAGGACCTGGGAGCCCAGCAACCTCATAGACCTGGGAGGGCGCGGGCACCACGACGGCGCGATGGAGGCGACCTTCGCCGAGCTGTCCGACGGCCGCATCATGATGCTCCTCCGCACCACCCTCGATCGCCTGTGGCGGGCCTGGTCACTGGACGGTGGCCGCACATGGCGCATACTGGAGCCCACCGACATCGCCGCCAGCAGCGCGCCGGCCTTCCTGCTGCGGCTTGCCAGCGGACGCATGGCACTGGTGTGGAACCCGCTCTCTCCGGGCGTCGAGATGAGGCCCCTCGATGAGCTCGCCCACGAGGGCCCGCCCGCCGGGCCGGGCAGCGAGGTGCCCGCGAACGGCTGGCGCGACTCGCTGTTGATCGCGCTCTCGGAGGACGAGGGCCGCACCTGGGGCGAGCCGCGGGTGCTGGCCGAAGGGCCGCGGGTCTGCTACCCGCAGGTGCTCGAGCGCCGGCCGGGCGAGCTGTGGATCAGCTTCGTCGCCGGCGACGACCGGACCAGGAACCTGATCCGCGTGCGCGAGGACGATCTGCTCAAGCCCCTGCCCGAGGCGGGGGAGCCCGAGTTGACCGTCGTGACCTTCGGCGATTCGACCACCGCGCCGCGCTCACGCGTCGCTACCTACTCGTCGCAGGTAGACTGGGCCATGGCCGACGAAGGCCACCCGGTCAGGGTCATCAACGCGGGAGTCGGCGGCGACAACACCGCCCTGGCGAGGGAGCGGTTCGAGGCCGACGTGCTCGCCCACCGGCCCGACCTGGCCGTCATCCAGTTCGGAATCTGCGATGCGGCCGTGGACGTTTGGCGGGACGCGACCGAGCCGCGCGTGTCCATCGACGACTACGGGGCGAACCTCGAGCACTTCGTTACTGCGCTGCAGGCGCAGGGCGCGCAGGTCATCCTCATGACCCCGACCGCGCTGCGCTGGACGGACAGGATGCGTGAGATGTACGGCAGGCCGCCGTATGACCCCGACGATCCCGACGGCTTCAACGTCCTGCTCCGCGACTACGCCCAACGCGTCCGCGAGGTCGCGGATCGAACCGGCGCGACGCTCGTGGACTCCTTCGCCGCATTCCAGGCGCACGGCAAGGCCGAGGGGCAGGCCGTCGATGACCTGCTGCTCGATGGCATGCACCCCAACAGCCGGGGCCATGCGCTCGAGGCCGAGCTGCTGCTGGACCACGTGCGGCGCATCATCGAGGAGAGAGGCTGACGCCAGATGGGCGAGACATTGGACGAGGTCCGCAGTGCGCTCGGCGGCCATGAGGTCCTGGTCGTCCCCTACAGCCACTCCGACTGGGCCTGGACGCACTCCAGGCGCTGGCACGAGCTGCGCTACACGCTGGTCATCGACGGGGTCCTCGACATCATGCGCGCCCAGGACGAGGCGGGCATCGACCCGGCCGCCCCCGAGGCCTACCGCTGGTACACCGACTGCTACCGCACTCAGATCGCGAGCTTCCTGGAGGCCCGGCCGCAGCGCCGCGAGGAGCTGCGCCGGCGCATCGCCCAGGGCCGCATCGCGGTCTGCGGCGGCTACGCCAACCTGCGCATCAACCACGTTCCCGGCGAGCTGTTCGTGCGGGGCATGGTCCTGGGCCGGCGCGAGTGGCGCCGGCTCTTCCCCGAGGCCGAGCTGACCGTGCACTCCGACATCGTGGACGTCGCGGTCGGCCACCCGCAGCTCCCGCAGCTTCTCGCACTCGCGGGATACCGCTACCTGCAGTTCTGGCGGCCCGAGGAGGCGCTCAACGCCAGGGGCCTGCCGCACCAGTTCGTCTGGGAGGGCATCGACGGCACGCGCGTGCTCGCCGCGCGCGGCTGCTACGGCGGCCTGAACCGCAAAGAGCTCGCGCCCGACGACTACCGCGAGCGCTGGGATGAGGTCGTGCGCTGCTGGTGGCACGAGGCGCTGGCATACAAGCGCGAGCACTCCCCCACCGCCGTCCTCTGGCTCAACCGCGGCTCCGACGACGCCCGGCCGCTGCGCACGCACGTGCTCACCGACGAGCCTCTCGACCTGCCCGGGCTCATCCGCGAGTGGAACCGCCGCGAGACCTCGTCGATGCGCTTCGCAACGCCGCCGGAGGCCTTCAAGCGCCTCGAGCGCGAGGACCTGCCGGTGGTCGCGGGCACGCTCGACCCCTGCGATGTCGCCTACAACGCCGCATGGGGCGGCTCGAAGGGCCTCTGGAAGCTGCGCGCCGACTGCGCCCGCGAGATCGGCGTGGCCGAGACGTTGCATGCGCTCCTTGGTGGGCAGGGACCGGAGACCCCGGAGGGTCTCAAGGAGTTCGGCGAGCTGTGGCGCGACACGCTCACCTTCTCCGCGCACGCCACGCAGTGGCTCTTCCAGGACGACTTCGACGAGCTGCATGATCTCGCGCGGAGCACACTCACCCGCGCGCGGCGCCACCAGCAGGACGCGCTCGCCACGCTGGCGGCGAGGGTCGATTGCGGCGACGATGCGCTGCAGGTGCTGGTCAACCCGCTGCCCCGCGAGCGGGAGGCCACGGTGCCCGTCCGTGTGACCTTCGTGCGCGGCGAGGACGGCGGCCTGCCGGCGCCGCTGCGACTGCTCGATGGCCAGGGGCGCGAGGTCCCCTTCCAGGTCCTGCGCCACCTGCGCCACGCCGACACAACCTGGGAGATCGACGCGCTGGCCCGGGTGCGCCTGCCCGCCGGCGGCTGGACGGTGCTGCGCTCCGAACGCGCCCGATCCGCCGAAGACCCCGCGCCACCCTTCGACGAGGTCGAGAGGATCAGCAACGGGCTCCTGAGTCTGCACTTCGACCGCGGCCGGCTCATGCGCATCGAGGACCACGAGGCCGGCGCGGAGTGGGCGGCGCCCGACGAGACGCCCTTCGGCCACCCGCGCATCTACGACGTGGACACGACGGCCCGGCTGCACGTGGGGCCGATCCTCGGCCGCACTGACGCCGTCTGGGACCGCTGGCTGGTGACGGAGGCCGGGCCGCTCCGCTGGGCCTTCCGCTCCGAGGGCGCGATCGGCCCCTGCCCCGCCTCACTCGAGGCCCGGCTCTACCGCGGCGGGCGCCGCGTGGAGCTGTCGCTGCAGGTCGAGTGGGACGGCCGCGGCGGCTTCCTCGCCACCCACCTGCCCTACCCCGGCGAAGGTGCACTCGCCGGCGACATGCCCTTCTGCGTCGAGGACAAGCCCCTCGACGAGGAGCCCTACGTCGGCATCGAGCGCACGCGCGAGGGCATGTTCATCGCCCGCAGCTTCGTGGACTGGGTCGGCGACGGCCGCTCGATGGCCTACATCTCCCACGATGGCGATCGCTACTTCATCTTCGACCGGGACCGCAACACCCTCGCACACATCCTGGTCAACTCGGTGCGCGAGCCCTACGCGGAGTGGGAGGAGAGCGTCAATCGCCAGATGCGCGGCGAGGGCCGGCACCGGTTCACCTTCAGCCTCGTCCCCCACGAGGGCGGCTGGCGCGACGCGCGTCTCTGGCAGCTCTCCGAGGACCTGCGCACGGCGGTCTTGCAGACGCGCCCCCTCGGATCGGGCGACCTGCCCCCGCACGGCAGCCTGCTCGCCGTTGAGCCCGACCACGTCGCGCTCTCAGCCTGCTACCGCGACGGCGAGGGGGTGCTCATGCGCGTCTTCGACACCTCCGGCGAGGGCGCCCGCCCGCGCCTGACGCTCCCCTTCGATGTCGCCGACGCGTTCCTGGTGGACCTCAACGGTGAGGCTCTCGACGAGCCGCCGCCGGCGGTCGAGGGGCCGTCCGTGGAGCTGCCGCTCGGCCCCTGGCAGATCGCGACGGTCGCGCTGGCACCCGCGTAGCGGCCCGAATCGCAGTACCAGCGCCGCGCGGGGGGGCGGCGGCGGTGGCACCGCCGACCTCCCGACGACGACGCGCCCGTGGGCCGTCTGGCCCGGAAGGGCGGCCCCGCGGCCGTTGGCCCGTGGTTCGGTGCGCTGTCGCGTCGCATCTCCCGTGGGACGGGCGTTTGCGCAGCAAACCCCGCAACCGAGGATCCCCTGCGATCTCCCGCGCCTCCAGGCCCGTCCGCCGTTGCCGTGTCTTTGAGGAGGTCGGGCGTGTCCAGGCCCAACGCCGTGGGGCACTCCCGGCGTCACCCATCATCCGCGATGACCTCGTGCTCGCCGCTCACGACCAGCCCGCGCTCCTCGATCACGTTCAGGTAGCACACCGCCGCGTCGTCGGGCAGCTCGGCGCGTACCACGTCGCCCTCGATCTCCGCCGGGAGCGTCTCCCACTCGCGGTCGGGCCACCATGCGTCGGTGCTGCGCGTGAACACCAGCTCCGCCCGCTCGAGCGCCGTCAGCGGTGAGCCGACCGTCATCGAGCATGCACCCATCAGCGCCCCCGGCGAGAGCATGAGCCCCATCATCTCCGGCAGCACCTCGTCACGTGTGTGGTCGGCGATGCGACCCCGCTGCATTCGCCGGCGAGCCGACCTCGCCCTGCTCCGCGTCGCCCAAGGTGAAGCCGCGGCGCCGTCGAACTGAGCGGCATGCACGCCGACCCGCGGAGGTGATGGCCGTGGCCGGGACATGGAGCAGCCGCGAGCGGATGCTGGCGGCGCTGCGGTGCGATGACGTGGACTACGTCCCGTGCAGCTTCATGATCTTCGCCGCCCTGCGCGCGCGCTGCGACAGCGACGAGGAGTTCGTTCGCAGGCAGGTCCAGATGGGCCTGGACCCGGTGGTCGCCACAGCCTCGTGGGCGTCGGCGCGCAACCCCGAGCACCGCGACCTGCCCGGCATCGACATCCGCTACCCCCAGGACGTGGAGGTCACGCAGTGGCGAGAGGCGCGCTCGGATGCGCCCGACGTGCTGCACAAGCGCTACGCAACGCCCGCCGGCGAGCTGAAGACCGAGGTGCTCGAGACCGAGGACTGGCCCTACCCCGGCCACGTGCCCCTCATGGACGACTACCTGATCCCGCGCGCCCGCAGGTTCCCCGTCGGGGAGCCCGAGGACCTGGCGGCGCTGCGCCACCTGCTCGCGCCGCCGCACCCGGATGACGTGGCCGCATTCCGGACGGCCGCCGAGGATGCCAGGCGTCTCGCTGAGGAGCTGGGCCTGCTGCTCAGCGGGGGCATGGGCGTGGGGCTGGAGGCCGGCGCCTGGCTGTGCGGCCAGCAGGAGCTGATCTTCCACGCGCTCGACCGCCCGGCCATGGTGGAGGAGCTGGGCGAGATCATCCACGAGTGGAACGCGGCGCGCATGCGGGCGGTGCTGGAGGTGGGACCGGACCTGTTCGTGCGCCGCGGCTGGTACGAGGGCACGGACTTCTGGTCGCCGCCCATGTTTCAGCGCTTCATCCTCCCCGGCCTGCGGCGCGAGGTGGAGATGGCCCACGACGCTGGCGCGCTCTTCGCCTACATCAACACCAGCGGCACCATCGGCATCCTCGGCCACCTGCTCGACGCCGGCGTGGACGCAGTCATCGGCGTCGATCCCGTCCAGGGCGCGGGCACCGACATGGCCGCCATGCGCGCTCGCGTGGGCGGCCGCATGGCCCTATGGGGTGGCGTCAACGGCTTCGTGACCGTCGAGCTGGGCCGGCCCCATGAGATTCGCGCCGCCGTGCGCCGCGCCCTCGACGAGCTGGGACCCACCGGCCTGATCCTCTCGCCCGTGGACAACATCCGCGACGAGAGCGACGAGACCATGGACCGCGTCCGCGTGCTCATCGACGCCTGGCGCGAGATGCGCTAGCCGCCGCTACCGCCCCCACTTGCGCGGATCCTCACGCCGTTGCCGTCGCCGAGAGGTGCTGACCTCCCGCTGTTCGGCCCGCATGTAGGACAAACCGCTGCGGGCGGCGAATGTGCACGCCACAGATCTCTGACCGCCAGCGCAGTGGCGCGGGCTGGCTCCGGCTCACGGCGGGGTCGGCGCGCTGGATCCAGATGCGAGGAGGACTCAGGCAATGGCAGAGGGACCGACCATTCCCGATTCGGAGTTCCAGCAGCGGTGGCAGACGCTGCAGGAGAAGATGGCCGAGCATGACCTCGATGTCGTCGTCACCCACGGCCATGAGGCGGACCCGGCGAACGTACGCTATCTCTCGGACTACTGGCCCCTGTTCGAGACCGCCGGCGTTGCCGTCGGCCGCGAGGGTGACCCCGCCCTGCTGATCGGCCCCGAGTCGCTCACCTTCGCGCAGGGCCGCAGCCGCATCCCGACCATCATGCAGCTTCTGCAGTACCGCGAGTCCGCCGAGCCGGACTACCCCGGCATGGAGCTCGACACCTTCGCCGACGTCTTCGACGCCGTCGGCGGCGGTGACGTCTCGCGCATCGGCATCGCCGGCATGTCGATCCTGCCCGTGACCATCTACGACGCCATTGTCGAGGCCGCCGGCGACGCCGAGGTCGTGAAGGCCGACGACCTCCTCACCGAGATGCGCATGATCAAGTCTGAGAACGAGCTCGCCTGCATGCGCGAGGCCTTCCGCATCAGCGAGGTCGCCACCGAGGCGGTGCTTGAGCAGATCGAGCCCGGCATGACCGAGCAGCAGGTGGTGGGCATCGCCCAGGGCGCCATGTACGCCGAGGGCGCCGAGTACGAGGGCCATCCCACCTACGTGCTCTCCGCCGACGCCTCCACCCACGCCATCGGCCGCCCCAGCCCGAAGGTCATCGAGGAGGGCGAGATGATCCAGCTCAACATCGGCGCGCTGGTCAGCGGCTACTCCTCGTCCGTCGGGCGCCCCATCTGCATCGGTACCATGCCCGGCGAGATGCGCGACCTCGTCGAGGTCGGCCTCGAGGCGCACTACGAGACGATGGAGCTGATGAGGGCCGGCGTGCCCGCGGCCGAGGTCGTCATCAAGTTCGAGCAGTTCCTCGAGGAGAGGGGCTACGCGGACTGCCTGCTCTACGGCCCCTGCCACGCCATCGGCCTGATGGAGGTCGAGCGGCCCTGGATGGAGTCGAGTTCGGAGTACGATCTGCAGGAGAACATGACCTACCAGGTGGACACCTTCCTCTATCGCGAGGGCGCCTACGGCCTGCGCTGGGAGGACGGCGTGGTCGTGACCGCTGAGGGCGTTGAGATGATGTCCAATAGGTTCCTGGAGGTCATCGAGCTGTAGCGACGAGCATCTCGCCAGGGGGGCGCGGGCATCCCGCCGCCGACGATGGCCGTTGGCCCGAAACTCACAACTCAACACTCAGAACTCAACACTCGTAACTCGCAACCGGAGACTCACCCCTCCACAGAGGCGAAGCTGATATGCCCGACATGCAATGGTGGCGCGAGGCGCGGTTCGGCATGTTCATCCACTGGGGCATCTACGCAGTGGCCGCCGGCCGCTGGAAGGGCGAGTTCATCCCCTCACTCGGTGAGTGGATCATGTACAACGCCCGGATTCCCGTCGAGGAGTACGAGCGGCTCGCGGGGCGCTTCAACCCGGTCGAGTTCGACGCCGAGCAGTGGGTCTCGCTGGCTGAGCGCGCCGGGATGAAGTGCCTCGTCATCACCGCCAAGCACCACGACGGCTTCGCGATGTTCGACTCGCCCTGCTCCGAGTACGACATCGTGGACGCCACGCCCTCGGCCATGACGTCATGGCCGACCTCGCTCGGCACCGTCACCTTCCCGCAGGCCGGCCGCCGGTCCCTGACCATCGCCCTGGACGACCTCGGCGGGGCGTCGGACTGCACGCTCGCGGAGGTGCGGCTCGTGCCGGTGGACTGAGGCGCAGGCAGCGCCCCAAGACGGCCGGAGGGGCTGCCTGAGGCGCGAGGCTCGTTTGCTCGCGCCGAAGCCGGCCCGCAAGCGGCCGGCCAAACGACACATAGCAGGCGACAACGGAGGCGACCCTCAACATGGCCGACATCATTGTCGTTCTCGGCTTTGACATGGAGACCGACGTCGGAAGCTGGTCGCCCTACTACGAGGGCATCCAGCAGGGAACACCGAGGCTCCTGGAGCTGCTCGATGAGCGCGACGCCACCGCCACCTTCTTCTTCACCGGAGACGCCGCGAGCTGCTTCCCGGAGATCGTCCGCTCCGTGGACGAGGCCGGCCACGAGGTCGGCTGCCATTCGCTCTACCACGAGACGGTCGGCGACCCGATCTTCGAGATCCCTGGCGTGAAGCCGCTGCTGCCCGAGGAGGTGCCGCTGCGGCTCAAGGTCGCCACCGACTGGGTGGCCGAGAGCCTCGGCCGCCGGCCGGTCTCCTTCCGCGCCCCGCGCCTGTGGGGCAGCACCGCCATGCTCAACGCCCTCGAGGAGCTCGGCTACGTCGCCGACGCGTCCTACCCCCTCTTCTACTACCAGGAGCGCCTCGCGCCCTACCACCCGTCCCGCGACGACTGGACCCAGGTCGGCGACCTCTCGATCCTGGAGATCCCCATCTTCGCCGACATGAGCATCGAGTCCACGGATGAGTTCGGCCGCGACCGCGACCAGTGGCCGCTCTTCCGCACCGAGAGCGCCGAGGCGCTGATGGAGCACATCCAAGGCTTCATCGGCTACGTGCGCGAGCGCGGCGAGCCCGTCGTGCTGTGCTTCTACTTCCACCCCTGGGAGTTCGTCGAGATGCCCACCGAGCTGCACTACGGCGAGGGCTCAGTGGTCCCCGACTACTTCCTGGTGGAGAACTGCGGCGACTACGCGCTGGAGCAACTCGGCGTGCTGATGGACCTGCTCAGCGAGCGCGGGGCGGAGTACACGACGGCGCAGAGGCTGGCCGAGAGCTGGGATTGAGCGCCCGGCAATCGTGCCGTCCCGTGATGCGGACGCCCTCGTCCGCATGCCGTTCCCGCAGGATGTCGCCGCCACTACAGGCACAAGCGACCGCCAAGGAGCTGAGCATCGATGGCGAACGGCAAGCGCACCTGGATATTCCCCGACGGCGACCTGCCCCCGCAGGGCGAGCCCGGCCTGCCCCTGGAGGGCCACGAGTCGCTGATCGTGCTCAACACCGGGGATCAGGACGCGCAGATCGAGATCGATGTGTACTTCGAGGACCGCGAGCCCGAGGAGGGCCTGTGGGTCGAGGTGCCGGCGCGCCGCGTGCGCTGCTTCCGCATCGACAGGCCGCTGGGCGATCGCGGCTTCGAGGTGCCCTTCGGCCAGTATGCCCTACGCCTGCGCTCGTCGGTCCCGGTCGTCGCTCAGATCGGCCGCGCCGACGTGCGCCAGGAGAAGCTCGCGTACTACACAACGATCGGCTTCAGCGAGTAGCACGATCGCGACCGAACTGACTCGTACAGCGATGAGAGGCAATCCAATGCGTTACGCATCAGCCTGCCTGCTCGTGCTCCTCGTCACCGCGCCGCTGTCGGCGCAGGATCGCGACGGGATCGCGGTCGCGGTCCGCTCGACTGCCGACTACCCCGAGGCACGGGAGGACCTGCTCCGCATCGCGCCCGATCTCGTGCACATGCCCGGCTTCGACGCCGATCCCGACGTCGCCGCCCGGCAGGCCGCCGAGCTGCGCGCGGCCGGCGTGCGCTGGATGACCGGATACAAGGACTTCTTCACCCGCACGCCCTCGCAGTTGCAGCACATGTACGATCACTGGGAGGACTTCGGCTTCCGGATCAAGCGCCCTGAAGGCGGCCCGGAGAGCTGGGCCCAACGCGACCCCGAAGGCGATCTGGCCCTCGCGTACGCCGGCTCGCGCTACATGATGTGCCCGAACAACCCTGACTGGCGTGCGATCTCGCGCGAGATCGTCCTCAACCTCGCGGCTGGCGAGGTCAACGGGGTCATGTGCGACAACCCCATGTGCAGGTGCTACTGCGAGCACTGCCAGGCGGCGTTCGACCGCTGGATGCGGGCGCATGGCTACGAGCAGATCGCGCGGGACCTGCTTGGGGTTGATCCGGACGGCGGGCCGATCCCCATGCACCTCCCGGACGCGAGCGCCGATGTCCGGCGCACGCTGCTCGGCCTCTGCCGCCGCTTCTGGACTGACTCGATGGCCGACTTCTTCCGCGAGGTGGTGACGGCCGCCGGCGAGTCCGTGGATGGTGAGGGCAACTTCCTCGTCGCACCCAACTCCGGCGGCTATCGCTGGTTCTGGGCGCAGACCGCGCGCGGCGTCGAGCCCACCCTCTGGGGCGACGCGGTCGGCACGATGTACGTGGAGCCGGGCGTCTTCCCCGGCGTGGGCACCACCCGTTACTTCTGCGGGCTGCAGCAGGATGACCTGCACACCAACCGGTTCGACTACCTCTACGCCGAGGCCCGCGGGCCGGACGTGCAGAGCACGCTGCAGAAGGCGTACACCGGCGTGCTGCGCAACCCCGGGATCGCGCACCTGGCGCTGGCCGAGGGCTTCGCGCACGGAGGAGCGTTCGTGATCTACCCGCCCACGAAGCGCTATCCGGCTGCGCCCGACATGAACCTTGAGTGGGCGCAGCCGATGGTCGAGTTCATTCAGGCGCATCGAGACCGGATGCACTCTGAGTCCGCGGCCACCGTCGCGGTCGTCTACTCACCCTTCGATGCGATGTTCGGCTTCAACGCCCATCACCACCAGGTTCACGTCTGCACCGAACACCTGCGCCGCCTGCACGTCCCGCACCGGCTGATCCATGCGGCTGCGGAGCGCATGGCCACCGAGCTGGCGGAGGACCCGCCGGAGCTGCTGATCCTGCCCCACGCGCGGGTCCTCCCTGGCGGGCCGATGGCCACGCTCGCGGCCATGATCGAGCGCGGCGAGACGTCCGTGCTGGCTCTGGGCGAGTGCGCGACGCATGACATCTCAGGGGCACCGACCGAGGACCGGTGGCTGCCGGAGCCGTCGGCCGAGCCGGCCGTGACCACGGTGGGCGCGGGGCGCGTGATGGCCCTCGACGTGACGCTCAGCGACACGCTGCCCGGCCCGGCTGCGCGCATGTACGAGGGCGTCTGCAGGCTGCTCGGGCGCTCTCCGTCGATCATGGCACCTGACGCATATCCGCACCTGGCCGCGGAGCTGCGCCGGATCGGCGAGCGCTACCAGGTGCACCTGCTGAACTACGGGGTGCCGTTCGCCACCGAGCAGGGCGCGACCGACGCGGTGCCGATCGTCCGCGAGCTCGAGGTCACCGTCCCGGTTCAATGCCATGCCGCAGACCCGGAGGTCACGCTCATCCGCCCCCAACTCGACGACATCACGCTCGCCGGCGACCCCCACGCGGACGGCGTTCACGTGACCGTCCCGCAGATGGGCGTGTATGCACTGCTGGAGGTCGAGGGCCTGCCGCTGCACGACGGGCCGCCGATCGCCGACCCGGCCGCCGAGGGCCGGCGCGCCACAGCCACGATGATGCTCGACCGGGTCGGACCCTCGTTCAGGCTCCTGCCCATCGATGCCGACTCCGCCGAGGCGCCGGAGGTCCCGCCGGCGCTGCGTGACACGCAGGAGTGGTATCTGAAGCTCGCCGATGACGCGCCGCTGCATGTCGAGGTCTCCGTCGCCGGGCGCGCGGGCGGACACCCGCTCTCACTGACCCTGATCAGCCTTGACGGTGAGGTAATCTCCCGGGACAACACCGGCACCGGGCCGGACGTGATGGAGGACTGGTCGCCGATGGAGACGCTCACGCTCGAGACCGCCGGCCCCGGCGACTACCTGCTGGTCGCCGCGTCGGGCGGCAACCTCTACCGCATGCGCCCAATCTGCCAGCGGGCGGTGCTGCTGGCCGGTGGCTCGCGGGCGATGCACCTCTGCGATCCGGAGCCTACCGCGCCGATGTACTTCTTCGTCCCCGCCGACTGCGAGCGCTTCACCATCACCGCCGGCGCGCCGCAGCCCGAGGAGGGCCTCAGACTGATCGTGCGCGATCCGTCCGGCGCGGTGGCGCTGGATGAGGCGGGAGAGATGGACGCGACCGGCGTCTTCGAGATCGACGCGCCGCCGGCGCATCGCGGCGCGGCGTGGTCCTTCACCCTCGGACCGGGACCCGAGGGCCGGCAGGATGATATCTTCGTGACACTGAAGGGCATTGACCCGTTCGCGGCGTACACACCGCAGCAGTTGCTCGCGATCGAGCGCGACTGACGGGCCTGGATGCCCCCCGTGTTTGCATGGAGGAGCCGATCATGAGACTCGCCGACACGATTCCGTTCTCGACCGACCTGCGCTCGCCGCTGTGGACGGAGATCTCCTACCGTCCGCGCGCGACCGCGCGCCCCGGTGACGTCACCATCGACGGATCGTGGGACATCGTGTGCGAGAGCGACGAGCCCGCCGCCGTCTCCGCGGCCGACACCCTCCGCGACGTGCTCCGCATGTCCTACTCCGTGCCGCTGCGAGGCGAGGCGGAGCGCCACATCGTACTCACCCTTGACGAGTCGCTGGGCGACAATCCCGAGACGCATCGCCTCGTTGTGGCCGAGCAGGGCATCGAGGTCGCCGGCGCCTCGGCGGCCGGGCTGCTGCATGGCGTCTTCCGCCTCATCGCCCTCATGCGCGAGCGCGGCGGCCCCTTCGTCGCACCGGTGGAGGAGACGCGCCGGCCGCTCTTCAAGCACCGCATCCATCGCTCGGCCCTCTCGCCGTTCTACGTCGAGGAGCTCAGCGGCTACATCGGGCCACCCTTCGAGAGCAACTGGCGGACGGTGCAGTGCGAGTACCCCGCCTACATCGAGGATGACGCCGGCCCGGGCCAGTTCTACCACGAGAACGTGCTCCTGCGCCTGGCCATGCACGGCTTCAACGCCATCTGGCTCCGCGGCGCTCTGCGCAAGTTCGCCAGGTGCAGTCCATTCCCCGAGTTCGGAGAGAACGCGGATGCCATCCTCGGCGAGCTGCGCAGGCTCTGCCAGCGCGCCGCGCGCTTCGGCATGAAGGTCTTCCTCTACCTCAACGAGCCCATGGGCCTCGATGAGGACGATCCCTTCTGGGACAGGTACCCGCATGTGCAGGGCCCGCTGTGCCACATGAAGCCGGTCTACTACCTCTGCACCTCGACCCAGGAGGTCAAGGACTACCTGCGCGAGTCTGCCGAGTACGTCTTCCGCCAGGTTCCCGAGCTGGCCGGCGTGCTGCTGATCACCGCCTCCGAGTACCCGAGTCACTGCTGGTGCCACAGCCGCATCCCGGGCAGCGCCGAGCAGCTCGAGGAGATGGTCGAGGCGGGCACCATGTGCCCCCGCTGCGCCGACCGCACGCCCCAGGAGGTCGTGGGCGAGATCGTCACGCTGCTGCGCGACGGCATCAAGGCCGCGAACCCCGACGCCGAGGTGGTCGCGTGGAACTGGAGCTGGAACATGTGGGAGGAGGACCCGCAGCGCGGCGTCCTCGAGCAGCTCCCCGACGACGTCATCGTCATGGGCGACTTCGAGCGCGGCACCATGACCGAGGCCTGCGGCTTCGAGTACAAGAACGACGAGTACTCCATCAAGGTCATCGGCCCCTCACCGCGCTTCACCGGCGTCGCCGACTTCCAGCGCCGGCGCGGCCTGCCCGTCTACGCCAAGGTGCAGATCGGCACCACACATGAGAACCCGGACGTCCCCTATCTCCCCACGCTGCACAAGATCGCCGGCAAGTGGCGGGCGCTCGTCCGGGCCGGCTGCACCGGAATGATGACCTGCTGGAACTTCGGCAACATGCTCTCGCTCGGCACCGAGGTCGCCGGCGAGATGAACTGGGACCCCCAGCCCGAGCCCGACGACGCCCTGCGCGCGCTCGCCACCCGGCATTTCGGCCCTGACGCGGCCGATGACGTCCTGGCCGGCTGGCAGCAGCTCTGCACCGCCCACGACGACTTCCCGACCTCGATCCCGGTCATGTACTACGGGCCCATCTCCCGCGGGCCCGCATTCCGCTTCGTCTTCGATCGGCGCGACCAGAAGTTCCCCCGCTCCTGGCTGCTCGACACCAACCTCGACGGCGACCGCCTCGACTGGGTGAGCCCCTTCGGCGCCGAAAAGGTGCTCGAGTGCTACCGCACCGTGGCCGACAACTGGCTCGAGGGCGTCGAGATGATGCAGCAGGGGCTCGACCGGGCCACGGGTGCGGACCGCGACCGCCTCGAGCGCGAGATCGGCGTGGCGAAGATGTGCTACCGGCAGCTCGTCAGCGCCGGCAACGTCGTGGACTTCCTGCTTGCGCGCGATGCCTTCTACGCCTCCGACGACCCGTCCGCGAAGCGCGTGCTGCTCGACCGCATGGAGCGCATCTGCCGCGATGAGGCCGCCAACGCCACGCTCGCCATCGCCCTGTGCGATGCCGACTCCCGCCTGGGCTGGCACGGCGAGGGTTACGGTTACATGATCGACCGCGAGCTGATCGCCGAGAAGCTCTCGGGCCTGGGCGACATCATCGAGCGCCGCATCCCCGCCGAGCGCAGGAAGCTCGGCTGACGCGCAACCGCCCGTGGCGCTCGTCAGGCGGGGCGGCCGGACCTCACGGACCGGCGGCCTCCGCTCGCCTCTCGCACGTCAGCCCAGCTCCCGCCGGTCGATCTCCCACGTCTGCAGCACCAGCCCCAGCGCCTGCGAGAACTCCCCGCCGTAGAAGTGCTCGCACGCCCGCTGGTAGCGCTCCTCGCGCCTCGGACTGGTTCGGCCCCGCTCGAACGCCAGCGCCATCGCCCGCATCGCGCTGCGCATCTGCGACTTCGTCGGCCCGTGCCGGACCGGGTCGGCGTCCATTTCCAGCAGCGTCCGCACGAACGCGACCATCCGCTCGACGATGATCGCACTCACCCGCTCGCCCAGCTCCGGCGAGGCGTGCACGCGCGGGTCCTCCGGCCCCGCGGCCACCAGCGGCGTGTCCGGGTCCTCGGGCAGGTAGTCCATCCGCACCAGGTCCGGGCGCAGGTGCCAGTAGATCGAAGTTTCCCACTTCCCCGCGTGGTCGCCGGTGTAGCCGTGGTCCAGCGCCAGATCGCACTCGTCCAGTCCCACGATCCAGGCGCCGGTGGTCTCCATGGCGTCGGCCGCCGCGTGCTTGACCACCGCCGACTGGCAGCCGGGGTAGTGGCCGGTCAGGGCCACGACCACCCGGAAGCCCACGCGCGCGAGCCCCTGCAGGTACTCCGTGTAGAGCGCCCTCGCCACCGGCACCGAGATGTAGACGTTGCCGAAGTTGAAGCTGGTGGGCGCGGAGGTGCCGCAGTGCAGCGGCGGCTGCACGGTGCCGCCTCCCGCCTCCGCCATCCGCTTGCACAGCTCGTGCGCCTTGATGGCGTCGAGCCCGAATGTCAGGTGCTCGCCGTGCATCTCCGGCGCGCCGATGGGCAGGTAGGCCACCGGCGCCTCCGCGAGCGCCCGCCGCACGTCCCGCACGAACATCAGATCGTACTCCACCATGCGTATCGCCCTCCTCGCACGCATTCCCTTCGCTCACAGGTGCGCCACCGGCACGGCAATCCCTCTCCCTGCCGTCTACGTGCACGTCGCCATCAGGCGCGGTTCGGGCAGGGCGCGCGCCTCCGCGCAGCGAACCGCCCATCGAGGTGCATCCACAGCGACCTGCGGAGGTGCCCGACCATGCGCAGAGGGCCGCACATCAGCGAGCTGTTCGATCTCACCGGACGCGTCGCGATGGTCACCGGCGGCGCCCAGAACCTCGGCCTGGACATGGCGGAGGCCCTCGGCGAGGCCGGCGCGGACCTCGCCATCACCTCGCGCGAAGGGCAGAAGGCCGAGCGCGTCGCCTCCGAGCTCGCCGACCAGATCGGCGTGCGCGTGCTGCCCATCGCCCTGGACGTCCTCGACGCGGCCATGGTCGAGGCCGCCTTCGAGCGCGTCATGAGCGAGTACGGCCGACTCGACGTGCTCGTCAACAACGCCGGCGGCGCGCGCCTGACCGAGGGCGGCGTGCTCTGCGACCGGCGCTCGATCGACGACTTCGAGCACGTGATCCGCCTCAATATCGTGGGCACCTTCCACTGCTGCCGCTGCGCGGTCCGCTACATGCGCGAGCAGGGCGGCGGCTCCATCATCAACATCGGCTCCATCTCCGGCATGGTCGGACGCGACCGCTGGGTCTACGAGGGCTCCGAGGACATGGTCCCGAACATGAGCGACTACACGGCCGCCAAGGGCGGCGTCATCGCCTACACCAGGGACCTCGCGGCCGAGAACGGCAGGCACGGCATCCGCGTCAACTCCATCTCCCCCGGCGGCTTCGAGCGCGGCCAGCCCCCGGAGTTCATCCGCCGCTACAACTCCCACGTCATGCTCGGCCGCATGGGCCGCGACGGCCTTGACCTCAAGGGCGCCGTCGTCTACCTCGCCTCCGACGCCGCCGCCTACGTCACCGCGCACAACCTGGTCGTGGATGGAGGGTTCACCGCATGGTCATGATCCCGCCCACCCGCGTGCTCGTCGTCGGCTGCGGCTCCATCGGCCGCCGCCACGCCCGACTGCTCACCGAGCACCCGCAGGTCGAGCTGCTCGTGTGCGATCTGCTGGAGGAGAACCTGCAGGCGGCGCTCGAGGAGGCGCCGGGCTCGCGCGGCTTCTCGGACTTCGACGAGGCCCTCGCTACCGGGCCCGACGCCGTCTTCGTCTGCACACCCAACCACCTGCACCGCCCGATGGCGGTTGCCGCGCTGGAGGCCGGCTGCCACGTCATGTGCGAGAAGCCCATCGCCGACACGATCGAGTCCGCCGAGGCCATCGTCGAGGCCGCCGACGCCGCCGACACCATGCTGACCGTCGGCTACTCCCTGCGCTCACACGCCGGGCTGCAACGCATGCTGGAGCTGATCGAGGAGGGGACCTGCGGTACCATCGTCGGCGGCCGCGCCATGGTCGGCACCTACTTCACCCTCATGTGCGCGACCACGCCCTACCGCCTCGAGGAGGAGAACGCGCTCATCATCGACTACACGCACCTGCTCGACTACCTGGCCCTCCTCATCGGACCCATCGTCCGCGTCAGCGCCGAGTCCGTGACCATGGGCGACCTGGAGATGCTGCCCACGCCCAACGTCTTCAGCGTGCTCTGCGTGCATGAATCAGGGGCACTGTCGCAGATGCACGCGGACTACGTGCAGCTCCCGCAGCGCTCGATGGCCGAGGTCTTCGGCGACAGGGCGGTGCTGGCGTACGACTGGCAGGAGTACGAGCTGCGTATCTTCCATCGCGACCGGCCCGGGTACGAGGTCGAGCGCGTCGTCACCGCCCGCGACGACATCTACCGGGTGCAGATCGCCGAGTTCCTGGAGCAGATCCACGGCGACCGCGTGCCCATCTGCACCGCGCAGGAGGGCCTCGACGCCCTGCGCGCGGCCATGGCGGCCGTGCAGTCGGCACGCGAGCACCGCGCCATCGACCTCTGAGCGGCCCCCGCCGCCCCTCTCTCGAACCACGCCGTACGGAGGGCCGGCGTGCCCACCCCGCCCGCCGCGTACACCGAGTCATACGGAGGGCCGGCGTGCCCACGCCGCCCGCCGCGT
>JALGUJ010000108.1 GCA_029820945.1 Candidatus Zipacnadia bacterium | reverse complement strand
GCCTGCAGCCGCTGACCGATCATATCCCGAAGCCCCTGATCCCCTTCTGGGGAAGGCCCTTTATCGACTACCTCTTCGACAGGCTGGGGGGGCTGGTCGATGAGGTGATCGTGGTGTCTGGGCGGGACAACCGCATCCGGGAGCACCTCGGGGACCGCTACGGCGACCTGCCCGTGCGACATGTGACGCAGCGCGAGCCGAAAGGCACCGGGGACGCGCTGATGAGCGCTCGCGAGATGGTGGATGGCCCGTTCATCCTCATGCTGGGCGACACCTGCCCGCCGCGCGCGACGCTGGACCGCCTGATGGAGATGCCGGGCGAGGCGGTCGTGACCGTCATCGAAGTGGGCGACCCCGAGAACCACCTGGGGGTCTCGGTGCGCGAGGACGGCACGATCGAGCGGGTGTGGACGAACGACCACCTGGTGGACGCGGGCGTGTTCCGATTCAGCCCCGCGCTGTTCGAGGCGCTCGATGGCATGCCGCCCCGCGGCGGGGAGCTGAGGGTCACGCAGGGCGTGGATCGACTCATCCGGGAGGGCGCCGAGGTCCGGGCCGTGGAGATGCCGCACCCGTGGCTGCAGTTCGGCGATCACGAGGCGCTCGGCGGCGTGCTGCGGGTCATGCGCGCGATGCGCGACAGCGCGCCCGAACCCGGGCCGCACCTCGGCTCGAGCGTGGGGGTGCCCACGCGAGACTGCCGGATCATCAACTCGCTGGTGTTCGGGCCCGGGGAGCTGATCGACTGCGAGATCATCGACTGCGCGATCTACTGCGGCGCCCGCGTCCAGGGGCGGCGCGCGCGAGGGCAGATGCTGGTCTGGCCGGAGGACGAGCCCCGCCGCACGAGCGAGTGAGGGCGGGCAGAGGTAGCGGAGAGGGATTCTCGGCCCGATAGGAGCGAGGTACAATGCTGGCGAAGCGCATCATCCCGTGTCTCGACGTCAAGGACGGCCGCGTGGTCAAGGGCGTCAACTACGTGAACTTCCGCGATGCCGGCGACCCGGTAGAGCAGGCCGCGTGGTACAACGAGCAGGGGGCGGACGAGCTGACATTCCTGGACATCAGCGCCTCACTGGAACGCCGCGACACCGTGCTGGACGTGGTGCGGCGCACCGCCGAGCAGGTGTTCATCCCCCTGACGGTGGGCGGCGGCATCCGCACCATCGACGACATCCGCGACACGCTGAAGGCCGGCGCGGACAAGGTCTCCATCATGACCGCCGCCGTGCGCAACCCAGAGATCATCACAGAGGGCGCCGAGCGCTTCGGCTCGCAGTGCATCGTCGTGGCGATCGACGCCAAGCGGGTGGTGGGGGATGAGGAGGACCTGGGGCCCGCGCCCGACGAGGAGATCCAGTGGCGCGTGCACACGCACGGCGGGACCCGGCCCACCGAGGTCGATGCGCTGGAGTACGCGCAACGCGTCGAGGAGCTGGGCGCGGGCGAGCTGCTCGTGACCAGCATCGATGCGGACGGCACGAAGGCCGGCTATGACCTCGAGCTGCTCCGGCGCATCTCGGAGCGGGCGGGCGTCCCCGTCATCGCCTCCGGCGGGGCCGGCAACGTTGACCACATGTACGACGCCATCGACTACGGTCTTTGCGACGCGGTGCTGGCGGCGAGCATCTTCCACTTCCGCGAGTACACGATCAGGCAGGTCAAGGAGGAGCTGGCCGCGCGCGGCGTCCCCGTCAGGCTGTGACGGACGTGGCGGCGGCGGAAGCCCCGGAGAGAGGCCATGCACGCGACTGACCAGGGCGAGGTCCCGGACACGGTCATCGACATGTCGGAGCTGCGCGACCGCATCGGGGTGTTCGCCGACCGGGCGGAGGCGGGGCGCAGGCTGGCCGATCTGATGGCAGACTTCCGCAGCGGGGGTGCGCTGGTGTTGGGCATTCCCGCGGGCGGCGTGCCAGTGGCGGCGGTGCTTGCGGACGAGCTGGAGCTGGCGCTGGACGTAGCGGTGGTGAGCAAGATCACGCTGCCCTGGAACCGCGAGGCCGGCTACGGTGCGGTGGCCTTTGACGGAAGCGTGAAGCTGAACGAGCAGCTCATCGGCCGCCTGGGCATCGCGGATGCGGAGGTGCAGGAGGGCGTCATCCGCACCAGGGCACGCGTCGGCCGGCGCGTGGCGGAGCTGCGAGGGGACCGCCCTCTGCCGGAGGTCTCGGGCCGCACCGTCATCCTGACCGATGACGGGCTGGCGTCGGGCTTCACGATGCTGACGGCCGTGGCGGCCGTCAGGTCGCACGGGCCATCAGAGGTGGTCGTCGCGGTGCCCACCGCGCACACGGATGCCGTCCGGCGTATCATGGCCGGTGCGGATCGCCTCTATTGCTGCAACCTGCGCGGCGGGATGCGCTTCGCCGTGGCCAGCGCCTACCGGGACTGGCACGACGTGAGCCTGGAGGAGGTCGCGCGGATACTGGACGAGCGCGGTGACGACGAGCCCGACGCCCCGGGGGCGGCGCCGTGAGAGAACAGGAGGATCGACCAGGGTGTACACCGATGGCCTGAAGTTCGATGATCGGGGCCTCATTCCGGCGGTCGTCTGCGACCACGAGACGAACGAGGTGCTGATGGTCGCCTACATGAACGAGGAGGCCCTGCGGCATACCGTCGAGACGGGGAACGCGACCTACTGGAGCCGATCTCGGCAGGAGCTGTGGGTGAAGGGCGCCACCTCGGGCAATGTGCAGAGGGTGCGCTGGGTGCGCGTTGACTGCGACATGGACACGCTGATGATCGGCGTGGAGCAGACCGGAGGCGCCTGCCACCTGGGCTACCGCTCCTGCTTCTTCCGTGAGCTGCACCACGGGGAGTGGGAGAGGATCTGCGAGAAGGTCTTCGATCCCAGGGAGGCCTACGGCTCCTGAGCCGTGCAGGCAACAGGATGAAGGCCCGGCGCCCGCGGCCCGCCGCTGCGGGCGCTTCGGCGTCTCAGGTCAGCGCGCCGTAGAGCCGCAGCACGTGATGCCGGTGCAGTGGGCCGTGACCGCCGTCGATCGCCGACAGATGCTCGCATCGCTCCACGTGCAGGCCGGGGAACAGCGCGATGAGCTGCTCCCGGCCGCCGGGGCTCAGCGCGTCTGCGAAGGCGGGGCCTGATGGGCAGGTGGCTGCGGCGCGTCGCCTCGCGCAGCTTCTCGACAGCCTCCTGCGAGATGTCGAGGGCATCAACCGTGAAGCCATTGCGTGCGAGGTACGTCGAGTGCCTGCCGCCCCTGCCGCCCGTACGCCTCGTCGTAACTCCCCTGCACCAAGCTCCTGTCGGGCATCCAAGGCCCCTCACACCACAACGTCTGCACCTGTCAGAACTCGGTAACGCCGGTGAAGCGGAAGCCCTCGATCGCGACGGCGGGCACCCAGGCGCGGCCGCACAGCACGCCCTGCCGACCGATCATGGTGACGCGCGAGAGCGCGTCAAGGATGCTCTCGGTGAAGCGCAGGTTGCGCACGCCCCCCACGACCTCGCCGCCCTCAATCAGGAAGGTCCCGTCTCGCGTCATGCCGGTGAAGGTCGCCTGTCGCGGGTCAACCAGGTTGGTGTAGTGGAAGCGCGTGACCACCAGGCCTCGCTCGATGGCCGCGATCATCTCCTCGACGTCGGCCTCGCCCGGCTGCATGAAGAGATGGGCGGGCACCGGGCCCAGGCCGCTCGAGGGCGGCGTGGCGTGACCGGTGGAGCGGGCATCCTGTAGCGCGGCGGTCCGGGTGTCGTGGACGAGACCGGCCGCCACCCCCCTGGTGAGCAGCTCGACACGGCGGGTGGGCACGCCCTCCCAGTCGAAGGGCTCGCGCAGGCCGCGGGGGTCGAGAGCGTCGTCCCAGACGGTAACGCTCTCGTCGCAGACCCGGTCGCCCATGCGGCCGCACAGCGGGCTGCGCCCCTCGTGCCAGGCGAGCGAGTTGAAGGCGCTGCTGGCCAGCAGGAGGAGCATGTCGGCGACCGCAGCCGGGTGGAGGATGACGTCCCATCGGCCCGCCTCGACTTCGCGTGGCCCGGCCGTGCGCCGGGCCGTGTCGGCGGCGAGCTCAGCCAGCGCGCGGGGCGCCAGCTCCGAGGCCGCCTCCGCGCGCTGCTCGGCGTACCCGCTGCTGTCGGCCGCGGCGAAGATCATGCGCAGGTTCGCGCTTGTGGTCTCGGCGCAGGCACGGATGCCGGGCGAGTTGGCGACCGCCCGCATCGTGACCGCGGCCGAGCAGGCGCCCGCCGCGGTCTGTCCGTGCTGGCGCGCGACGTCGATGCAGGTGGCGACGGCCTCGGCGCGCTCGGCCGGGCCGAAGGCGGCCGTGGCGGGTGAACCGCTCACCTGCGCCAGCTCGTCCGCCGGCTTGGGCAGCCCCGGGAAATCCTCGTCCGGCGTGGACAGGGACGCCAGCAGCGCGGCGCGCTCCGCCACGTCGCGCAGCCCCCGGTCCGAGGTGTCATTCGTGGCCGCCACGCCCACGCGCTGGCCTATGGCGCTGCGCACGATCGCCCTCGCGTCCGTCTCCGCCACGTTCTGGTGGATGTGGTTCTCGGCGAAGCGGGTCAGACCGCTGCGCCGGGCCAGCAGATTGACCTCGGTCTGTTCCGCGGTCGACGCCTCCAGGACGCGCTCGCAGATGCCCAGCGCGATCTCGGGATCCATCAACAGCGGCTCACTCATTCTCGGTCACCCCGACGCGCACGCCTCGGAAGCGCGCCGCGGACACCCCGTGGCCGACGTGAGCGGTCTGTCCCGGCTCGCCCTTCCCGCAGTTGGGGATGCCCCACACGCGCCATTCGTCGCTCGCGATGGCATCGCAGGAGCCCCAGAACTCGGGCGTGATCCCCGTGTAGGTCGGATTGCGCACCATCCCGGCGATCTCGCCATTCTCGATCAGCCAGCCGACCTCGCAGGCGAACTGGAAGTTGAGCCGCCGATCGTCGATGCTCCAGCTCAGATTGTCCTCCATGAGCATTCCCCGCTCAGTGGTGGCGATGATCTCCTCGCGTGGGACCGAGCCCGGCTCGAGGTTGACGTTCGTCATGCGGATGAGCGGCAGCCGCGCCCAGCCGTCGGCACGCATGGAGCCGTTGCTGCCCTCCAGGCCGAGCTGGGCCGCTGTCTCGCGTGAGGTCAGGTAGCCGGTGCAGATGCCGTCCCGCACGATCCACGAGCGCTGTGCGGGCACGCCTTCGTCATCGTAGGCGAAGGAGCCCAGGCCGCCGGGTAGCGTCGCATCAGCGGTGATGTTGACGATGTCCGAGCCGTAGCGGAAGCGCTTCAGCTTCTCCGGGGTGAGGAAGCTCTTACCCGCATACGACGCCTCGGTGCCGAGCACGCGGTCGAGCTCGATGGGATGGCCGCAGGACTCGTGGAGCTGCAAGGCGAGCTGCCCGGCCGCGAGGATGACGTCCATGCGGCCGCCGGGGCAGGGCGGCGCGTCGAGAAGCCGCCGGGCCTCGGCCGCGATGCGCCGGGCGTGCGCGGGCAGATCCAGCTCCTCGATGACCTCCCAGCCGCGGGTCATCACCTGCCCGCCGTGGGAGCAGGGGTAGGAGCGGCGCTGGGCGCGGCCCCCGCCCACGGCCGTCGCCTGGATGCCGCCGCCGGTCTCGATGCGCTCCTGGTAGATCGAGGCGCCTTCGCTGGACGCGAAGTGCTGGTTCCGCCGGAGGACGAAGACGTGCCCGAGCGCGATGTCGGCGCCCTCTTCCCGCATCGGCCGGTCACACTCGATGAGCAGGTCGAGGCGGTCTCGCACCGGCACCTCATCGGGGTCGATCTCGAACTGCGCGGACACCTCATCGACCGCCGGCTCGACCGGCGCGAGGCGGACGAGCTGGTCAATCGTCGTGGCGGCAGCGCGGGCGAGGTCCACGGCGCGGCGCGCCGTCTCCCGCACCGCGGTGGGGGATAGGTCGGACGTCCCGGCGAAGCCCCAGGCTCCGTGGGCGATGACGCGCACCCCCACGCCCCGGTCGGTGTCGGCCGACAGGGCGTCGGTGGCCCCGTTCTTTACCCGGGCGCGTTCCGTGCGCGTCTCGACGCAGCGCGCGTCGGCGTACGATGCCCCGGCCGCCGCCGCGGCCTCGACTGCGGCGCGGCTAAGCTCCTCCATGTGACCGCCTCCTCGTGCAACCGGCGGAAGCTCAGACGATGGCGTCAGCGAAGTCGCGGGCCGAGAAGGGGATCAGGTCTTCGAGCCTCTCACCCACGCCGACGACCTTGATGGGGATCTCCAGCTCCTGGGTCAGCGACAGCAGCGTGCCGCCCTTGGCCGTGCTGTCGAGCTTGGCGATGGCGATGCCCGTCACGCCAACGGCCTGGTGGAACTGGCGGCCCTGGTTGATGGCGTTCTGGCCGGTATTCGCGTCGATGACGAGCAGCCGCTCGTCGGCGGGCCGCCCGTTGGCCCGCTCGACGATCCGGCTCATCTTCCGCAGCTCCTCCATCAGGTTGATCTTGGTGTGCAGGCGGCCCGCGGTGTCGGCAATAACGACGTCGCTGCCGCGCGCCCTGGCGGCATCGAGGGCATCGAACATCACCGCGGCGGGGTCGGCGCCCATCTTCTGCGCGATGACCTGGCAGCCGACGCGGTTCGCCCAGGCCTGAAGCTGCTCGATCGCGGCGGCGCGGAAGGTGTCGCCCGCGGCGAGGATCACGTCCATTCCGGCGGTCTTGAAGGCGTACGCGAGCTTGGCGATCGTCGTGGTCTTGCCCACGCCGTTGACGCCCAGCACCAGCATGGTCACGGGCGGATCGGCGGCGAGGTTGAGCGTCCCCTCCCAGGGCTCGAGGCGTTCGTAGACCGCGTCGCGGAGCAGCGCCAGCAGGCTCTCCTCATCGGTGACGCGCCCGCTCTCGGCCTGCTCTTGAAGCTGCTCGACGATCTCCATGGCGACGGGCACGCTCACGTCCGCCTGCACCAGCGCCGCCTCAAGCTCGTCGATTGACTCCTCGTTTAGCGTGGCCCGGCCGCGCAGGACATTGCCCACGCGCCGGAACAGCCCCTTCAGCACTGTGCTCTCGCCCCTCTGGATCTCACATCCGGTCCAGTGCCCGCTGCCACCCCATGCGTCGGTGGATCGCTACCCGGATCCGGGGACGCCGGCGGCCGTGTCCTCGCGGGCCTGGCTGCGCTCGCGCTCTCGCTGCCTGCGCGCCTGCTCCTGCGCATCCGCCAGCTCGACGGAGATGCGCTGCGAGACGCCGGGCTCCTGCATGGTCACCCCATGCAGCAGGTCCACGGCCTCCATGGTCCGGGGGTTGTGGGTGATGATGATGAACTGCGACCGCTCGGCGAACTCGTCCAGCAGCCGCACGAAACGGTCGGTGTTGGTCGCATCGAGCGCCGCGTCGATCTCGTCCAGCACGCAGAACGGGCTGGGCTTGACCTTGAGCATGGCAAACAGCAGCGCGAGGGCGGTCATGGCCCGCTCGCCGCCGGACAGCAGGCTCAGGTGCTTCTGCCGCTTGCCCTGCGGCTGGGCGAAGATCTCCACGCCGCTTTCAAGCGGATCGTCCTCGTTAGTCAGGTACAGCTCCGTCCGTCCGCCCCCGAAGAGCGTGGTGAAGGTCTCGTCGAAGGCCACCCCGATCTGCTCGAAGGTCTCCAGGAACTGCTTCTCGGCGGCGGAGTCGATCTCGTCGATGATCTCGAGCAGGTCCGCGCGCGCCTGCTCCAGGTCCTCTCGCTGCCCCCTGAGGAACTCCTCGCGGGCCGTCAGGCGCTCGCACTCGTCGATGGCACTGAGGTTCACGTGGCCGAGCGCTCGGATCTCGCGCTTGAGGGCGTTGACGTCGCGCGCCATCTTCTGCCGGCTGGGCTCCTCATCGCCGAGCTGCTCCAGCGCCTGCGCCGGCGTGACCTCGTAGACGTCGGCGAGGCGCTCCCGGATGCTCTCGAGCTGCGCCTGCTCGCGGGTGAGCACGACCTCGGCATGCTGCGCCCTCTCCTGCTGGCTCTCAAGGATGCGCCGTAGCTCCCTGCCCGACGCCTCGAGCTGCTCGCTGTGATCGCGCAGTTGATCGACGGCCTCGGTCCGCTGTCCGACGACCTCGCGCAGCTTGCGGGCCCGCTCGCGCTGCTCGGCGAGGGTGCGTGCGGTCTGCTCCAGCTCCTCCTGCAGCGCGGAGATGCGGGCCGTCACCCTCTCGCGCGTCTCCTCGGCCGCGGCAGCGTCCTCGCGGGCGCGCGCCAACTGCTCCTCAGTGTGGCTCAGCAGCTCCTGCAGCGAGCGCTCCTTCTCGCGCAGGGCCGCGAGGGCGACCTCGCTTTCGGTCAGTGCGCGCCGCCGCTCCTCGATCTCGGACGCAGAGAGCTGCTCGCCGCTCACCGCCTCAATCCGCTGGTCAAGCTCGGCGACGCGGCCCTGCAGCTCCTCGGCTCGGTGGGTCAGGTCCTGCCGGCGGCCGCCCGTGGCCTCCAGCCGCTCCGTGAGGGCGTGCACCTCGCTGTCGATCTCCTCTGAGGCTGCCCTGGCGGCCTCCGCCTGATCGCGCGTGTGCACCAGGTCCCGCTCGGCCTCAGACAGCTCGGTCCGCCGGTCGCTAAGCAGATCGGACGCCGCCTCACTCTCCGCGGAGAGCCGGTCGGCCTCTCGCTCGAGTTGCTCCTCACACTGCCACACCGCGGCCAGGGCCCGGCGCAGTTGGGCGAGTTCCTCGCTCACACGCTCGATCTCGCGCTTGCGCGAAAAGACCTGCACGACGTCCTCGGGCCTGGAGCCGCCCCGGACCGCCCCGCCGCGCTCGATCAGCTCGCCATCAACGGTGACGGCGCGGGACCGCCAGCCGCTCCGCCGCAGGTGGCGCAGGCCGGTCTCGAGGTCTTCCACCAGCACGCAGTCGCCCAGCAGATAATCGACCGCCTGCCGCACCTCCTGCGGGGCGCGCACGAGCCGCGATGCGATCCCGATGCAGCCCTCCCCTGCGGCCGTGGCGGTTGATGGCCCCAGCGATGTCAGCGATGACAGCGGCAGGAAGGTCGCATGCCCCAGGCCCTGCTCGCGGCAGAACTCGACGCCGGCCAGGGCCTGCTCGGGGGTATCGACGACGATCCACTGCAGGCGCTCGCCCAGGGCCGCCTCGATCGCGGCCTCGTGGCGCGCCGGCACGTCCAGCAGCGCGCCCACCACGCCCTTCACGCCGTCCAGCCGCCCCTGCTCCGCGGCCTCAAGCACTACTCGAACCGAATCCTCGAAGCCCTCGTGGCTCTCGTCCAGCTCCGTGAGCAGCGCCAGCCGGGTCTCCGCGGCGGTCGCGGCCCCGGCCAGGATGTCGCGCTTGGCGCGGTGCTCGCGAAGCGTGCGCGTCAGGCTCTCGTGGCGGCACGACAGCTCATCCAGCCGCGCGCGCGCCTCATTGACGCGGGCGGCCAGCTCATCCCTGCGCTCGCTGCCCTCAGCCAGACGATCCCGCGCATCCTCAGCCTGGCTGCTCAGCGCGGCTTGCTGGCTCTCCAGCCGCTGCACGCGCTCAAGCAGCTCCTGCTGGAGGCTCTCCATCGCCTCGGCCTCGCGCAGCAGGCTCTCGGCGCCGCGCGCGCACTGCTCCCTCTCGTCGGCCAGCCCGGCCAGCCGCCGGCCGACCTCCTGGCGCAGGCGCTCGCGCTCCTGGAGATCGCCTCGCCGGCGCTCCATCTCCCGGGTCGTCTCCTCGACCTGGCCCTGCACATCCCCGTGTTGAGCCCGAAGGCGCTCGACCCGCCCCGCGAGCTCGTCGGTCCGGGAGGCGGCGTCCCGGCCGGATGCCTCGAGGTCCTCGATGCGCTCCACGCTCGCGCGCAGCTTCTCCTCGGTGACCGCATGGGCGCGCTCGGTGCGCTCGGCCTCGCGCTCGGCCTCCCGCGCCTCTTCGCGGAGCCGCGACAGCTCCCGCTCCAGCCGGTGCAGCTCGGCGGCGGTCCGCTCCGTCTCGGTCTCGATGGTGTTCAGCCGAGATCGAGTGCCCTCAGCGTCGGCCCTCCCGACCTCCTGCTCGTTGGAGAGCTCGCCGAGGCGCTGGTGGCGGCGGCGGTAGTCGAGGGCGAGGAGCCGCAGCTCCACCCCCCGGAGGCGATCGTCGAGCTCCCTGTACTGGCGCGCCTTCTCGGCCTGGCGCTCCAGCGGCTCGCGCTGCGATGACAGCTCGTAGATGATGTCGGAGATGCGCCTCGCGTTCGCCTCCGTGGCTTCGAGCTGGCGCTGTGCCTTGCGGCGCCGCCGGCGGTACTTCCCGATGCCGGCGACCTCCTCCATCAGCTCCCGCCGGTCCTCGGAGCGCACGCTGAGGATGGCATCGATCTCGCCCTGGCCTACCAGCGAGTAGGCGGCCTGGCCCACTCCGGTGTCCACGAAGAGCTCGTGGATGTCCCGCAGGCGACAGCTCGAGCTGTTGATGCCGTACTCACTCTCCCCGGTGCGGTAGAGGCGCCGGCAGACCTCGACCTCGGTGAAGTCCACGGGCAGCACCCCGTGGCTGTTGTCCAGCAGCAGCCGCACCTCCGCCATGCCGAGCGGGCTGCGCTCCTCGGCACCGGCGAAGATGACGTCCTGGGAGGTCTGCGTGCGGATAGCTCGGTTGCTCTGCTCGCCGAGCACCCAGAGGATGGCGTCGGCCACATTGCTCTTGCCCACGCCGTTGGGCCCCACGATGGCTGTCAGGCCAGGGCCGAACTCGAACTCAGTGCGGTCCGCGAAACTCTTGAAGCCTCGCATCTCAAGACGTTTCAGATACACTGTTTCCCTCTGCTGCACGTCGTGTGGTGCGTATGTTGCCGCGATCCCTGCTGGGTCAACGCTCAACGCACGAGTATGTCCGGCCGCTGCAGCGCTATGCCCTCGTAGGTAACCTCGAGCGTCGGCCAGCCCGCCGCGTCGCTGAGGAACTCCGGGCCGCCGGCGCGCGCGATGATGGTATCCTCCGACTTCGTCCCGGTGATCGACGGATTCCACGCGAACGCCTGGTCCTCAAGCACCGTCTCCTCGCTCTCGAGCGTGCCCTTATAGTCGCGGGCGGCGTAGCCCGTGGCCCCTCCCTGGTGGTGCAGGCGCCACTCATCCGCGTAGCCGGTCTCGTCGTAGGCCGCGACGGCCCTGCGGAAGATCTCCGAGACGGGCGTCCCGGGTCGGCTGCTGAGGTTGAAGCAGGCGTCTACGTAGCAGCAGGCCCGATGCCTGTCGCGCAGGTCCGCCGCCGGCTTGCCGAAGTGCACCATGCGCGTGGCGGAAATCCCCAGACCCCACTTGCACGCGCCCACGACCAGCATCGCATGCCGCTCCAGGCGCCTGTCGGTCGGGATCGGGTGGCGGTAGAGCTGCACACGCTCGTCCGCGGCGATCAGCGCCACCACTGGCTGCGCCCCGGCCGCGAAGACCTTACCCATCAGCACCCCGGCGATCTCGTGCTCGGTCATCCCCGGCTCGATCTCGCGCCCCGTCTCAGCGATGGCCTGTGATGCGATGCGGCCGATCTCCCGATAGCGCTCGATCTCCGGCTCGCACAGCGACCAGCGCAGCCGGCTGACGCCCTCCGAGACGTCCTCGGCGAAGGGCAGGGGCACGTCGGCCCCGAGGCGCCCGGTGCCGACCGCGCCGAGCATGGCGCGGCGGTCCTCCTCATCCCACTGCGCGGAGCGGATCTCGAAGGGCAGCTCGCCGATCTCCTCGTCCTTGAAGCGTCCGGCCTCGATGTTGTCGGTGAGCAGAAGCTGCTCGCCCGGCGTGACCACCAGCCAGCACACGCCCGTCTCGGAGCCGAGCCCGACATGGCTGCTGCCGCCGGCGGTCAGCCACGCGAAGTTCGCGCGCGTGCTCAGCACCACGCCCTCCAGGTCGCGCTCGTCGAGGAAGGCACGCACCTTCTCCAGCTTGGCCCGCACCTCGTCCAGCCGCGTCACCGCTATCAGTCCCCGGCCTCTCGTATGGGCCGTCACCGCACCCGCACCCGGCCGGCGCCGTCGCCGGCACGGGTGGCGAAGATCTCGGGCGTCAGACCCGTCTCCTGCTCGTACTCCTCGGCTGTCTGTGCAGCGAACTCATCAACCGTGGAGGCGTCAACCAGCGCCATCACGCAGCCGCCGAAACCCGCCCCCACCAGGCGTGCACCGTGGCAGCCCGGAGCCGCCAGCGCTGCGTTGCGCATGGCCTCAAGCTCCGCGCAGCTCACCTCGTAGTCGTCCCGCGCGCTCACATGGCTCGCGTTCATAAGCTCCCCCAGAGCCTCTACGTCGCCGGCCTCCAGCGCCGCCACTCCCGCTTGCACGCGCTCGTTCTCGCTCACGATGTGCCGCGCGCGGTGCAGCAGCGTCTCGTCGAGCAGATGCGCCCTCTCCTCGAGCATGCGCAGGTCCACATCCCGGAGGGCCGCCACGCCCAGGCACCCGGCCGCCCGCTCACACTGCTGCCGGCGCTCGTTGTAGGCTGAATCCACCAGCTCGCGCGGCTTGCGCGTATCGCAGACGACGAAGCGCAGACCGGCGGCGCCCATCTCCACCAGGCGCCGCTCCCGCGTACGGCAGTCCAGCCACATGACCCGGTCAGGCCGGCCGAACACGCACGCAAACTGGTCCAGGATTCCGCAGCGCATCCCGACGAAGTCGTTCTCGGCCCGCTGGCACAGCAGCGCCAGCGCCTCGGGCTCCACCGTGCATCCGGCCAGCGTGCTCAGGGCGATCGCGCACGCGACCTCCAGCGCCGCCGATGACGCCACTCCCCCGCCCACCGGCACGTCGCTGGCGATGGCGATGTCCGCGCCGGGAGGAGCGCAGCCCTCGCGCTGCAGCTCGCCCGCGACAGCCGCCACGTAGTCCCACCATGCGCCCCATGGGCCCGCGTCGAGCCGGCGTAGGTCGAACTCGGCCTGGCCGCCCTCGCGGTCGGTGCGCGCGCGCACGATAGCATCCTCGCGCCGCGCGGCGGCCACCACCGTGGCCTGCTCGATGGCGATGGCGGCGACAAAGCCCTCGTTGTAGTCGGTGTGCCCGCCCAGCATCTCCAGACGACCCGGAGCGCGGGCAACCACATCCGGGGCTCGCCCACACAGGCTCTGCAGGCTCTCCACCGCCTGGCCCGCCAGGTGCCGGGTCCGGGCGTCCGAAGCACAAAGATGATTATACACGACGGCTGGCTTCCTCTTCAACGGACGGGCGGGCCCAATTCGGGCGATCAGGGCCCTTCGCCGACTGCAGGACCGAGCCCATACGCGACCGTGTATCCATCCAGTGCCCCATGTGCGACCCCGACCTCGTGCTTTTTGCCCAGCAGAGCTGCGATTTCCTGCCTCATCTTGAGGGTGTTACCCTCGGGCAGCATGCTCACGTAGAGGTCGCCCGCGCGTATCTGCGGCAGCCAGTCCCGCGTGTGGCTCAACAGGTGGGCCTGCTCCGCGGCGAACACCTTGGTATCGGCGCGTGCGTGCAGGAGGACTCGCAGCAGCGCGCCGCGCGCGGAGGTATCGACCAGAATTCGGTCCGCATCGTGGATGATCTGGGTCGGGATCATGGGCCGAAACGCCGGGCCCTGGTAGCGGAGGGTCGCCGCCAGCGATGAAGCCAGCAGCAGCACCGGCAGCGCGAACGCCAACAGCGACGGGAGATGACCGCGCATCCGGGTGAAGACGAGCGTGACGCCGATGGCCAGGAAGGGCCAGACCGGGCTCATGTAGCGCAGGCCGAAGGCGTGCTCGGGGCTGAGGAAGGACAGGTAGATGGCCATCTGCATCGCCAACAGCAGCCCACCGGAGGCGAGGACTACCCTCAGGCGCGGCCCGATGTCGTGCCACTGGCGGGCGATCCAGCTTCGGCTGGGACGCCGGAGGGCGAGAGCGGACACCACCCCGGCGGCGAGCAGGGCCACAAGGGCGGTGGCGATGCGCCTGGATACGGTGACGAAACTGCCGAGGGTGTACGCGACGACTCTCAGACGCCCCGGCATCTCGCTCCACGAGAACGGGACGACCATGTGGCGGCCCCAGGCGAAAGAGCGCCAGAAGTGGGGGTGGACGGCGAAGAGCAGCCCCGCGCCTACGATCAGCGCGAGGCCGATCGCCAGCGCGGTCCGGCATCGGGGGGTAGCTCGAGTCAGCAGCACGGCCAGGACCGCGCTCGCGACGACGAGGGCGAAGTAGAAGTGCGTGAGCAGACCCAGGGTGGTGACCACTGACAGCGCGGCGAAGGTCGCCAACCTGCCGCCCGCGCGCTCATCGATGGCCCGGATGAGCAGCCACACGAACGCCAGGCCCGTAAGCGCGAACAGCTCGTAGTGGCGGGCCTGGGCGGAGGTGAAGACGGCGGCGGGGCTGACCGCCCAGATGAAGGAGGCCAGCGCCGCCTGGTACGAACGCATCCCCGCCGCGCCGGCCAGACCGTACAGGGCCAGCACCGTCGCGAGCGCCAGCACCAGGTTCAGCGCCGGGCCGGTCCACGGGTGGATCCCGAACGCTGCCACTGCGTAGTGCAGCAGCCAGAAGTACAGCGGCGGGTGCGTGTCCTGCAGTGTCAGGTCCGAGGCGATGCAGCGCAGCGTCGTCTCCTCGGACGACGTGTAGAGCCGCTGCCAATCGGCCACCGGCGCCCATGCGGCGAAGGGGTATTCGAGCCGGTCGCGCGCGCTCGCCCAGTTGACCTGGTTGCCGGTGGCGGCCAGGTAGGAGATGGTCTCGTCGTGGACGTAGCCCTGCTTAACGGCCATTCCCACCAACCGGATGCCTGCCCCACACACCAGGGCCGCCGCCAGAAGGGCCAGGGCCGTTCGCGACCTGTCCGCCATCGAGTCACCGCTCCCGTGCAAGGCGCCTAGTCGTAGCTGCCGTAGCGGTGCACCAGCTCGATCACGTACTTGAAGCGGTCGAAGCTCACATCGTCGGGCACTGAATGGTCCGAGTGGTAGATGTAGCCCCCATCGCGCTTGGCGATCCCGACCTTGGTGCGGATCTCGTCCTCGATCACGCGCGGATCGGGATTGGCCATCTTGCGCACGTCGATGCCGCCCATGAAGGCGAGCTCCTGGCCGTATTGCTCCTTGAGCGCCAGCAGGTCCATTCCGGCCTTGACCTCAAGCGGCTGGAGGCAGTCGAAGCCCGCCCGGATCAGGTCGGGCACCAGGGCGGTGACGTTCCCGCAGGAGTGCAGGATGACCTTGAGGTCATGCTCGTGGAAGAAGTCGCAGATCTTCTTGTGGGCGGGGAAGCACTGGTCGCGGTACATCTGTGGAGAGAACAGCGGGCCGTTGCGGTAGCCCATGTCGTCGTAGATGAAGGCGCCGTCAAACTCGAAGCCGCCGCCGATCATGAGTCTGGCGGTCTCGACGATCATGTCGGCGGCGGTCATGTACATGTCGGCGGCCCAGTCCGGCTCCTGTGCCATGGCGATGAGCAGCCGTTCCGAGCCGCAGATGCCCTGGGTCTTGTCGTAGCCGGTCGCCGCCCGGTAGGGGAACCACAGGCCCTTCTCGCGCGCAGCGCGCAGGCTGGCGAGCCCGGCCTCCCAGTTGATGCGGTCGCGACCGATCTCCAGGTCCTGCTTGAAGGCGTACCAGTCGGCGCTGGTCTTGATCTTGAAGTCGATGCACTCGGGGGTGGAGGTCGAGTGCCTGAAGTTCTTGCGCAGCGCGCCGTTGGCGTTCCAGGCGATGGTGTATTCGTCGGTCTCCTCGACAACCTGCGGCTCCATCCTCAGCGTCGTGTCGGCGCCCGCGCCGGAGAACTCGAAGCCGAAGTACTCGGCGGGTGTGACACCCTCGGGCAGGCCCTCCTCGTGCCACCGGACCACGGTGGTGCGCCACGGGTGGTCATCAATGGGTACACGGTCCGGCTCCCGGTGATGCAGGGCCGCAAGCACGCGCTCCCTACTGGTCATACTCCTCGACCTCCGTGTCGATCGGCTCTCGGGTACGGTAGACACGGAATCCGCCCCGCATCGCGACGCGCTCCACCCTGTCGAAGCGCGCCTCGAGCTCCCGCCGCAGGGTCTTAGCGCCCTTCTTCGTGGCCGCGACCATCCAGAAGCTTCCGGCCGGCCGCAGAGCGCGGGCGGCCTGGTCCATCACCGCCAGCACGGCCGGGCGCCCGGCGCTGATGGGCGGATTGCAGACGACCGCATCGAAGCTGCGGCCGACGAGCAGCTCGGCGGCATCGCCGCACAGGACATCGGCGTGAACCCCGTTGGCGCGCAGGTTGTGGCGCGCCAGCTCGCAGGCACGCTCGTTGACATCGACCATGGTGATGTGCAGGGCGGGGCGCGTCCTGGCAGCCACGATCCCCAGCAGGCCCCAGCCACAGCCCCAGTCGAGCAGGTCGCCCTCGGCCGGCAGCTCCATCTGCTCCGCCAGCAGCCGGCTTCCCGGGTCCACCTTCGCGTAGGAGAAGACTCCCCGATCAGTGAGGAGGCGCAGCCTGTGTCCGCGCACCTCCGCCTCGACCTCGCGCGGACGCGACTCCGCGTCGGGCCGCCGCACGAAGTAGTGAGAGCGGTCCGCTGAATCGGTCACCCGTGTTCCCCCTCCGGCTCATCCCCCGGGACGAGCTCAATCACGACGAGCTCGGGAGGGCACAGGAAGCGGAACGGCACCGCGCCGACGCCGACTCCACGGCTGACGTAGAGCAGCGGGCCCGCAGCAGCGTCCACGTGGATCGGCCGTCCCTTCACCCCGAGGATACGCCAGTGGCCGGCAACGCACTCCAGGTCGGCGGCCTCGTGGTCGCGGTAGCGGAAGAGCCCGGCCGCCAGGCGCCTGGGGTAGCTCAGGTGCGTCATCAGCGCCTCCAGCAGGGGCAGCCTGACCTGGCCGCCGTGTGTGTGCCCGCAGAGGCAGATATGCGCCTCAAACCGGCGCAACTCCTGCCAGAGGGCCGGAGAGTGCGTGATGGCGACCCGCAGGTCGGCGCCGCCGTGGGCCTGGGCCAGCGTCCGGGCAACGTCCGCGTGCCCGTGAAGCGGATCATCGACGCCGAGGATCTCGATGGTGGCGGCGCCGATCTCCAGTCGGCCGGCGCCATTGACGAGTAGGTCGCCGCCTGTCTTGCGCAGGAGCGTGCCCAGCACTTCCGGGTCGAGCCGCTGGTAGTGGTCGGTGTTGCCCAGCACGGCGAAGGTCGGCCGACCGTCCGCCAGGTCGGCCACCAGCTCGAGCGCCGCGGCACGATACCGCCCGCTGCACGCGTAATCGCCGCCCAGCAGCAGCAGGCCCGGGTCGGCCTCCTCTACGGCCGCAAGCAGCTCCTCGCGGGGGACGTAGAGCCGGCCCTCATGCAGGTCGGCGAGGAAGGCGATGCGCAGTCCGCGCAAAGCGGGGGCGAGTCCAGGGACGGCCAGGCACAGGC
>JALGUJ010000107.1 GCA_029820945.1 Candidatus Zipacnadia bacterium | reverse complement strand
TCATCTGCCGGCCTGCGTGGGCGCAGGAGGCCGAGCAGCCGGGGAATCTGGCGCTCGGCGCCGAGTACGAGGTGCTCACGGCCCGCAGCTACGGGCGCACGCGGGAGAGCGACCTGATCATCCTCACCGACGGCGCCTGGGGCAGCGGGTACTGGACGCGCGACAACACAATGGCCTGGCGCGTCCACCCGGGCTTCACCGCGGAGGTGCTGGTTGACCTGGGCGCATCCGGCGCGATCGCCGGCGTGTCCGTCGCCGCGGTGCATGGGCGCGCCGCACACCCGCCCGAGGTGACCGTGCGGGTGGGGGAGAGCATGGACCGGCTGCACGAGGTCGTCTCGTGGGACGCGGGCGAGGGGCTCGAGGTGGCGCCCGATGGCTACCAGACGCTCCGCTCACCCAGCCCGGAGTTCCGCGCAGCGGGACGATACGTGCTCTTCACGATGTCCCAGCCTCCCGAGCGCCCCGGCGGGCCGCCGCGCTCGGGGCTGATCTGCGTGACGGAGCTGATGGTGCATCCCGGCGACTTCGACGCCGCCTCCGTCGAGATGCCCGGCGAGGCCATCGACCTTGAGGCGTACATGGCCGAGAAGGACCCCTACCGGTTCATCCCGCCGATCAGCACCGAGGTCGAGACGCCGCACATCGACTGGGCGCCCAGGCCCGCCGGCGGCAGGCCCGATGTACTCACCGTGATCCAGTACGTCTGCGCGCGCGACGCGGTCGAGCTCGAGCAGCGCGTGGGCATGAACCAGCGCATCTTCGCCCTGCTGCGGCAGGAGCCGCGCATGGGCTACTTCCGCACCCGCGAGCTGCTGGCCGAGTTGGGCGTCACGCCCGACGTGCTCCTGCTGGCCGGGATCGACTGGGCGATCTTGCGGCCGGAGGCGCGGGATCGTATCCTGGAGCTGGTGCGCGGGGGCATGGGCCTGCTGTGGGTGCATCCGCGCGGTGAGGGCGATGACCTGCGAGCGCTGCTCGATGCCCTGCCCGAGCGCCGGTTCCCGGTGCTCGACTCGCCGCTAGAGACGATGCCCTTCCCGCTGCTGGAGGACCTGCGCGATGGGGCGTTCGGCGACCTGCGCTGCGGCACCATCGGCCATGGGCGGGTGGCGGCATGGCGCTACGAGAACCCCGATGGCGAGCGGTTCGTGGACATGAACTCCGCACTCTGGCCGCAGATGCCGGGACGCAACACGCCGGAGGACTTCCCCGCGTGGGAGATCTACGCCGCGCACCTGGCGAAGGTACTGGGCTGGGTCGCGCATGGCGAGCCGGCGGCGAGGCTGGGCGCGATCGAGGTCATGCGCGCGGACGCAGACGGCATCGAGTTGACCTGCCCGGTCGAGGGTGAGGGCGTGCGCCTGCGGGCGGTGCTGCTCGACGAGCACGGCCGCGAGGTGGCGGCGACTAACGCCGCGCCGCCTGCGCTGAGCTTCGAGCGGGCGCTGCAGACCGGCGCGCACTGCGTGATTGTGTGGCTGGAGGACGGGGAGGGCCGGCAGGTCGACTGGCGCTGCGCGCTCGCGCACGTGGACGGCCCGGGCATCGCGGAGATCGCGCTCGATCGTGACCGCTATGAGCGGGGCGACGAACTGACCGCGACCGTGCGCTGCGAGGCCGCCGAGGGGCTGACCGTGCGCGCGGAGCTGCGCGACGGCTACGAGGGGCTGGTGGCCGCCGCGCAGGCCGATGCCGCGCCGGACGTCGAGGTGACGCTGCCGACCGAGCTGTCTCGGTCGCTGACCTGCATGATGCACGTGACGCTGCGCGACGGCGAGCGGCTCGTGGACGAGCGCTTCTCGCCGGTGCCGACGATCTTCGAGGCCGACCTGGCCGAGTATCAGGTCGGGCTGTGGGCCTCCTACGGCTCGTACATCGGCAAGCGCCACTGGGGCTACCAGATGCTGCAGCGGCAGGTCCCACTGCTGGCGGACTTCGCCATCGGCGGGCATCCGCCGGGCTATCCGCGCTACGGCATGCGGCCCTGCCCGGAGAACATGCACCGCATCTACTTCAAGCTCGGCGAGCGCTACGAGAAGATGAACCTCGCGGAGCCGGGCTTCCGCGAGCGGTTCCTGGAGACGATCCGACCCAGGATCGAGGGCGCCCACAACTGGGGAGCGTTCGACTTCTCGGTGGGCGATGAGTGCGGCTACACGCTGCGCCGCGACGAGCACACCCTGGCGGCCTTCCGCGCGTGGCTGCGGGAGCGGCACGGAACGATCGACCGCCTCAACAAGCGGTGGGGCACGACGCTGACGAGCTTCGAGGCGATTGAGTTCGTCGAGGACCCACCGCCGCCGCAGGGCCTCGCCGAGCGCACCTTCGGCGACCGGCTGTTCGCCGACACGCTGATGGCCGCGCGCGGGCTGGCCGAGGAGGTCGATCCGCGCAACCGCCTGGGCATCTCCGGCACGCGCGATCCGGCCCACTACATCGGCTTCGACTGGTGGCGGCTGATGAACACGCTGACGCACCTGGCCTTCTACGACGGGCTTCAGCGTGACTGCATCCGCTCGTGGCGCAAGCCCGGGGATCTCGTCACCGGCTTCGTCGGCTACGATTACGCCGACACGAACGAGGTCATGGCGCGCTACTTCCCCTGGCTGGAGGTGTTCAGCGGGATGCAGGGCGTGTCGCTCTACTCGGCCTCCAGCGGCGACCTCGGCGGCTACGTTCGGCCCGACCTGACGCTGACTAACCGCGCGCGCTGGCACATCGAGGAGGTCGCCGAGCTCAAATCGGGCATCGGCAAGGCGCTGCTGACCGCCGACCGCTCGCCTGCGCCGATCGCGCTGCACTACAGCCAGCGCAGCATCCATCTCGCCAACATGCTGGGGCGGCCGGCACTGGCGAACCTGACCTCCATCGCGGAGATCATTAAGGACCTCGGCCTGCAGTTCGACTTCGTCTCGCACGAGCAGCTTGAGGCCGGGATGCTCAGCGAGCGCGGCTACCGCGTCTTCATCCTGCCTGACTCGCTGGCGCTCTCAGACGCAGAGATCGCCGCGCTGGAGGGCTTCGTGCACGCCGGCGGATTGCTGCTCACCTTCGGCGACTGCGGCGCCTTCAACGAGTACGGCAAAGAGCGCGAGGCCACGGACGTTGAGGCCCTCAGGTGGCGGGAGCCTGAGCAGCCCCTCGATCCGACGGCGCTCGAGGACGCGATCACGCGCACCGAGATCGGCGAGGGAGCGCGCGTGGACTGCGACTTCCTCCTCGCCGAGTACCGCGAGTTCCGGCCCTCCGGGATAGCGGGCGAGACGGTGGACCGGCTTTCCGCGGGCGCTGAGCTGTCGGCGGCCTGGCTGGTGCTGGCGGAGGAGCTGCTGGGCGAGGCCGAGATCGCGCCGCCGGCCGTGGTGCGCAACGATGACGGCTCGCCACGGCGCTACGTGGAGGTGGTGCAGTTCGAGCGCGGGCCGATCCGCTACCTCGGCGTGCTGCCGCGCTACTTCGGCGGGCGCTCCTCGCGGAGCATAGCGCCGCTGAGTATCGACGAGGATGACTTCTCGTCGGCGGTCATCGAGCTTCCCGCCGTTGCGCATGTCTACGACGTGCGCTCCGGGGACTACCTGGGCCGCACGGATCGCATTGAGGCCACGCTCGCCACGGGCGTCGCGCAGCTCTACGCCCTGGCGCCCTACCGTACGACGGGCGTCACCATCGACTGCCCCGAGCGCGTGCAGGCCGGTGGGACGCTGACCGCGCGCTGCGCCGTCGCCGCCGCCGGCGTGCAGGCCGGCGACCACGTGGTGCACTGGACACTTGCCGGCCCGGACGGTACCGTCCTGCCGCCCTACGCCCGCAACACTCTCGCGGAGCGCGGCGTGGGCGGGGTCAGTTTCCGGCTAACGCTGGACATGTCCGGCGCGTGGACGCTGACCGCGCGCGACGTCATCAGCGGAGAGATTGCCACGCAGACGGTCGAGATCAAGGCGGCGCGGTAGGGACAGCACACAAGGCCCGGAGTCCAGGCGCACCCGCCTGGACGTCGTTACACGTCTCATGAGGAGGCGCTGACCATGCGAGACGCACTCACTGCCGCTCTCATATGTCTGACGGGCTGCGCTTACGCCCAGCAGCTCTCACCCACGGAGTTCGAGGCCCGCGGGGTCACCTTCTACGCGTCCTTCGACGAGGGCACCACCGCCGACTACGCGCGGGGCAACCCCGCGCCGATCAGTCTGATCAACATCCAGTTCGTGGAGGGCAAGACAGGCCAGGCGGTGCTGACCCAGAGGAGCAAGGAGACGGAGCTGGGCAAGGTCCAGGGGCGCGCCAGCTCGCTCAACTACGACGCGACCGGCCACCTCTACGGCGAGCGCGGGACACTCGCGTACTGGTTCCAGCCGCGCTACGACGCCGACGACCCGACGATCCGCTCCAGTAGCAACTCCACGGGCCCGTATCTGGTGAACGTGTCCGCCGTGGAGGACACCTACTACAACCAGTTCATCCGCGCCAACATCAAGGGCGGCGCGTTCTACTTCTGGGTCGTGGATCGTGACGGCGGCCAGCATGGCCTGAGCTACGGCGAGGGCATCCGCACCTGGAAGGCCGGGCAGTGGCATCACCTCGTGATGACCTGGGACGCCACGCAGGGGATGCGCTTCTACGACAACGGTGAGCTGAAGTACTCGACCTGGGGCGAGGATGCTTACTCGCCAGCAACGCCCTACAAGATCGGGGTGGGAGGCACCGCGCCGGTGTCCCGGCCGGGCTGGACCTCCTCCGCCGACGCGGTCTACGACGAGCTGGTGCTGCTCGACCGCGCGGTCTCCGACGACGAAGTGGTGGCGCTGATGGAGGGCCGGCTGCTCGACCTGCAGCGTGCCGAGGCGGTCGAGTACAGCGAGCGGCAGGTCGCCGATCGCCGTCGGGGCCTCAGGATCGAGGAGGACCCCAACCGGGTGACGCTTGAGTCCGACGGGGGCGTGGCGGCCGCCACCATCGACTGCCTGCAGCCCACGGAGATCGAGATGCGCTTCATCGAGGCCGCGCACCTGGCCGACGGACGCTGGGAGCCATCGGTCTGCTTCGCCCAGGGCGGCCTGGTGATGCAGCGCGATGTGACCGTGCACCTGGCCGGCGCCGCCAACCACCTGGCGGTCGTCGGGCGGCCGGCGGAGGAGGCGCAGTTCCGGCTCCCGGGGCGGGACGTCGCGCTCGAGACGACGGATGCGGGCGTGGCGCGTACCCGGCTTGCAGACCTGGATGAGATCGTCCTGCGCGTCCCCGGCGGCAGCGAGGTGGGGGAGATGCTGCTCTACGCCATCGCCCCCGGAACGCCCGCCGCCGACGGAATGACCGCGTGGCGACTGGCCGAGCGGGGCACGCCGGAGGCGCTGGCCTCTCCCCTACAGCCACCCGAAGACCTGAAGGCCGAGCAGGAGGACTACCCGGAGATCGTCGCTCACATCACCGCCCAGGCCGACCCGTTGCTGAGGAAGCTCGACCCGGGCGACCGGCAGCTCCTCCTCCCGGGCCAGGGCGAGGCCCCGGAGCTGGCCGTCGGGCCCACCCGGCACCTCTACCTCGCCGGCGAGCCGCTGTCCGAGGACGCGGCCGCGAGGGTGCTTCGCGTGAGGTTGCCGCTGCGGCCGGGGCCGGACAGCCAGATCCTGCGCGTGACCGTACCGCACCCGTACGAGCCGACCGCGTTCTATGCCACCGTCGACCTGGCAGTGCGCTGGGACGCTGCGGAGGCGCGCGGGCTCGACCTGGCCATTCGCTCGCCGGGGATGATCTTCCCCCGGGGCAGCCGGCCGCTGGTCGAGGTCGTGTCATCGGAGGCGCTGGAGCTGGCCGGGACGCCGGAGCTCTCCGCTGAGCTCGCGCCCGCGTCCGAGCAGGCGGAAGCCTTCGCGCTCAGATACAACCGCCTCATCAATCAGGAGTTCACCTCGCGCATGGGGGTGAACTTCAGGTTCTACCTGCGCGGCATCGAGCTGGACAGTCCGCTGACGCGCGGCGTCTTCCGGGCGCTGCACTTCGACCCGGACAACGAGACGGCGCTCAACATGGCGCACTGGGCGCGCTTCCGCCCCTGGCCGGAGTGGACCGCAGAGCCCGGGGGGCCGGACGACTTCCCGGCGATCGCCAGGTACGCGCGGGAGGCGGCGCTGGCGGCGCGCGACACCATCCACTGGTGGATCGACGAGCGCCAGGACGAGACGGGCTACATGGTAGGGCGCGCGAACATGTGGAATGATGACACGAAGCTCTTCAACGAGTACTCCTTCCTCTGGCTGCTGTCCGGCGATGAGAAGCTGGCGGCAGCGATGGAGAAGTACCTCGCCGCACACTGGGCCTCCGGGCGGATGCTCAACGGCTGGAGCGAGCCGTGGACGGACATCGTGCACTCCGCGGAGGAGGCCAGCTACCTGGAGCCGACGATGGCGCTGGTGCGCTACGGCGACCCGCTGCACCTCGAGCAGCTCATGGAGACCGCCTCGAACATCGACACCTGGACGGGCATCACCGGCCCGAACCACCGGCATTTCAGGAGCAACTTCTTCACCGCCGAGAGGATGAAGACCGAGGGGCACTTCGGCCACGACGTCGGTCTCAACGCCACGGCGATGACCGCCTCCATGTACCTGGCCTGGTACTGCAACCACCCGACGGCGAGCACGCACCTGACCGAGTGGGTCACCGCCTGGGTGGAGGACAGCATGGCCGAAACCGAGGGGAAGGCCGCCGGACTCATCCCCGACTGGGTGGACTTCGCCAGCCATGAGATCGGTCCGGCGAGGGGCGTCTACACCGCCGAGCTGACCATGATGATGAACGCGGCCTACCAGCACACCGGCGATGAGGCCTTGCTGAGGCCGCTGGTCGGCTACCTGGAGCGCAGGTCGGACCGCTGGCCGCAGGTGCTGAACATGGCCGCGGCCGACCTCCGCCGCGCTCTCGGGCCGGGGGAGCACGATGAGCTGCTGCTGGCGAAGGCCCAGGAGCGCATGCAGCTCATCGCGGAGGACAGCTTCTTCCAGCGCGGGCTCTACTACGACGAGCTGCCCGGCATCCTCGGGTGGCTGATCACCGGGGACGAACGGTATCTGGAGGCCACCTGCTTCCACGCCTGGCGCAACAACCGCCGTGCCGAGCCCATCTACACCGAGATCGACGCGCACAAGGACCGCGTCTACCCGTGGGCCCGGTACGTCCTGCCGTGGATGTACTGCGGCGGCAACGCGCTGAACGGGCGTGGCAGCGCGCCCTGGCCCACCATCGCGGTGAGCTGGGATGCGGGCTATGACTTCGCGGCACTGGTCCGCGAGCGCAGCGACGATCGGCTGCGCGTCACGGCCTGGAACTTCGGGGATGCGCGCGAGGTCGGCATGCGCATCTGGGACCTGCCCGCGGGCACCTGGCGCCTCACGGTGACACCGGCGGGAGGAGCGGCGGAGGCTCGGGAGGTCTCCCTGGAGCGAGGGATGACCGTGCCGATCCAGATGCCCGCGGAGGTGGCCGTCGAGATCGAGATGGAGCTTCTCGAGGCCGGGGACTGGTCGCCGCGGCGGCCCGACCTGGCGCTGTCGGCGACTGAGGGTGCCCGCCTCAGGGACGGGCGGCTGACCGTGACGGTGCACAACGTGGGCGCGCTTGACGCCCCGGCCTGCACGGCAATGGTGCGGCACGGGGATGAGGTCCTTGCGGAGGCCGCGGTGCCGGCGCTGGCCGCGCCCCTGGACTTCGAGCCGAAGACCGCGGATGTCGCCTTCGCTCTGCCTGAAGGCGCGACGGGCGAGGTGACGATCACCATCGATGCCGCGGACGCCGTGCCGGAGATCACCGAGCTAAACAACTCGCTCTCGGCGGCGATAGAGTAGAACGCCGGGTGTGGGACCTAAGTATTACGCCCAGCGGAGGGATCAGTATGTATCGAGCGATTGCGTTCGTGATCTGCCTGCTGCCCCCCTGTCATGTGGCGGCGCAGGAGGCGCTTCTGATCGATGGCTTCGAGGATCCGAACCCCGAGCTGTGGGAGACCGGCGGGCAGAAGGAGGTCTCCTTCGGCTTTGACGGCGAGCATGTGCTGGAGGGTAAACAGGCGCTGCACATCCATGTGGAGATCGACCATCACGACGTGAAGTTCGTGGAGGGGGAGTCCTATCCGATGGGCTGGCCATCGGTGGATGGAAGCTATGAGCCGCCGCTGGACCTTTCAGGATACGACTTCCTGGAATTCGACGTCTACTTCGAGAGCGCAGACGGCGAGGACCCGGACTTTGCCCTGAATGTGACCACCTACGACGACCAGGAGGCCACTATCTACCGCACGACGCTCATTGACCTTCGGCACGGGCAGTGGGCGCACGAGAGGTTGTGTATCCGAGACCTTCAGCGTGCGCAAGCATTCGGAGGCGTTCACTACTGGCTCTCCGAGTCCACGTACGAGCACGGTGATGTCATCGACTTCTGGATCGACAACCTCCGCGCTACCCGGGCGGAGGACTACCAGCCGCCGGAGCCATCGCTGGTGCGTCAGGCGGTGGCGGAGCCGGACTTCGCCACGCTCTGGATGGAGGGCCCGGCGCGCAAGGTAATGCGAGCAGAGGAGATCTCGCCGGTGGCTGACGCCGACCATGTCGTGCGCATGTCCGCCGCGCGCAACGAGACCGAGGCGATTCAGCTTGTGGTCACGCCTCGCGGGGACGAGGGTGTGGGCGAGGTCTCTGTAGATGTGGGGGAGATCACCGGACCGGGCGGCGCTACCATCGCGGCCGAGAACGTGTTCTGGAGCGAGGTGTACTTCGTGCCCGCACGGGAGGGACCGCCCGAGGGCCTGCCGGACGCGCTGCCGGGACCGAAGCCGTTCACTGCGGACGGGCCGGGCAACTGGCCCATCTGGCTGGAGGTCTACGTGCCGCCCGGCACGCCTCCCGGCAACTACAGCGCGCCCGTGACCGTGCATACCGATGCAGGAGACCTTCCTGCTGAGCTGCAGCTTCACGTCTGGGACTTCGACGTGCCGGTGAAGCAGTCACTGCGCACCAGCACGACCATCTACGGCCCCTCGGGCTGGAATGATGAGATCAACGAGTGGTTCGGGGAGATGGACTACGGGCAGTTCATCGACGACTGGCGGCCGCTGGTGGCCGAGATGCTGGCGCGCTACCGGCTCTGCCCGTCGCATCTCTACTACCCCGCCTATCGGTGGGACGATGAGACTGAGACGGTCGAGATCTACAGGAAAGACAAGTTCGAAGAGTACGCGCGACGCTACCTGGCGATGGGGCATCACTTCGACCAGATGCCCGTCCCGTACTTCTTCTCCCGCGACAGCTTCCTCGACGCGGAGAAGGGAACCGAGGAGTACCTCCGCCGCATCGAGGAAGCCTACCGGGTCGCGGCGGAGTATCTGGACGAGAAGGGCTGGCTGGAGGACAGCTACGTCTATCCCGCGGATGAGATGGTCGTGCACAGGCACAGTCGGGGTGAGGACATGGCGCTGCTCAACACGGTCCTCGCGCGCATCGCGGGAGCGCACGAGGGGATCCGGCTCTTCGGCGCCGAGGTGCCCTCGCCCGCGCTGCATCCGCTCGACATCTACTGCATCAACGTCAACTGCTTCGACACCGACGTCCTGGCGGAGCAGCACGCGTTGGGGAGGGAGGTGTGGTGGTACAACGGCTACCAGGACCCGCGGCCCGGGACGCGCATCCGGGCGCGCGGCGTGGATCACCGCGCCCTGTTCTGGATGAACTACAGATTCGGCATCGACGGGTACCTGATCTGGACAGTCAACCGCTGGGTAACCAACCCCTGGGAGCAGCCCAACCGCGGCGACCGCCCGCGTGCCGGCAGCCACTTCCTGCTCTACCCGAACCCTGATGGTACGGTGAGTCCCTCGATTCGCATCTCGATGATGCGCGACGGGCTGGAGGACTACGAATACCACGTGCTGCTGGAGAAGCTGGCCGGTCGGGCTCGCGAGGCGGGCAACGATGCTCTCGCCGAGGAGTGCGAGCAGACGCTGCGGGAGGCGGACAGCTTCATCCTCGCCTGCGACAACTGCGCGCACATCCAGCCCAGCTTCATCTACGAGGGCCGGCGGCTGTTGGCCGAGCAGATCGAGAGGGCGCAGGCGACGCTGCAGTAGCCGTCGCGCCTTGCCGTTGTTCGGGGCGATGGCCGGGGAAAGAGGCTGGCCCTGCGGGACGGATCGGCGTGCATGCTGTGAGCCGTGGAACGAAGACGGACTCCCTCCCGCTGCCAGTCGATGGGAGAACAGCATGTCGCCCGCCGGGCACCGGGAATGCCGGCGGGCGACTTCAGCTTCCGCAGAGGAGGCGGACACGCGATCCCCATGCGGTCAGCTACCACGCTGCTTCGCCAACGGGCCCCGTGACCTCCTGCCGGCAGGCGCTCATGTTTTCCTCAAAGTACTATTGAGCGCGTGTGCCGGCGTCGCGACGTCGCTACCGGCGCTTGCTGGAGCGCCTGCCGCTCCTCCAGGGGCGCGCGCCCCTGTTCACTGCTCCGGTCTCGACCGCGTACCAGATCCAGGTTAGGGCAAAGGCGACGAGGCCGCCACTGACGACCAGCCAGGTGCGCTCGCAGAGGTACGTCGCCACGACGGTGCTCGCGACCACGATGCCGCCGATGATGAAGGCGGTGGTGCGCACCCGTCGGTGGCTGCGGCCGGCGTGGCGCGATCCTCGTTTGCGGCGGCGGCTTCGGGTCAACCGACTGGCGACGAGCCCCCCCGCCGCGCCCAGCACCAGGGCGGCGCCGATGAGGGCGAGCCGTATCCCGGGAGTCCGCGCCGAGCCCTGGTGCGTCGCGCACAGGACTATCCCCGAGAGGATCAGCCCTCCGGCGAAGACCGTCCACAGGATATCCGCGATGAGGTCCCTGCGCCTCACTTCGTGCCTCTCCCGTGGTCATGCCACTCGCCCGCCCGGACGCGGCGTCAGCCGGCCAGGTCAGGGAACGCGTCGGCGACGGCGCGGCAGCGGATGCGACCGTTGCGGGTGTTCAGCCCACGTGCGAGTGCCGGGTCACGGTCGCAGGCGTCATCGAGGCCCAGATCCGCGACCGCGCCGACATACGGGAGCGTGACGCTGGTCAGCGCGAGGGTCGAGGTCCGGGGCACGAGCGCCGGCATGTTCGGCACCGCGTAGTGCACGACATCGTGCATCACGTAGGTGGGTTCGGAGTGACTGGTCGGGTGGATGGTCTCGATGCAGCCGCCCTGATCCACGGAGACGTCGATGATCGCGCCACCCGGCTTCATGGAGCGGACCATCTCCTCGGTCACCAGCCTCGGGGCGCGCCCGCCCGGAATGAGGACAGCGCCGATTAGCAGGTCGGCGTAGCCCACGCATCGGGCGATGGCGTAGGGATTGGAGAAGAGGGTGATCAGATTCCCGTGCGTGATCTCCTCCATGTGGCGGAGCCTGTCGGCGTCGATGTCGAGGAGAGTGACCTGGGCGCCGAGGCCGATGGCGACCTGGGCGGCGTTGCGCCCGACGGTGCCGCAGCCGATGATCACGACCTCGGCCGGCGGCACTCCGGTGACGCCGCCCAGCAGCACGCCCCGGCCGCCCCATGCGCTCTCCAGGCAGCGCGAGCCGACCTGCGCGGCGAGCTTCCCGGCGACCTCGGACATCGGCTCGAGTAGTGGCAGCCGCCCGCCCTCGGTCTGCACCGTCTCATAGCCGAGTGCCGCGACGCGGCGCTCGAGCAGCGTCTCGGTCAGCTCGCGCGAGGATGCCAGATGGAGGTAGGTGAAGAGGATCAGGTCCGGGCGCAGGAAGTCGTACTCCTGAGGCAGGGGTTCCTTCACCTTGACGACCATCTCGGCGTCGTGCCAGGCGGTCGCGGCGTCCACCATACGCGCGCCTCGCTGCTGGTACTCCTCGTCGGGGATGCCGCTGTCGAGTCCTGCACCGCGCTCGACGAGCACCTCATGCCCGGCGCGCACAAGCGCGTCCACTCCCGGAATGGCGAGCGCAACACGATGCTCTCCGTCCTTGATCTCACGAGGAACGCCAATGACCACGTCCGCCCCTCCTTGAGCCCCGGCACGCCCGTCCCGTCCGGCGTTCAGGACATCACGAAGAACCGCAGATAGAAGTAGCAGATGGGGGCCGCGAAGAGGATGCCGTCAAAGGTGTCCAGCATCCCGCCGTGCGGCCCCAGCAGGGTCCCGAAGTCACGCAGTCCCAGATCGCGCTTGATCGCCGACTCGGTCAGGTCGCCGAGCTGTGCGGAGAGCGCGAGCAGGATGCCCAGCGGGACGGCGTGCCAGGCCGGTAGGCCGGCCCAGGTGCCGACGATCAGGGTGGCGAGCAGTGACACCACGCCGCCGGCGAGGCTGCCCTCCCAGGTCTTGTTGGGGCTCAGGTGCCTGGTCATCTTCGTCCGCCCGAAGCGCGTGCCGATGGCCCAGGCGGCAGTGTCCGACAGCCAGACAGCCGCCGCGAGCATCAGCAGCGCGCCGATGCGGGCCCTCACAGGCCCGGCCGTCACGCCCGTGACCGAGGCGGCGATGTCCACCTTGCATAGCAGCAGCAGAAAGGTGAGGGGGAACGCGATGTACAGCACTCCGAAGAGTGTGGCCGCCGCATCCCGCAGACGGCCCGGCTCGCCGGTGCGGGAGAACTGCGCGCACAGCGGACCGGCGGTGGCGGCGAAGAGACAGATGAGAACGACCTCGGCCCACAGTTCGGCGGGCGCGAACTGCGCACCGGCCAGCAGCAGCAGGCCGCAGGCGTAGCCGATCGCGGCCTCCGGCCGCGTGCCGCGCACGATTAGCGCCGAGTAGAGCTCGCCCATTCCCATGAGCCCCACGAAGGCGATGAGGATGTAGAGCCACACCCCGCCCGCGTAGGCCAGGGACAGCAGCACGGGGACCTCGATGATGACGATAAGGTAGTACCAGGGTGACATCTCTCGCTCCCGCGCGACCTCGCTCTCCGGCGCCGGGGACAGGCCGGCGTCCTCGGCCTTCCCCGGCGCTCTCAACGCCTGATGATAGCTTCCCCGCACGGTGGTGGTCTTCCTTTGCGGGATGGTGGCGCCGAGTGAAGCCGCCCGCGGCGCTGCGGCCGCGAAGGACGCGGCATCAGGGACGATGAGGTCGCAGGTCTGCGTCGAGGCCCGCGAAGACCTGGACGGCACCGCCCGCCGGTGAGGTGCCGGGAAGGCCGACGGTCATCTCGCCGTCCGCCACCTCCGTGGCCTGCGAGGGATACGAGCCGACGAAGGTGCGGTAGCAGACGTCGGCGGCGGGCCGCCTGTCCGCCCGGAGCGAGACAGTGAGCCGCTCGTTGGTCTGCAGCGGCTCAGGGATATCCACCTTGAAGTCGCCCCACGGGCGGTAGACGGTCTTCTGCACCCACGGACGCGGCTCTTCGGGGACGCCGTACGGCAGCGCGACTATCCCGTTCGGCCCTCCCGGCGGCGCGGAGAAGTCGGCGCGGGGCCGCGAGCACGACCACTGGCTGGGCATCTCCAGGCACAGGATGCCGGAGATCTCGTGTGGGAGGAAGTTGTAGACGCGTGCCTCGAGCATCTGCGCGGAGTCGGGCGCCACGAGCTTCCCCTTGGTCATGGGCCGGGCGGTGGGGAAGAGCGCGACGGCGAAGGCTCTGCGCAGTAGGGGCTCCTCGACGCCGGTGAGCGCATGGGCGGCGCGCGCCTCCAGTGTCGCGGCCCACCAGGCGCCCCGGTTGTGGCCGCCGCCGGCGGTGACGATGTCGAGCTGCTCCAGGGCGCGGTCGAGCAGGCGGTCGGCAAAGGGACACTCCGCGCCGCCGTGCGCGGCCGAGACGCGGGAGCGGATCGCGCGGACCTTCTCCCGTGTCTTCGCCAGGTCGCCCGGCGTGACGTTATTCATGCGCCGCCAGCGCTCGCCCAGGCCGTCCGCGATGTCTCCCAGCTCCTCCACGTACTGCGCGAGACGCCAGATGGTGTTGGTATGCAGCGGCCGCAGCTCGCCCGCACGGCGAGCGTCCAGGGCGGCGTCGAGCATGCCCGCGCCCACGACGCGCTGAGCCTCGAAGAAGGCCGCCGCGCCGTGCGAAGATCGGGCCTCGAAGCGATCGCAGGCGCGCCGCACCGCATCGCGCACGCGGGAAGGGAAGTCGGGCGCGATGCAGGCCGCGGCGTCCACCTCCAGGGGATCGACATAGCTTGAGTTATGCGGGCTCTCATGGCCCAACTCTGTGGTGAGGCGGCGCTCAGTCGCCGCCAGCGCCGCCTGCCGCACGCACCGCATGGAGACGTTGGTGACCGCGACCGCGTCCGGGGACAGGTCGATGGCGGCGTCGGGCCCGGCCAGCTCGCCGGAGCCGCCCATGCAGTCGATCAGCCGCGCGGAGGGCGCCACCCGGAGCGACACCCGCCGCCGTGCGTCCTCACTCCAGCCGACGACCAGGGGGACGCCGCGCCTGATGAAGAGCTCCAGTCGCGCCCCGTCCGGCGCATCAAGGGGACCGATGTAGTGCGCGCCGTCGAGCAGCCACCGGGCCAGTGCGAAGGCCACGCAGGCGGGCGTGGGCCGGTATCGGTCGCCGTCGCGCCTGATCAGCGCGTAGTAGCTGTCACCGCCCGTGATCACCCCGCCGGTGCAGCCGGACCGGACGTAGTGCTGCTGGCGCCACGACTTGAGCGTCGCGTAGAGCCTCAGGATAAAGCCGGGCTCACGCTCGGCATCGGGTCCGTGGAAGTCGCACTCGGTGAAGGCGGTCTCCCGCGGCGCACCGTGGGCGAGCATAGCCTGGGGCATGTTCCGGAACCAGTGCATGAGCTCGTAGTCCGGGTCGCCGCCGTGCGGGTGGTAGGCGACGCGGTCGAAGTAGTCGCCGCATCCGGCGGCGAAGGTGTAGTTCATCTGTGTCATGTGGCCGCAGGAGCCGTAGACGACGGGCACCCGCCGGTGGGCGCGGATCGTGCACCAGGCGATGCGGAGCATGTCCAGGTAGCGGTCCCAGTCGCCGTAGTAGAAGTTCTGATCGGCCTCGCTCCACACCTCCCAGGCCACGACGAAGGGCCGGCCGCCGCGCGGGAGCGTGTCGGTCGGATGCGCCGGATCGGGAGGCAGCCTCCGCGTGACCAGGCGCCGGGCCATGGTGTCGAGGAAGCGATACCACTCGATCGTGCGCTCCGGCTGCCAGGTGTACCAGGCCCGCGCGACGCGGCCCTCGGCGTCCGCCGGCCGCTGCCCGTAGTGACGTGGCGTGTGCCCGGTCAGCACGGTGAGCGCGATGCCGCGCCGCTCGGCCTGGTCGGCGAACTCCTCGACCCATGTGAGGTCGTACTCGCCCTCGGCGCGCTCGACCTCGGGCCAGGGGAACTCCGCGCGCACGTGGCGAACGCCCATGCGCGCGAGGATATCCCATTGGGTGCTGTCCGCCGGCATGCCGCCCACGCCGAAGAGCCCGCCGTCCCCGCGGCACTCGTCCGGTGGGGGCACCACGCAGAAGACGTCCTCGGCGCGGTCGCCCGACGCGAAGGCCAGCTCGAGCCGATAGAAGCCCACGCCGGGCCGCTCGCGCACGCGCAGCGTCCCCGGAGTGCCGCCTCCCAGCGGCACCACGCCGCCGGCGCGCCGTTGCCCATGGTGGTCGCTGACCGTCCAGGCCACGTCCTGGAGTGGCGCGTCGGAGCGGATGACGAACTCGATCGGCTCGTGGCTCAGGAAGATGCTCGCGGGCCGGCCGGTCGTGATCTCGCAACAGCCGGCGTGCGCAGCCGCGCAGCACGTGGCTGCGACCACGGCCGTGGTCAGCGCCACGGATAGTGAGAGGGGCAGATTCCGGACGGACATGCATCGCGCCCTCTTCCTCCCGGTACGCTATTCGGCGTCCGCTGAGCCTGGGGTGTCTCAACGCGCGCCGTCCGGAGGGTACATCGGCCCCCGGCGCAGCGCGGTTGAGCGCGCGAGCTTGACTCCGGGCGGGGCCGGCAATACGATGTGCGGCGTCAGAGCCTGCACGGGGCGCTCGGCACCCTCTGCGGAGCTACGCCGCTGGCTGGAGGCATACTGATGAGGATTGGCGGTCAGGTCTTCGAGAGCTTCTCGACGCCCGAGGAGTGGGCGCGGGCGGTGCGGGAGCAGGGCTACTCGGCGGCGTTCTGCCCACTCGGCGAGGATCCCGATGAGGAGACGGTGCGGGCATACGCCGACGCGGCCGCCGAGGCGGACATCCTTATCGCCGAGGTCGGGGCCTGGAACAACAACCCGGTGAGCCCCGACGAGGAGGTGCGGCGCGCCGGCATCGAGGGCTGCTGCCGGCGGCTCGAGCTGGCCGACCGCATCGGCGCCGCATGCTGCGTCAACGTCTCGGGAGGCCGGGGCCGGGACTATGCCGCACCGCACCCCGACAATCTCACCCCCGAGACCTTCGACCTCGTCGTGGACAGCGTGCGGGAGATCATCGACGCGGTGAGGCCCACCAGGACGTACTACACGCTGGAGACGATGCCCTGGATGTACCCCGACTCGGCGCAGTCCTACGCGGACCTGGTAGAGGCCGTGGACCGCGAACGCTTCGGCGTACACCTCGACCCGGTGAATATCGTCAGCAGCCCGTGGATCTACTACAACTCGGGTGCGATGATCGAGGAGTGCTTCCGCCTGCTGGGGCCGCACATCCGGAGCTGCCACGCCAAGGACATCCTGCTTGACACCCGCCTGACGGTGCATCTGAGCGAGGTGCGGCCGGGCCTTGGAAACCTCGACTACGGAGCCTACGTGCGGGAGATGGGAAAGCTCGACGAGAACGTGCCGCTGATGATCGAGCACCTGAGCGATCCGGAGGACGTCCGCATCGCCGCCGCCTACATCCGCGAGATCGCGGAGGCCGAGGGTGTCACGGTGGTCTGAGCGCGGCGGACTGCGCTCTGCGACAGGGCAAACGGCCGGGCGGGAGCGGAGGCCCGCCCCTCCGTACTGCAACGGCATACGGCGGGATCGGCCTTCGAGCCAGACAGCCCTGCCATCACGCGTACGTCGGGCGCGGCACAGGTCCGCGGCCTACAAGGGCGACGATAGACGACAACGCCCGGGCGAGCAGGGAAGCTCGCCCCTTCGTACGGCGGACGGCCCACGGGCGTGGGCGCCCCTGGCACGGGACGGATGACGGACAACGGCAAAGGGCGCACGGGCGAGGGTGATCTCGCCCCTGGGTGGGATCAGGTTCCACCCCGGCCCATCGTTCTCATGTCGCGAACCAAGCCGTACGGAGGGGCGGCGTGCCCACGCCGCCCGCCGTTGAGCGGTTGAGGGTGTGGCGGCGCGGCGATGTGCCGTTTGCCGTACGGAGGGGCGGCGTGCCCACGCCGCCCGCC
>JALGUJ010000106.1 GCA_029820945.1 Candidatus Zipacnadia bacterium | reverse complement strand
GCGCGGTGATGGGCTTCATGGCCGACCATCGCCCGGACATCGTCCTCGAGTTCCACGCGCACGCCGCGCCCCCGATGCTCATTCGGCCGGTGCACCTGGTGCCCGATGAGGCGCAGGAGCGCCAGCAGGCCATTTGCGCCGACATCCTGGCGAAGGCCGCGGCCGAGGGCATGGCCTTCAACCCGAAGGCACCCAAGGCGGAGCACGTCTCGACGAGCCTCTACCACCACTTCGGCGGGGCGGTGCCGCTGCTCTACGAGAGCCCGCAGGGGGTGCTGGACGCCGGTCCGGCGTGGTCGCACGAGGAGATTCTCGACACCTGCATGTTCGTGGTGTCCTGCCTGTGCGAGGAGCTGATGGGGTAGCCTCGAGTGTCGATGAGCGGCAGCAGCAGGGAGGTCGGTGGACGATGCTGCGCGCGCTGGATCCCGCATGTCACATTCTGATGTGTGCGCTGTGTCTGGCATGGTGCGTCCGCGCCGGCTCTGCGGAGACCTACCACGTCTCGCCCGATGGCGCGGCGGCCAACCCCGGCACGGAGGAGCAGCCCCTGCCGACCATCGAGGCGGCGCTGGAGCTTGCCGGCCCGGGCGATACTATTCGCGTGCATGCGGGCACCTACGCCGAGACCGTGGTCTTCGAGACCTCCGGCGAGCCAGACCGGCCCATCGTGCTCGAGGGCGAGCGTGGGCCGGACGGCGAGTGGCTGACCGTGCTCGACATCGGCGTGCCGGTGACCGGCTGGGAGCCCGCGCCCGAGGTGGGCGAGGGCGTCTTCAAGACCGACGACCTGGGCTTCGTCCCCTACTCGATGACCCTCGATGGCAGGCAGGTCCTGCGCATGCACGACACGCGCGTGATGGCGCCGGGGACGGGCTTCGAGTACCTGGCGCTGCCCGCTGACGCGCCCGTCGAAGCCGAATATCCCGGCGGCTACGTGGACGAGCAGGGCTTCTGGGACGGGGTTGAGGTGATCTACGGCGCGCACGAGGGCGTGACGTACATCCGCTTCCGCAACGGTGATAACCCGTCCGGGATGGACCTGCGCGCCGCCCCCGCGGGCGGCGGCGTCGAGCTACGCGACATCAGCCACGTGGTCATCCGCGATCTGCGCATCACCAACGCGGAGGACTGCGTCGTGATCGCGGGGGAGGCCGCCCATCACAACGTGGTCGAGGACTGCTTCCTCTCCAACGGCCACAACCGCGTGGTCATCACCGCCGGCGCCGCGCACAACACCGTCCGCGGCAACGAGATGACGCTCAACTACTACGGCTACGACGACCCCGGCGCCTGGGGCGCCGCCGAGCGCACCCTCCACACCTCCACGCGCTGCCGCATCTACCGCGTTTTCAAGACCATCCAGGGCCCCGGCGGCTCCGACGACCACGGCGTCTGGCTGCGCATGGCGGGCCCTGGCAACGAGGTCTGCCACAATCACATCTACGCGGGGCTGATCGGCGTCTCACTGGGCGATTGCGTGGATGCCGAGGTCCATCGCAACGTCATCCACGGTATGTCCAGCATCGGCGTTCTCACCTCAGAGAACGCCCAGCGGGGCTCGGTGGACCTGCGCGTGCACGACAACCTCGTCTATGACTGCAACATCAACTTCCGCCTGCACCACTACAACAACTGCCTGCCCGGGCAGCGCCGGGAGTTCCACTACCGCAACCTCTCGTGGCAGCGCCCCGGGATGGGCACCCACGTCTTCGTCCACTGGACCTCCAAAGAGATGAGCGAGGGCTGTGACCACCCCGAGCTCTACCTCTACCACAACAGCTTCGTCGGCGGGCTGCGCGGCTTCGTGCCCTCCGGCTGGGCGGACGACGGCGGCGGCCTCAAGGGCGCCTGGCTGCTCAACAACATCATCGCCGCCGAGATCATGCTCTACGGGTCCACCACGCTCATGTCCGACCCGACGATGATGGGGCCGGTCGATCACAACCTGCTGGTTGGGGCCATCAACCACGGCGGGGCGCCGTGGATCGGGGACCACAACGTGCACCTCCAGGCCGCCGAGCTGTGGCCTGCGGAGGGGATACCCGACTTCGAGCTTGCCGAGGACAGCCCCGCACGCGCCATCGGCATCGACCTGTCGCAGCCCTTCGAGGTGATGGGCCGCACCCACGACGCGATGCCGGGCATGGAGCCCGGCTACTTCGCCGGCGACGCGCCGGACGCGGGCGCGTTGCAGTTCGGGGAGGAGGCGCCTGTCGCGCTGCCGCAATGAGCGTGACCGCACGGGAGTCGTTCGCCGTTGGAGGGGCCGCCTGAGGAGCGGATAACGTCTGTCCGCGACGAAGTCGGCCCGGCCGTTTGTCCTTCGGCACAGGTCCGATGTGCGGCCCGTCTACCCCACCTCACTCTCGCGCTGGTACTCGACGGTGATGCGCACGCCGTCGTGGAAGTCGACGGTGGGCTCCCAGCCGAGGACCTCCTTGGCGCGTGAGGGGTCCACGCATGACCGGCGGATGTCGCCGGCGCGCTCCTCGCCGTAGATCGGCGGCTCGCCGAAGCCCACCGCCGCCGCGACCGCGTCGTAGACCTCCTGATCGGTGGTCTGCACCCCGGTGCCGATGTTGAGGGTCTCCCCATCGCCGCGCTCCAGTGCCAGCACGTTCGCCTCCACCACGTCGCCGACGTAGACGTAGTCGCGGGTCTTGTCGCCGGTGCCGAAGATGGTCGGGCGCTCGCCGCGCAGCATCAGGTTGGCGAAGATCGCGTTCACGCCCGCCTCGCCGTGTGGGTTCTGGCGCGGGCCGTAGACGTTCGCGTAACGGAGGATCGTGTAGCGCACGTCGTAGAGGCGCCCGTAGAGCCGGAAGTAGACCTCGCCGGCGAACTTGGAGGCCCCGTAGTGCGAGAGCGGCTCGGGGCACGCGTCCTCCGGCGTCGGGAGCGGGACGCCGTCGCCGTAGACGGCTCCCCCGGAGGAGGAGAAGATGAACTTGCGCGCCTCGACCCGGCGGCCCGCCTCAAGCACGCTGAGCGTGCCGATGATGTTCGTCTCGGCATCGAACTGCGGCTCCGCGACCGAGCGGCGCACGTCCATCTGCGCCGCGTGGTGACTCACCACCTCGGGCATCTCCTGCTCGAAGACCGCGAGCACCGCCTCTGCGTCGGTGATCGACAGCTCGTGGAAGCTCGCATCGGGGTTGAGGTTCGAGCGCCTGCCGGTCGAGAGGTCGTCGATGATGGCGACCTCATGGCCGTCGGCCAGGTAGCGGTCCACGATGTTCGAGCCGATGAAGCCCGCTCCGCCGGTGACGAGTATCTTCATGCGGTCCTCCGGTGATCGCTTCGTTCGGCGGCGGCCACGTAGTGTTGCGGTGAGTCGTAGGGGGCCGACTTCGCCCGTTCGCTGCGCTCACGCGGCTCAGGCGGCCCCTCCAACGGCAAACGAGGCGCCCTCAGTCCGCGCCCTCCAGCATCTCCGCGAACTCGATCGCGTTCTGCACGGCCTGCGCGTTGTAGTGGTTGTTGAAGAACAGGTAGGTGTCCTCGGTCTCAGCGGCCAGCTTCTCCGCCCTGGGTACCCACTCCTGCAGCTCCTCGCGCGAGTAGAGGTAGTCGTAGCGCTGCCAGGCCTCATCGTGCCGCCACCACTTCTCGCGGTTGCGGCCGTGGAAGCGCACGTAGCCGATGGTGCTGGTCGCCTCGGCGACGGGCGGGATGAGGCTGTCGAACTGCGGCTGGTCCACGCAGCAGTAGCCGAAGTCGGCCTCGCGCAGGAACGCGAACATCTCGTCGCGGATCCACTCGCGATTGCGGAACTCGACGACCACCGGCACCCCGCGCATCAGCCCGCGGAAGCGCTTCAGGTAGTCCACGTTTTGCTGAGTGCACTTGAAGGCCCACGGGAACTGCGCCAGCACGCAGCCGAGCTTGCCCTCCTCGCGCATCGGCTCGAGGGCGGCGATGAACTCCTCGAAGGTGCTCTCATCGCCCTCCTCGCGCTCGTGGGTCATGAGCCGGTTCGCCTTGATGGCGAAGCGGAAGTCGGGCGGCGTCTTCGCGGACATCGCCCCCAGGGTCCGCGCGGTGGGCATGCGGTAGTAGGTATAGTTGACCTCCACGCACCCGAAGCGCTCGGCATAGTAGCCCAGGAACTCGCGCTTATCCGTGCCCTCAGGGTAGAACGGCCCGACCCAGTCGTCGTACGAGTAGCCGCTCGTCCCTATGTGGATCATCCGCCACCACCCCAGGCGGCCCTCAGCGCCGCCCCGAACCTCTCCGTATTCTGCCGGCCCTGTTCGACGGCGATCTTGCCGCCGACGATCACGAACTCGATGCCGCGCGGGAACTGGTGCGGCTGCTCGTAGGTCGCGGTGTCGATGATCCGCCGGTGGTCGAAGATCACCAGGTCCGCGCGCAGGCCGCGCGCGATGCGGCCGCGGTCGGTCAGACCCATGCGCTCGGCGGGCCATGAGGTGCACTTGCGCACGGCCTCCTCGATGGGCATGAGCTTCTCCTCGCGGACGTACTTGCCCAGCAACCGCGGGTAGGTGCCGTAGGAGCGCGGGTGCGGGTTGCCCAGGTGCGCCGGGCCCTCCGGGGCGAAGGCCAGGCCGTCGGTCGCGATGCAGCCAAGCGGATGGGTCAGCGCCTGGCGCATGTCCTCCTCGCTCATCGAGAAGAAGACCGCGCTGACATGGCCATCCTCCTCGATGAGCAGGTTCAGGTACGCGTCGGCCGGGTCCTCGCCGCGCTCATCGGCGACCTCGTCGAGGGTTCGGCCGACGGCGCCGCGGTTCGCCTCGGTGCGCACGTCCGTGATCAGGATGCGGTCGAAGTCCAGCTCGAAGGGGTTGTGGTCGCGCTCGCCGGCGAGGTACTCCTGGTGCTCGGCGCGCAGTTGCTCGCGCGTCTGGGGCTGCGCGATGCGCTCGAGCATCGCGGCATGGCCGCCGTCATGGACCCAGGCGGGCAGCGAGCCCGCCAGGTGCTTGCTGCCCGCGACGTAGGGGTAGAGGTCGTAGGCGATGTCCGGCCCGCCCTCGCGCAGGTCCTCCATCAGCGCCAGCGGCTCGTCCATCGTGCCCCAGCAGCGCATCCCGGAGCGCTTGAGGTGATCGATCTGCAGCCGGAGGCCATCGCCGGCCCGCGTGCACAGCTCGGCGATCTCGGCGATGGCTTCGGTGAACTCCTCGGCCTGGCTCCGCGTGTGCACGGACACCAGCTTCTCGCGCTCGGCCACGACCTGAAGCAGCGCCAGCACCTCGCGGTCCTGGGCGTAGAAGCCGGGGGCGTACTCGAACCCGAACGAGAGGCCGAAGCAGCCGGCATCGAGCGACGCGCGCAGCACGTCGCACATCCGCCGCAGCTCGTCGTCGGTGGGCGCGCGATCCTCGAAGCCCATGACGTAGGAGCGCAGCGCGCCGTGCCCGACCATCGTCGCCGCGGAGTAGGCCGGGCGCGCACGGTCGAGGGTCTCCAGGTAGTCCTCGGCGCTCTCCCAGGTCCACTCCACGGGGGCGGTGATGAAGGAGACCGCCGCGGCCAGCTCCGCGCGGTCGTCGCGGCGCACCGGGAAGACGCCCAGCCCGCACTGGCCGTTGAGCTGCGTGGTGACGCCCTGCTGGATCATCGACTGCCCGCGCGGATCGGCCACCAGGGTCAGGTCGGAGTGGGCGTGGCAGTCGATGATGCCGGGGATGACGGTCAGGCCGGAGGCGTCGATGGTCTCGGCGCAGGCGGCTCGATCGAAGTTGCCGACGCCGGCGATGGTGCCGTCGAGGATCGCGACGTCGCCCCTGAAGCCGGGGCGCGCGCTGCCGTCTATGATGGTTCCGCCGGCAATGATGAGGTCGAAGTCCGCGTCGTCCCGCATAGTTTCCTTCCGCCTGCAGTATCTGCGGCCGGCGTGAATGAGCTATTTCCAGCCTGGTGGCGCGTGTCCTTCGTGGCCCGCATCCGGCGTATGTGCCGCGACGCACAGATGCCAGCGGTCTCGACTCCGAGGAGGAATCCCGCCGCTTGGCGAGAAGGATGATACTGCAGCAATCTCTGGCACTCGTGCAGGTCGTACAGCATGAGGGTTCTCAAGACTGCTCTGGCCCTATTGCTTGGCCTACGCTCACTTGCGTGCGCAGACATAACGGCGCTCGTACAGGAGCTGTACGTGGGGCCTGGCACATCCACGTCATACGGCACTCCTGAGCCGATTGACAGCGTTCCCGGCACCTTCAGCGCTCCCGCCAGCTACACACTTGAGCCGAGCTATGTAACGCCGGTGAAGAACCAGGGAGGCTGCGGCTCCTGCTGGGCGTTCGCGACGTACGGCGCGATGGAAAGCAACATCCTGATGTCCGATGGCCCCGCTGAGAATCTCTCCGAGAACCACCTGATACACAACCACGGCTATGACTTGGACCCCTGCGCCGGCGGCAACTACGCCATGAGCATCGCCTACATGAGCCGGCTTGATGGTCCTGTCTACGAGGCAGATGACCCCTACCCCTATGGCTATGGTGACGGTGGATCGACGCCGGACGGATACGCGCGGCCCTATTTCCTGCACGATGCCTGCATCTATGACACGGTCAGCGAGATCAAGAACGCGCTGATGGACATCGGCGCCCTCGCCACGCCTATGTACTGGGAGAACACCTACTTCAGGTCGAGCGATGACACCTACTACTACAGCGGCGCCAAAGCCTGCGATCACGCCGTGACCATCGTCGGGTGGGATGACGCCAAGCAGACCGCGGGAGGCACCGGCGCCTGGCGCATCAAGAACTCGTGGGGCTCCTCGTGGGGCGATGACGGCTACTTCTGGCTCTCATACAATGACACAAAGGGCGCCAAGACAGCCGTCAGCTTCGAGCCGGCGACCGTGGACAGAACCCGCGGGGCCTACCAGCACGACGAGTTCGGCAATGTCTCAACCCTGAATACGCCGTACGCGGTGAACGTCTTCCAGGCGCACAGCGAAGCGCTCATCGGCTCGCTGGGCTTCTATACCGCCGTGGACGGCACGGGGTACGACGTGCGCGTCTACGACACCTTCTCGGCGGACTCCGGCTGCTCCGGCGAGCTGGCCCGACTCACTGGCACGCTGCCCTATGAGGGCTTTCACGTCGTTGACCTTGACCCGTGGGTCATGCTCCCCGATGATGATTTCGCCCTCTACCTCTATCTGGACAGCGGCTATACCTCCGGCGGCGATACTTACTATCAGGCCTTCGAGAAGACCGTGGTTGACTACTGCACGTCTACCTCCGCACCAGGCCAGAGCTACTACAGCTTCGACGGCTCGTCCTGGAGCGACCTCTACGCGTGGGACAGCACGGCCAACTTCGCCCTGAAGGCCTACGAGACGCCGGAGCCGACGGCGATGGCGCTGGTGCTCCTGGGCGTGGGGGCCATCGGGGTCTGGTCCCGCCGGCCACGGCGCAAGAAGGGCATCGAGGTCTGAAGGCTCCCGCTGTGCCGCACCGCGTTCCGCGGCCTCGCGCGCAGCTCAGTCTCCGTCCGGATCAGCTCGTCTCCAGAAGTCGTCGGAAGGCCTGCGCATGGGCCTGGAACTGCTCGGTGCCACGGCGGTCGCCCATCTTCAGCGTCACGAAGCCGTCGAAGCGCCGGGCGCGGAAGATGGAGATGACCTCCTTGAGCTCCCCATTGCCCTGCGCCGGCAGCGTGTACTGCGGCCGCCCCGGGAAGCAGCCGTCCGTCGCGTAGATGATGCGCGTGTAGCGCTTCAGCTTGGTATCGCGGTAGGTGCCCAGGAACGGCTTCTCCCCCACGTTGGCGAAGTGACCCGGGTTGTAGGCGAAGCCCAGCGGGTAGTCGTCCGCCAGCGCCAGCAGAGGCTGATCGCAGGCCTCTCCGGTGTCCCAGACGGTCTCGGGCACGTTCTCGAAGACCACCGTCACCCCCGCGCCCGCGGACTCGCAGGCGCCGCGGAGGTGCTCGACCGCGTCCCGAGCGGTGCACCCCCGGGGCGAGGGCACCTTCAGCAGCGGGATGCCCGCCGAACGCGCGAGCGCGCCCGCGGCGTCCATCCTGGCTCCGACGCGCTCGGCGTCCATGTGCAGCTCCTCGCCGGTGAGCCCCACGTGGAGGCAGCTTACCGTCATCTCCATCTCCGCGAGTTCACCGAGGAAGGCGGCGCGCGCGCCCTCGTCCTCGATGAACTGCCGGCCCAGGACCTCGCCCAGCTCGACCACGCGGATGCCCTCGTTGCAGATCGCCTTCATCCCGCCCGCCCACTCGCCGCCGTCACGCGCGGCGGTCAGGTCATCCACCAGCTCGTCCAGCAGCGCGGAGGCGGTGAAGTCATGCTGCGCGAGGTCGTGCGCCTTGATCCTCGCCCGCTGCATGACGCAGTCGTCGCAGTTGGGGTTGTCGCAGAGCACCGCGGCGGGGTCCTCGCGCAGGGCGGCAACCACGATCTCGACCGTGGTCGCCGCGTGCATCAGCCGCGCCACGGCGTTGCCTACCGTGCCGATGCGCATGGCGTTGCCCTCGCGGAGCCTCGGCTCCAGGCCGATGAAGTCGCGGTGCGGACCGGGGAACAGCTCCAGCGTCTTGGTGTGCACGTTCCCCTCGTCGTCCAGGTAATCGCGCTCGATGGTGTTCAGGTAGGGCACGCGCACGATCTCCTCGGCGTGGTGCAGCAGCGTGTTCCGGTCCTGGTCCACGCCCAGCAGCAACACGTAACCCTCCGAGAGCCGCGACAGCCGGCCCCAGGGCGATTCGGTGCCGACCGCCGTCGGCTGGTCGAGCGTGTCCTCCAGCAGATAGTCGGCCTTGGGGCCGATGGCGCAGGCGGAGTGCGTCGGGTGGAAGCTGCGCTGCACGCCCGGGTAGGTGCGAAAGACCTCCGTCACGGTGCCGACCGTGGAGGGCGATTCGTCGATGTCGAACACGCCGCCGCCGGGCATGGCGGGCATGGCGACGGTGCCCTCCGGACCGACGGCCTCGATGAGCGCCTCGATCAGCGTCTCGGCGCCGCCCTCGACGCGGCCCAGCGCGGAGAGGCTGGAGTGCACCATGATGGTCATGCCCGGCCCGACGCCGAGCGCGCGGAGGTCGTTGACGATGTCGTCCCTGCCAAGCACCATGGGAGATGCTCCTCATGCTGATGGTCCGGGCGCCACGCTCCCTTAGCCGCGGGCGCCGGTGATTCCTTCGTGCGAGGGGCGTGGCCGCTGCGGTTGCCGCGCCCGCTCGGCCTATCGCACGATGCTGTGCCTCGCCGAGGTCTCGAGGTGGGCGCGGATGCTCCAGAAGGGGAAGTAGCCCGCGCAGCTCAGCCCTTCCTCGCGCGCGGCGCGCAGGTGGCGGTCGATGACCGCATCGGCCAGCGGGTAGCTGGGCCAGGCGCCCTGGATGTAGCTCACCCCCAGCAGCGGGAAGATGCGCGAGGTGTCGCCCGCCAGATCCCGGTCGGCGATGGTCCTGAGCACGCGACACTCGGCGCGGAAGAGCGGCGTGCTGGTCGTGTACTGGCCCACGCAGACCCAGTCGAAGATGCCCTCATTGAGCCAGCGCGGCCAGTCCTGCCCCGCGCGGTCGGCATCCGGCGCCAGCCGGCCCCAGACGTAGCCCGCAAGCTCGGCATCGGGCCGCGCCTCGCGCATCGCGTCGCGCAGCTCGCGCAAGTACTCCGTGATGCTGTCGCGCTGGAACTCGCGCCAATCGGGGTCATAGTCGTCGATCCCCTCCAGGCTGCGGCCGTAGCGCTCCTCGAAGAGGCGCGCGCAGCGCTCGCAGTGGCAGCCGCCGCCGGGACGGCAGGCGTCGAGCGCCACCCCGGCGACATCGTACTTGCGGACTATCTCCGCCACCAGCGAGGCGTGGAAGGCGCGCACCTCGGGGTTGTTATAGCAGTACCAGGTGTCGGTGCTGCCGTCGGCGCGGCGCTGGGCCCAGTCCGGGTGCGCCTCAATGTCCACCTGCTGGACCCAGCCCAGTGCATAGCCCGCGTAGATCGCGACGTTATGGCGGCGGCCCTCCTCGACGGCCAGCGCAAGCTGGTCGTACGGCGGCGGGTCGGAGAGCGAGATGTCGCTGAGGTACCAGTCGCCCCGCGTGCCACGGCCGTCGGCGACAAGCCGGCTCAGCCCCGCGGCCCTGGCGTCGGCCACCAGCCGCCTCACGCTCTCCGGAGCCCCGGTCGCGGCCTGGGCCACGCCGTAGTGCCCCGAGCCCCACCCCATGAGCTCCAGCGGCGGGGGGGAGACGGTCGCCGGCTCCTCGCCCGCCACCTCGGCGCTCGCCCGCAGCGGCGCCTCAACCGGGCCCTCGGGCGTGGCGAGGCGCACCGTGCCGAGCACCTCGACGGTCGGGGGAACCCCGCCCCCGTATGCCATTCGGTAGTCGCCCGTCGGCACCGCGTCGGCACCCCTTGCCTCGCCGATCGCGGCCTCGCGGTCGCCGGCGCGCGCCGTCAGCTCCAGGCCATGGAGCGGCACCAGGTTGCCCTGGGCGTCGCGCAGCCTGGGCGTGACGATTACCTCCTCATCGCCGGCGCGGGCGCTCACCTCGAACTCGTAGGCGCTGAGGTCGGCCAGCGAGAAGGCGGCCGCGACTCCCGACGCGCCGACCGCCCGGCTGAGCCGATCGAGCTTGACGGAGTCCCAGAAGCTGAAGGTCCGGCCGGTGCCGGGGTCCTCGTAAGGCCCGCCCTCGGGCTTCTCGGTGCTGTAGATCAGGAAGCTCTTGAAGCGGTCGGTGAGGATGACCCAGCCGCCCGGGGCGAGGTCGCCCGCGCTTCCGTGGTGCGCCCCGCACATGGCGAGCGAGACCGTGCGCGCGCCGGGCTCGGACAGGTCGAGGCGCTCGTCGGTGTAGACCTCGGCCAGCTCGCGGCGGTCCGTGGAGTAGAGCGTCCAGTACTGGCTGCCCCAGCCGGAGGTGAGGTAGATGGGGGCGGCGCGATGCACGTCGATGTCGGCCTCCAGTGCGAGGTTCGTCGTGTCCGGGTCGGTGAAGTGGAAGACGTGCGCGGTCGGCTCCAAGCGCGTGAGCTCGAAGCGTGGCCAGTCGGTGAAGCGCCCCTGCACGCCCGTGACCGCGACCGGGACCGTCGTTCGCTCGACAACGGGCAGCTCCGTCACCGGGCCGAGGTAGATGTCATCGAGGTAGACGCTGCCCTCGAAGCCCCTCATGTACACTGACGGGCGGATGCTGGCGACGGGTGCCCTGGGGGTCCACCGCGCCTCGTGATAGACCCAGCTCCCCACCTCCGTGGGGCTGAACTCGAAGGGCCCGTACCAGGCCAGCATCGGCCCGTCCTGGAAGTCCACGTGGAAGGTGACGCCGCCGCGGATCGGGCCGGTCTGCTTCGTGGCCTCCACGCGCAGCCAGAACGCCGCGAGGAGCGTCTCAGCCTCGGACTGGTTCGGCTCCACGCCATCGCCGTAGCGGGCGGAGTAGCTCGTCTCGCCCTCGGGCATGTCCACGCGCAGTGCGCCGGTGCCCGAGTGCACGACGTCGTGGTCGATGACGCCTCCCGCCCACAGGACCGGCTCCTCGGCCTCGAAGTCCCCGTTCTCGATCCAGTTGCCGGGCTGGGCGCAGGCCAGCCCAAGCGCAGTGATGAGCAGCGAGAGCGTGCCGATCATCCGCATGACATCCACCTCCGCGAGGGGCGGGTTCGACTGCAGAGAGCGCGGGACCTGCTGTACATTAGGACCAGGAACCGCACAGGCAAACGGCGGGCCTGCGAACGACGACGGCTGTGCAGCGACACCGCGGCCGTCGCCGTTGCCGGTGGCCGGCCGCTGGCGGCTATGCGTCCGGCATGCGCAGGAGCCTGGCGTTGACCGCGGCGAGGACCAGCAGGAGGTACCTGGCCCCGGCGAAGGCCGAGGGCTCGCGGCCCAGCCACTCGCGGATCGTGGGGGAGAGCGCTAGGAGCGGCACCGTCAGGACGAGGCTAAGCCAGAACCGCCGGCGGAAGTCCGCCACCATGTGCGCGTGGTGGTCGCCGTTGTGCCCGTGGCCAGCGTGCTCGCCGTGGTCGTGGTGCTCGTGCGTCGTGTGCGCAGCGTGCGCGTGCCCGTGGTGCTGGTGTTGCACCGCCATCGCCTCCTCAGGACCCCGCTGTGCGCCACCCTCTGAGTTCGTGACGCCGGGGTCAGGGTTCTTGTGGCTCGGGACGGGAAGGGAGCCAGGCCGCGCAGGCCGAATACCTACATCGTGCGTCATCTCCTGGAAGTGCGCTCACAGGGACACATGAAAGCCATCATGGCATCTGTGCGTCTCTCGGTTCAGCGAGCGCTGCTCGCGGTGCTGCTGATGAGCTCGGCGGTCGCCGCCCGCGCGCAGCCGGAGTGGACGCGGCTCTACTGCGACGACCCGGCCTTCTCGGTCGAGGCGCCGGCGGGGTGGCAGATCGTGGCGGTCGAGGGCCGCGGCGCGCGGCTCGTTCCGCCGGACGCCGGCCCGGTCGTGGAGGTGGTCGTCTGGGACGCGCTCCACCTCCCGGCGACGCCGGAAACGGCCGCTGTTGAGCATGAGGCCGTGCTGGCGCGCGCCATCGACTACCGGCGCGGCGACGTGCGGCGCGTCGAGACCGCCGGTGGCGCCGGGCTGGTCGTGTCCGGGAGCGTGCGCTCGTCAGGAGTGATGGAGAGCAGCATCTTCTGCGCCTACGCCGCCGGCGACAGGCACTACATCCTCGGGACCTTCGCTCCAGCGAGTCGGCTCGCGGAGCTGCGGGCGGAGCTGATCGACCGCATGATGCTCAGCTTCAGGCCGGAGGAGGAGGCGGCTCCAGCGCCTCCGCCCGGCGAGCCGCCCGAGCGGCCGGAGCCGGTCGCGCCGGCCGATAGGGGAGAGGTGCAGCCGGGCCCGGCGCCCTCCACGATCCGGGTCGGCCCGCAGGACCAGCCCATCGGGCCGGAGCTGCGCGCGCCAGGACCTCCCTGGATCGAGCACGTCAACCCCAGGGGCTTCTCGCTCTCCATGCCCGCGGACTGGGAGGTGCGGTGCGACGACGGTCTGATCCTCGTCGTGCCGGCGGGGGAGGAGGAGCGCACGCGCCTGCTGGCGATCTGGCCGGTCAGCGGAGACGACCCCGGCGCGGAGCAGGCCCTGCGCGAGCTGCTCGCCCGCGTGCCCGAGGTCACGCCAACGCGCGTAGAGGTCGCCTCGGAGGAGGGCAAGGGGGCGACGGTTCTGGACGCGCAGGCGGAGGGCCACCTGCGCGTCGCGGCCACCTGGGCGCACGAGGGGTGGGACGGGCTGCTGATCGTGGCCGTGGGGCCGGCGGTCACGTGGGCTGCCGATCGCCTCGCGCTTGCGCGAATCGCCGCCAGCTTCTCCCCCGGTGCGTGGCCGGCGCCGCGGCGTGCCGAGCGCGAGGTCATCGGCGATGCCGGGCTGATGAGCTGGCGCCTGCCGATGGAGTGGGAGAGCAGCGGCGGCGTGCGCGATGAGGGCGGAGAGCTGGGCATCGAGACCGAGGCGCAGGGACCGGAGCCGGATCGGCTCCAGGTCGCCTGGCGGCAGCCGCTGGCGCCGCGCTTCCGTGCCCTGACGCCGCTGCTGGAGAGTCTCGGCTGGCGGGAGGGTGAGCGCTACTCGGTGCCCGACAGCAGTAGCGGGCTGCTGATCTACCGCCGGCGCGAGCCCGCGGAGATGATCGAGGACCTGCTCCTGCCCCGGCACTCCCCGGCTCTGAGCGGGGTGGAGGTGGACGCCACCCGTGCTGGTGGGGCGGTCTCCGGGCTGGTGACGGGCACCGACGCGTCGGGCGAGATCGTGAGGGTAACGGGCGAGTCCGCCGAGGGCCGGCGCGAGCGCCTCTACCTCGCCGCCACGGGCCGTTCGCGGCCCCCGCTCACCGCCACGTGCTGGGATGGCGCGGTGCTGTGGGCGGGCGCGCCGGAGGGCCGCCTCGCGGAGGCGGTCCGGGCCCTCGTGCGCATGGTCGAGAGTGCCTCGCCCACGGAGACGGGTGCCGAGCGCCATCGCGGCGGGCTGGGCGATCTGCTCGAGCGCGCCTGCGCGGCCGTAGGTGCCATCCCCGGCGACCTCCGGTCGGGCGCCGAGCCCGCTGGCCTGCAGGGCGTGGTCGGCGCGGATGCGGTGACCTGGGACCGAACCTGGCGACTGCCGGTTGGGGCTCTGCAGCACTGGGCCGAGCAGGCTGGAGAGCCCGGGAGCATCACAGTCGGGCCGCGAGGCGGGATGCGTTGACGCGGGGCGCATGGCGGCCACTGATCCTGATCGGAATGGAGGCGTGAGCGATGAGGAAGATGGTCACCTGCGAACACTGCGGCGGACAGAAGACCTGTACCGTCAGTGGCGGGCGAAGCTGCGCCGAATGCCTGAGAGCGGCCGGCATGGGCCGCCGCAGCCACGCGGCCGTGCGCTGCTCATACTGCGGCGGGCGCGGGTTCGTCATGGTTGAGGTCGAGGACGAGGAGACCGAAGAGGCGCAGGAGAGGGAGGAAGACGAGCCCGATTCGGACCGAGAGTGACCGCTGAGCCACGCGACTCGAGGCATTCGGGAGCCGGGAGGCGGGTGGTTCGGCGAAACGGCGAGAGCATCCAGATTCCTGTGGATGACACACGGACGCCCCCATCCGCAGGTCGTTGTGCTGCAGGCGTTCGCGCCGCAACGGGGCAGGCCTCACCCCCCGGTCCCTCCCGCCCAGGAGCGGGATGCGCAGGCACGGGACGTCGCCGCTCGGTGCGCGCATCCACACGAATCTGGATGCTGCCCGCGAAACGGCTCTCGGCTTGACTGGTCTAAGGTCCTGTGATATAGTCCCCGTGACTTGACGGCTCCCGTTGGGACCGTTGGGTCATGGAATCCTGATACCGCTCGGCTGGCTCAATCCCGGCGCAGAAGGGAGGGTCCTCCAAGCCACGGCCACGCTGGAAAGGCGGGTCAGGTCGGGCCGAACAGCATACAGAACGAGGATCGCAACGCGCTGAGGAAACAGTGGACACTCTCGTGTCGCGGTCCTTCTCACAACCGTCATGCTCGGCCCGGACGCGCGCTGCACAGCCAAACGAGGCGGTGCGGCGCGGGTCGGTGCAAACCTACTGAGGAGGATAGACGACATGAAGAGGACGCTTCTGATCGTCGCGATGGCGCTGCTCATCGCCGCCCCGTCTTTCGCCCAGAGCAGCCCGGCGGACACCGTTCCGTTCGATCACTGGGCGTACGACGCCGTTCAGCAGTTGGTTGACGCGGGCATCATCATCGGTTACCCCGATGGCATGTTCAGGGGTGACCGCGCGATGACCCGCTACGAGTTCGCGATGGCCATCTCCCGCCTGCTCACGCAGATCCCCGAGATGGAGGAGCTGCGCGGTCCGCAGGGCGAACAGGGCCCCGCGGGACCGGCGGGTGCGGATGGCGCGGCCGGCGCGGCTGGTGCTCAGGGGCCGCAGGGCGAGCAGGGCCCGCCCGGCCCGCAGGGACCGCCCGGTCCCAAGGGCGATCCCGGCGAGGTTAACGAGGAGCAGGTCGCCGAGATCGTGACCAAGCTCGTGGACGAGTTCAAGGACGAGCTGGCCGACCTCAAGGAGGATGTGGAGTACCTGCAGACGGACGTCTACGACCTCTCCGACCGCCTGAACTGGGTCGAGCAGCAGCTCGGCGGTCCCGAGATCACCGGTTGGCTGGACTGGCGCATGGGTCTGGCCGGCGAGGAGATCGACCTCGACCAGGAGTATGACAACCTGACGGCTCGCGTCGGCATCGCTGGCGACATCAGCGATGAAGTCTACGGCGCGATCATGCTCCAGGCGCGCGACGGGAGCTGCCCGACGGACGCCAGTGCCTACGACGGCGGCCTCTGGCTGGATGAGGCCTACGTCCGGTTCAACACGGACATCGTCAACCCCGTGACCTGGACCATCGGTCGCCAGAACTTCGCCTATGCGATGGGTCTGGTCGTTGACACCGATCGGCAGTCGCTGCAGGGCGTTCGCAGCGAGTGGCCGGACTTCCTCGACCTCGGCGTCGACCTCGAGTGGTTCGCCGGTAACGCCGACACCGTCAACGAGGGCTATGGCTTCCTCGTCACGCCCGACGCCGACACTCCGCCGGACGCGGACCACGACGGCTTCTTCTCCGCTCGTGCGTCCTATGACTTCGGCAGCGTTGCCGTTGGCGTCAACGGTCTGATCAGCGGTGTCTCCCAGCAGAACGTGCAGGACTACGCTTCGGGCACCAACTGGACCATGGAGCCGTATTACCCCGGCAACGAGGAGCTCATCAACGACGAGACGGCTGTCGGTGTTGACCTGTACGCCAACCTGTGGGGCCGCGATGTCTACGCTGAGTGGGCCTACGTCGAGGAGCACGCGAACCGGCCGACCAGGGATGATGGCCCCGATACGGCCCAGCGCCCCTCGGCGCTCATGGTGATGGCTGACATCTGGAAGACCGACAGCTTCGCGCTGACGGGCTTCTACTCCGACGCGGATGCCGAGTACGACATCTACTACTCGTCGCTGAACCCCTACTTCGAGCTGCTCGGCGGGTCCGGCGCGGGCATCCCGTGGGAGCGCTGGATGCGCAGGCCGCTGGTCATGTCCAACCTGCAGGTCATCGGCGGCCAGCTCACCTTCCGCCTGGGCAACGTTCCCTTCCAGATCTGCTACTACTCTCTGGAAGATAACGCGGGCCCCAGCAACTACTGGAACCCGTACGATCCCAACGCCGTGGCGGGCGCGCCCACGCAGATGTCGGGCACGCTGGCGTATGACCAGCTCTACTCCGCCACCGCGAGCGTTCCGGTCAACGACACCGTGGATCTGACCTTCAGCTACGGTCACCAGGAGCCCGCCTCCAGCAGCTACGAGGCGCTTGACCTGGTGCAGGCCGGTGTTGAGGTGCCCTTCTAGGGGAACCTCCTGGACCTAACGCAACGGCGGGGCTCCACTCGGGGCCCCGCCTTCTTCTTGTACCACCGCCCGGGCCGCGAGGGGCGAGGAGAACCGGCCGCCGGCGGCGAAGAGCAGCGGCGAAGGGGTGAGTGTGTGCGGCGTTGCGTCTGCGTAGTGGCGATGGCACTTACCGCGCTCGCGGGGCTGCTCTGGCGCGCGGCCGCGCAGCAGGCGCCGCTGCGTCCTGCGCCCGACGAGCTGCGCCGCACTCTCGACGAGATCCTCGCCTCCGGCTATCAACTCACACCGCCTCTGCGGGTGCGGCTCGAGGAGTTGGTCTACCGGGCGCTGCGCTGGCTCGCGTCCCTCCTCGGCCATCTGCCGGACATTGCGCCCTTCTTCGTGATGCCGAACTGGCTGCGCTGGGCCATCGTCGGGCTGTGCATCGTGCTGCTCGCCGCAATCCTGCTCCACATCGCCCTGACCGTGCGCGGCCTGCTGGTCGAGCCCCGTCGGCGGCGCGCCGCCGGCCGCGCGGCGCCGGGCG
>JALGUJ010000196.1 GCA_029820945.1 Candidatus Zipacnadia bacterium | reverse complement strand
CAACACTCCGGGGCGTGGGAGAGACTCCCGCGTCCCGTTCGCATGAAGAGGTGGCCGTGATGGCAGAGCACCCACCCATCGGCCTGATGATCGTCGCGCCCTCGACCGTGGCTGTCGGCGAGGAGTTCGCACTGGGGGTCAAGGCCCTCTGCGAGCCCTACTACGTGCGCGCGGCCTCGTTCACGCCGCTCGTCCCCACGCCCGTCTCGCGCTACAACCACTCCCCGCGCGGGATCCACTACATGGACAACGCCGCGGAGCGCTGGGAGGGCGCGCTGGAGGTCGAGGGCCCGTCCGGTCCGGCGCGCATCGACGTGGCGGAGCTGCGCGGGACCTTCGAGGGGGATGACCGCGCCATCGCCCGCGTCGGGGGCTTCTCCTTCGCCGAGCCGGGTGTGCACACCGTGCGGCTGCGCGACACCGCGACGCGAATCGCGGGCGAGAGCAATCCGGTCATCGTCAGTGAGGACGAGCCCGAACTGCGCCTGTGGTGGGGCGACCTGCACAGCCAGACCTTCTTCTCCGACGGCCTGCGCTGCCCCGAGGAGCTGTATCACTTCGCGCGCCATGAGGCCTTCCTCGACATCTTCGCCCTCGCCGACCACTCCGAGCACCTGACCGATCGCCAGTGGGAGTACTTCGTGGAGGTCACCAACGACTCGTACGACCCGGGCGAGTTCGCCACGCTGGTGGGCCTGGAGTGGACGAACCACTGGCCGGGTCACCGGAACCTCTACTACCCCGGCGACTGGGGCCCCATCGTGCGCCGCGGGGAGCACACCGTCGAGGACCTGCAGCACCTCTACGACGTGGCGGCCGAACACGGCGCCCTGCTGATCCCGCACCACTCGGCGAACGTGAAGATGGGCGTGGAGTGGGAGGCCGGCCACGACCCCAGGCACGAGCGGCTGGTCGAGATCCACTCGATCTGGGGCAACTCCGAGCGGCCCGCGTCGGCGGGCAATCCACTCGCCATCGAGACCACCGGCGGCGAGCAGGAGGGCCGGCACGTCATCGACGCACTGAACATGGGCTACCGCTTCGGCTTCGTGGGCGGCGGGGACATCCACGACGGCCGCCCCGGTGATGAGCTGCACTCGCTCCAGCACCCCAAGCCCGAGCACTACCACCTGCTGCGCCGCCAGGGCATCATGGGCGTGTGGGCGCCCGAGCTGACGCGCGAGGCGATCTTCGAGGCGCTGTGGAACCGCCGCTGCTTCGCCACCACGAACGTGCGCACTCCCATCCGCTTCAGCGTCTGCGCTGAGCCGATGGGCGGCTTCGTCTCCTGCGAGGGCGAGCGCCGGATCCACCTATGGGCGGCCAGCGAGGTGCCGATCGCGCGCGCGACCATCGTGCGCAATGGGGAGGACTGGCGGACGCTGGATCTGCAGGAGCGGGTCCTCAATTGGCGGCTCGAGGACGCGGCCTCCGACGCCTCTGACTACTACTACGCGCGCATCGAGCGCGCCGACGGCTGGATGTCATGGTCCAGCCCGGTCTGGGTGAACTGCGATGACACGTAGTTCGCCGGAACACGCGCAGAGCAATACGGGCTCGCGGGTAGGGCTCTATCGGTCCGCGGGCAGCCGCCCGTGACCCAACCGTCACTCAGAACCGGCGGCCCTTGAGTGCCTCGCACTCACTGCCATCGGGAAGCACGTAGTTTGGCGACACATAGCCCTCCTGCTCGAAGCGGCGCTTGCGCACGCAGTTCCTGCCGCCGTTCCAGCAGTACTGCTCGACCCACTTGCGCTCGATCAGGCCGGCGTCGTACGCGCGCTTGATCGCGGACGTCTCGTCGTACCATCGGCAGAGGTTGCGCTGATCGGCCATCGACGGTCCCTCCGGGCGGTTGTCGGCCGGTCCGACCGACCTATGCGGGCGCCGGCACGCCCGGACCAGGGCGCCCCGATCTCCCTGCGCCAAGCGGTCAGACCGGCGTCCGGTTCAGTAGTCGCGGAGGAGTTTCGGTGCCGAGAGCCGCAGGCCTTCATGCACGGTGCGGAGGTTCCGGCATCTGTCGTACCGAAGTGCAGGGTGTTGTGGATCAACGCTGCGGTATGCGGGAGAGAGCAGTGCGACCAAGTGCCTGGGACGAGCATCGCGACCACGATCTGCTCGTGGTGGGCGACCTGAACATCGACCTGATCATGTCGGGCATCCCCCGGCTTCCCGACTACGGCCAGGAGGTGCTGGCGACCGGGCTGGTGCGGCGGCTGGGGGGCTCGTCGGCGAACTTCGCGGTGTGTTGCGCGCGGCTGGGCCTGGACGTGGTGTTCGTCGCGAATGTCGGGCGCGACGAGTTCGGCGACTTCCTCACCGCGGAACTTCGCCGCTGGGGCGTGAGCGCCGAGCAGGTCAGGCGCCACCCGCAGCTCTCCACGGGCATCACGGTGTCGCTCTCCGGCGCGGCGGACCGCGCCTTCGTCACCTACGTGGGCACCATCGACTCGCTGGCGGCTCACGACGTGCCCCGCGACCTGCTCGGCCGCTGCCGCCATCTGCATGTGGGCAGCTACTTCCTGCAGACCAGGCTGCAGGCGGGACTGCCCGCGCTGCTGGATGATGCGCACGACGCGGGCCTGGGCGTCTCGCTCGATACCGGCTTCGATCCGGCGGACAAGTGGGACGGCGGCCTGCTGGAGCTGCTGCCCGGGGCGGATGTGTTCCTGCCCAACGAAATCGAGTCCCGCGCGATCACCGGGACGGAGACGGTTGACATCGCCCTGGCCGCTCTCTGCGCGCTGGCCGACGTTGTGGCGCTGAAGATGGGCGCGGAGGGTGCCATCGCCCGCCGCGGAGACGAGACGGTGCAGGTCCCGGCCTTCGCCGTCGAGGTCGCCGATACCACGTGCTGTGGCGATGCCTTCAACGCCGGGTTCATCCACGGCCTGCTGGCCGGCCTCCCCCTGCGCGAATGCGTCGCGCAGGGCAACGCCTGTGGCGCCCTCATGGCCTCAGTCGTGGGCAATGAGGCGGGCGTGCTGAGCAATGCGGCGATGGCGGAGATGGTCGCGTCCGGAGGGACGCGACCGTCCGCGACCGAGGAGGAGACATGAGCGCACTGCGGGGCCGGGCGGCCCGGCAAGCGAGGGCGGGCACGGCGCTCGCCATCGCCCTGGCCTTCGCGGGCACGGCACTGGTGCTCGCGTGGATCGCCGTGCATTCGCTCTACATCGGCCGGTTCGCCGGATCGCCGCGCCGCACCGTGTTCGCCATGCTCTCCCTCGTGCTCGCGACCGTCGTCCTCGGGCTGTCGCTGGCCGTGGCCCTGCGGGCGCTGTTCCGGCGGCGCCTGCTCTCCAGGCACCTGCGGCCCGGCGAACGCATCGCCGGGGTGTTCCCGGCCGAGCTGCTTCGCAGCGACGACCGCGGCGCCGTGCTCGGCTCGGACAGCATCTGGCTCACGCTCACGAACCAGCGGCTGATGGTGCACCGCCCCGAGAGCAATCCCGACCCGGAGATGGGGCTGGAGCACGAGGAGATCGTGGCCATCCAGGACCAGGGGCCGACGGAGTGCCCCGGGCCGTGGCGCTGCCTGATGCAGGTGATGACGCTGAGCAACGGCGCCGAGCTTCAGATCCGGATGAACGCCAGCACCGCCCTGGACT
>JALGUJ010000105.1 GCA_029820945.1 Candidatus Zipacnadia bacterium | reverse complement strand
AACGCGGTCGGCACCTGCCGAGCGACGAGCTTGCCGACGCTCACGTCATCGATCAGCCCCAGGGCCATGGAGCGCACCGTGATCATGGACGACTGCAGCCCGGAGTTGCCGCTCATGGCGGTGATGACCGGGATGAAGGCCGCGAGCATCACGGCCTGTTCGAGGGTACCGGAGAACACGCGGATGACCGCCGCCGAGATGAGGCTGGCGCCGAGGCTGACCAGCAGCCACGGAACGCGGCTGCGCGCCGCCCGCCACGGCGAGCGCGTCAGCAGGTCATCGGCCGATGCCCCGGCCACGTAGGCGACGTCTTCGGTCGCCTCCTGCTGCAGCGCGTCGATCACATCGTCAACGGTCACCGCGCCGAGCAGGTGATCGTCATCATCGACCACGGGGATGGAGGTCAGGTCGTACTTGTCAACGAGCCGGACGACCTCCTCCTGATCCGTGTCGTGGTGAACGCGGACGGGGTCGGGGTCCATGATCTTCGACAGCGGCACGTCGTCGCGGGCGTTGATGATGTCCACCATGTCGGCCGCGCCCAGCAGCCTGCGCTCGTCGTCCACGACGTAGATGCGGAAGACCGACTCGGGGGCAACGTCGGTGCGCCGGATGTGCCGCAGCATGCCGCTCGCCGTGATGTCGGGCGGCGAGACCAGGATCTCGGTGGTCATCAGCCCGCCCGCCGACTCGTCGCTGTAGTTGAGGAGTTCCGCCAGCTCCTGCGCCTCCTCGGGCGGCATGCGGTTGAGGATCCGGTGCTTCACCTCTTCAGGCAGCACGCCCACGGCGTCGGCGCGCGAGTCCGGTGGCATGGCATCTATGATCTCGGCCAGCTCTTGCTCGTCCGTGGCCCCCGCCAGGTCGGCGGTGATGCTGTCGTGCACCTCTTCGAGCACCACGCCGGAGGCCTGGGAGTCCAGCAGCGCGAAGACATTCGCCCGCTCCTCACCGCTCAGCTCGCCCATCGCGAAGGCGATGTCGATAGGGTGGTAGCCGCTGATAAGGCCCTTGAGCGCCCCCGGCACCTCGGAGCGCGCAGCCGCGCGTATGGCGTCGGCCACGTCGGAGGCGTGCTCGCTGCCTCGATGCTCGTCGGGCCGGTCGTCTGATCGCACGGTGTCCTCCTCCCGCGGCTCAGCTCTCCTCAGCAGCCTCCGCGGCGGCGTGCATGAGGTCCTTGAGCCGCGGGTAGGTCGCCACGTAGCGCTCGAAGAGCGCATCGTAGGTGTCCCGCCACAGGTCGTTGGGCTCGATCTCGCGGGTTACCTTCACCATCGCCTCCGAGGCCTCGGGCAGGCTGTCGAAGAGCCCTGCGCCGACTGCGGCGCAGATGCCCGTGCCCAGCGCACTCGCCTCCGGCTCGCCGGTGAGGTAGATCGGCACCTGGCAGGCGTCGGCGTGGATCTGCAGCCACAGATCGCTGCGCGTGCCGCCGCCGCAGGCGTAGATACCGTCCGCGTGGTAGCCGGCGTTCTGGAGGTCCTCGATGATGTGGCGGGTGCCCAGCGCGGTTCCCTCGTAGATGGCCCGCATGACATGCCCCGCGCCGTGGCGCAGGCTGAGCCCGTAGATGCAGCCGCGGGCGAGCGGGTCCCGCAACGGCGTGCGGTTGCCCTGCCAGTAATCCAGCAGCACCAGCCCCTCCGCCCCGGGCGCCACCTCGGCGGCCAGCTCGTCCAGCAGCTCGAACTGCGAGCGGCCCTGCTGCTTCGCCTGCTGCTTGGCGTCGCCGGCGAACTTATCGGCGAACCACTTGACGATGCTGCCTGTGGCCGTCTGTCCGCCCTCGAGCACCCAGGTGCCCTCGATAAGGGCATCGGGGAAGGGTCCCCAGACGTTGCTGCCGAAGCGCGCCTCCGCGCACAGGGCCATGTGGCAGGTGGATGAGCCCATCACCAGGGCCATCCGCCCCGGCCTGACGACGTTGAGGCCGAACATCGCGGCGTAGGCGTCGATGCCGCCCTGGGCGACCGGCGTGTCGGGCACCAGGCCGATCTCCTCCGCCGCGCGCATCGTGATCCTCCCGGCCTGCTGGCCCATGGGCAGCACGTTGCTCGGCCACCGTTCGCGCAGCTCGGTCATGTCGAGTGTGCGCAGCAGCGAGTCGGGCCAGCCGCCTTGGGGCCGGGCGTAGTTCCACTTGCAGGTCGCGCAGTTGAGCGAGGCCGTCCATTCGCCCGTGAGGCGGTGCATCATCCAGTCGGTGCCCTCGCAGATCACGGGAGCGTGTTCGTAGACCGCGGGCTCGTTGCGCTTGAGCCACATGGCCTTGGGGATCATCCACTCCGGCGACTCGGGCCCTCCCGCGTACTTCAGCACGGGGTCGTCGGTGGCGGTGACCTCATCGGCCTCCTCGTGGGCGCGCTGGTCCATCCACAGGATCGCCGGCCGCAGCGGCCCGCCGTCCTCGTCGCAGACGACGACGGTGCAGGCCGTGCCGTCCACGCTCACGCCCGCGACCTGCCTGGGCTGCACGGCGGCCCTGCGGAGCACGTCAGGTACCGTCACGCGCACGGCCTGCCACCAGTGCTCGGGGTTCTGCTCCGCCCAGCTTACCTCGGGGTACTCGATCGGGTACGCATGGGTGTCCGAGGCGAGCATGTTGCCCTTGAGATCGAACAGCGCGGCGCGCAGGCTCTGCGTGCCGCAGTCGATGCCCAACACGTACGGTCCGCCCTGGTCGGCCATGGTGCCACCTCGCATATGCCGTTGTTCGCGCTACGCTCGCGGCTACCAGCTCTCGCGATGGATCGCGTCCATCGGTCCCGGCGGCTTGGGCCGCGGCTCGCCGCTGGGATGTCCGAGGCTCACCAGGCCCAGCACCCGGATCCTCTCCGGGATGCCCAGCAGCTCGCGCACCAGCCGCTCGCGCTCCGGCCCCGGTGCCTCGCGTCCCTCGCCGCCGCGGATGCCGATCCAGCAGGTCCCCAGACCCAGCTCCGTGGCCTGAATCATGGCGTTCTCGAGCGCCGCGCAGCTATCCTCGATCCACCAGTGCGGCTGCCGCGAGGCGTCGGCGCAAAAGACCAGCACCACCGGCGACTGCGCGCAGAAGCTCGCCCACTGGTGCACCTGCGAGAGCCTGGCCCGCCTGTCGGCGTCGGTCACGACCACGATGTGCCAGGGGCGGACGTTGTTGGCGGTGGGCGCCGACAGGGCCGCCTCCAGGATCTGCGCCAGGTCCTCCTCGGACACCGGCTCGTTCGTGTACGACCGCACGCTACAGCGCCTGCCGATCGCATCAAGCATCTGACCGTTCACTCCCTCCGTGATGAACGCTCGCGAAGCTCCAGAGACTACGGCTCGGCTCGCCGCTCCGTGCGCTCGCGCGCCTGCGCGGCGAAAAACTCCTCCTGCTCGGCCTTGAGCGCACGCACCGACGCCTCGAGCCGCTCGGTGATGCGCTGCAGGTCGTCCTTGCCGGGCTTGGGCGCGAACTGCAGTGCATCGATGGGCTCACCGAAGCTGACGGCGACGCTGCCGCGCCTCAAGCACCTGGCGCCCAGCGGCAGGACCTGGTTCGTGCCGGTGACCGCCGCCGGGATGATGGGCACCCCCGCGCGCGATGCCGTGAGCGCCGCGCCCAGGTCAAAGGGCTGCATGACGCCGTCGCGGCTGCGCGTGCCCTCAGGGAACATGACCAGCAGCTCCCCGGCCTTGAGCACCTCGATGGCGTTCTTGAGCGCGCGCGTATCCGCGGCGCCGCGCTCAACGGGGAACGCGTAGCACTTGCGCACAATCCACCCGAAGACCGGGACCTCGAAGAGCTCCTTCTTGGCGAAGTAGTATGAGCGCCGCGGATAGGCCACCCCGAGCGCCAGCGGGTCGAGGAAGCTCAGGTGGTTGGAGGCCACGACCGCCCCCCCCTCATCGGGCACGTTCTCAGCGCCCACGGCACGCCAGCCGCCGAGCATCTTCAGCAGCCGCGGAAGGGCCCACTGGACGAAGCGGTAGTGCGGCCATGTCCACCTGCGCGGTGGCTCAGGCGTCTTGTTCATCGCGCTCCTCCAGCCGCTCGCGCAGCAGCTCCAGCACGCGCTCCACCACCTGCGCCACGCTCAGCGGGTCCGTGTCCACCTCGACCGCGTCCTCTGCCTTGCGCAGAGGGGCGACGGCCCGCGACCTATCTCGCCGGTCGCGCTCGCGCTGATCGGCCAGCACGCGCTCAAAGGAGATGTCCTCCCCGTAGGCGACCAGCTCCTCGTACCGCCGCCGGGCGCGCTCCTCGACCGAGGCGGTCAGGAAGACCTTCAGCAGAGCGCCCGGGAAGACCACGGTGCCGATGTCCCGGCCCTCCATCACGACGGGGCGCGTGCTGGCCATGCGCCGCTGCGCCGAGACGAGTCGCACGCGCACCTCGGGGATCGCGGACACCACTGACGACAGCTTGCCGACCTCGGGCGTGCGGATGGCGCGCTCCACGTCCTCGCCGTCCACGAACAGGTGCTGCCCATCGCCGACCGCGCGGAACTCGAAGGCCAGCTCGCCGGCCAACTCCGCGATGGCCCCATCGTCCTCCCCCACCTCGAGCCCGGCTCGCATCGCGCGCAGGGCGACGGCGCGGTACATCGCGCCGGTGTCGATGTAGGTGTAGCCGGCGCGATCGGCGACGGCACGCGCCACGGTGCTCTTCCCCGCGCCGGCGGGCCCGTCGATCGCCACGATGCAGCCGGTCGGCTCGGCCACCTCGCGCTCACTCCTCCTCTTCCACGCAGTCGGCGCCCAGGCCTTGCATCACACGCGCGAAGCCCGGGAAGGAGGTGTCGATGCACTCGGCGTGCTCGATCACCGTCTCGCCCTCGGCGGCCAGCCCGGCGACGGCCGCCGACATGGCGACCCGATGGTCGCCGCGGCTGTCCACGGTCGCGCCGCGCAGCGGCGTCGGCCCCGTGATCTCCAGCCCGTCCTCCCGTTCGGTCACGGCCCCGCCCATCGCGGTCAGCACCTCGGCCATCGCCAGGAGCCGGTCGCTCTCCTTGACGCGCAGCTCCCGGGCATCACGGATCACGGTGGTGCCCTGGGCCTGCGTGGCGGCGACGGCCAGCAGCGGCACCTCGTCGATCATGCGCGGGATCAGGCCGCCGCCGATCTCCGCGGCCGAGAGGGGCTGCGGGCGCGCCACCATGCTCCCCACCGGCTCCCCGGCCACCGCGCTCCTCTCCTCCGGCTCGACTGCGCCGCCCATGGCCTGCAGCGCGTCCAACAGGCCGGTTCGCGTCGGATTGAGCAGGGCCTCCTCGATCAGCACCTCGCTGCCCTCGACCAGCAGGGCGGCGACCAGAGGGAAGGCCGCCGAGGAGAAGTCGGCCGGCACCCGCATCGAACGCGCCTGAAGCGTCGCGCCGGGGCGGAGCGTGATCGTCGGCCCATCAACCTCGATCTGCGCGCCCATGGCGGCGAGCATCCGCTCGGTGTGATCGCGCGAGGCCGCGGGCTCCACCACGACCGTCTCCCCCGACGCGGACAGCCCGGCCAGCAGCACCGCCGACTTCACCTGGGCGCTGGCCATCGGCGGGCGGTAGGTGATGCCGCGCAGCTCGCCGCCATGCACGGTCACCGGCGGCAGCAGCCGCTCGCCCCGCCCCTCAACGCGCGCGCCCATGCGCCGCAGGGGGATGGCGATGCGGTCCATCGGACGCCGCGAGAGCGAGGCGTCGCCCGCGAAGGTCACGGGGAAGGGCCGCCCCGCCACCAGGCCCATCAGCAGGCGCATACCCGTTCCGGAGTTGCCCATGTCCAGAGGCCCATCGGGCTCCCGCAGGCCCTCGAGCCCCACGCCGTGGACCTCGAGCGTGTTGGTGCCGACCGGGTCGATTCGCACGCCCATCAGGCGCAGCGCCTCGGCGGTGCGCAGGCAGTCGTCGCACCGCAGAAATCCCTCGATGCGCGCGGTGCCCCGCGCCAGCGCGGAGAGCATGGCCGCCCGGTGCGAGATCGACTTGTCGGCGGGCGCCCGCACGGCGCCCCTGAGTGGGCCGGACGCGCGGACTCTCAGCCTCACGGATCGCCCATCCCCTCACGAGACCGCCGCGCATCCTCCAGTAGCTGCGTCAGCGCGTCACCATCGCCCTCAGCGAGTGCCTGCCGGTAGGACCCGACCTCGTCGAGGAAGCCATCGAGCGCGCGGAGGACCTCGTCGGCGTTGGTCATGAGGATCTCGCGCCAGACATCGACCGGGCCGGCGGCAATGCGCGTGGTGTCTCGCAGGCCACTGCCGATGAATTCGCGCTCCTCGCAGGCATCGCCCAGCGCGCCGCACAGGGCGGCGGCCAGCAGGTGCGGCAGATGGCTGGTGCGCGCGACGAGACTGTCATGGACCTCCGCGCTCACCACCACCGGCCGGGCACCGATGGCGCGGACGACCGCCCGCATGCGCGCCAGCGCCTCGTCAGCCCCGGGCATCGGCGTGAGCAGGTAGCTACTGCCATGGAAGAGGTCCGCCTGCGCCGCCCCCACGCCCGCCTGTTCGGAGCCTGCCATGGGGTGGCCGCCGACGAAGCCGACACTGTCGGGCAGCGCCTCCGCCGCGGCCATGATCTCGCGCTTGGTGCTACCGGCGTCGGTAACGGTGCAGCCGTCCTCGAGGGCGGGAGCGATCTGCTCGATGATGCGGGCGCTGGCGATGACGGGTGTGGCGATGTAGACCAGATCCGCGCCCCGCACGGCCTCCAGGGGGTCGGTCGTGGTCCGGTGCGCCGCGCCGACGCGGATGGCGTCACGCAGCGTCCGCTCGCTGCGCGCGACCCCGACGACCTCGCGCAGCACCCCCGCCTCGCGTCCGGCCAGGGCGAATGAGCCGCCGATGAGCCCGATGCCGATCACGGCCGCCCGCTCGAAGCTCGCCCCGTCTACCACCGACCCGCTCCTCTCCCGCTACACCTGCCTGCCCACCGCCTGGGCCACGGTGCGGATCTGCCCCATCAGCTCCGCAAAGGCCGCCGGTGTCAGCGACTGCGGTCCGTCGCTAAGCGCCTGCTCCGGACGCGGGTGCACCTCGATGAGCAGCCCGTCCGCGCCGGCCGCCACCGCCGCCAGGGCCATCGGTCCCACCAGCGAGCTGATGCCGACGGCATGGCTGGGGTCGGCGATGATGGGCAGGAAGGTCTCGCGGCGCGCGACGGCCATGGCCGAGAGGTCGAGCGTGAAGCGCGTCGCGGTCTCGAAGGTGCGTATGCCGCGCTCGCAGAGGATGATGTCGAGCGTTCCGGCCGCCGCGATGTACTCGCTGGCCTTCAGCCACTCCTCGACCGTGGCGGAGAAGCCCCGCTTGAGCATGACCGGCATGCGGCAGTGCCCCGCCTCCTTCAGGAGGTCATAATTCTGCATGTTGCGGGCGCCGATCTGGATGCAGTCAGCCACCTCAGCGACTCTGTCCACCTGGCGCGGGTCCATGACCTCGGTGACGATCGGCAGGCCGGTGGCCTCGCGCGCCGCGGCGAGATACTCCAGGCCCTCCCGCCCCAGCCCCTGGAAGCTGTAGGGCGATGTGCGGGGCTTGAATGCCCCGCCCCGCAGGGCGGCGGCGCCCGCGTCCTTGACCGCGCGAGCCGTCTGCATGACCTGGTCGGCGCTCTCAACCGAGCAGGGGCCGGCGATCACGCCCAACCGCCCTCCGCCGATCTGGGCATCGCCGAGCATCACCGGCGTCGGCCGCGGATTGTGCTCCCGGCTGATAAGCTTGTAAGGCTTGAGGATCGGCACGACGCGCTCGACGCCGGGCAAGACTGAGAACTGCCCCGCGACCTCCTCCTTCTCGTGGTCGGGGGCACCGATGGCGCCGATGATGGTGCGCTGTTCCCCACGCGAGATGTGATGGCCATAGCCGTGCTCTCCGAGCCGCTCGACGACCCGTTGAACGTCCTGCTCCGTGCTGTCGGCGCGCATCACGATGATCATGATCTCTCACGCCTCTCGCCCGCTGCCGCCGCTAGCGACGTTCCGCGAGCACCTCGCCGAGCGCGGCGATGAAGGTCCGGTTCTGCTCCGGCGTTCCGATGGTGACGCGGATCCAGGTGGGCAGGCCGAAGATCTCGCCGGTGCGCACCGTCACGCCGCGCCGCATCAGGGCGTCGAAGCACTCGACGCTGTCCATCCGCACGTTGACGAAGACGAAGTTCGCCTGGGTGGGGACGAACTCAAGCCCCAGCTCCTCGAACTGCTGCTGAAGGTACTCCCTGCCCGCCCGGTTGTTCGCCACGCTGCGCGGCACCTGGTCGGGGTCGTGCAGGCTCGCGAGCGCGGCCGCCTGGGCCACCGCCCCGACGTTGAAGGGCTCCCGCACCTGCTTGAGCGCCGCGCTGATGTCCTCAGGGGCGATGCCGTAGCCGATGCGCAGGCCGGCCAGGGCGTGAGCCTTGGAGAAGGTCCGCAGCACGGCGCAGCGCGTGCCATCCCGCACGTACTCCAGGGTGTCCGGATAAGCAGGATCGTCCACGTACTCGAAGTACGCCTCGTCGAAGACCACGATGCAGGTGTCGGGGATGCGGTCCATGAAGGCGCCGAGCTCGTCAGCGGTCAGGATGCTGCCGAACGGGTTGTAGGGGTTCGAGATGAAGAGCAGCTTGGTTCTCTCGTCCACCGCCTCGGCCATGGCATCGAGATCGTGGCGGCAGTCACGATGCGGGACGGCCGCCTCCTCGGCCGCCATCAAGCGGGCGGTGTAGGGATACAGAGCGAAGGGCGGATCGGCGTAGACGATGCGCTCGCCCTCGCCGACGAAGGCGAGGCCGAGCATGTGGATGACCTCGTCGGAGCCGCGCCCCACCACGATCGTCTCGGGCGGCACCTCCAGCATGTCGGCCAGCGCCTCGGTCAGCTCCACGCACTGGGGGTCGGGATAGATGTTGGCCCCACTCGCCGCCTGCTGCATCGCCCGCACCGCCAGCGGCGACGGGCCGAGGGGGTTCTCGTTGGACGCGAGCTTGATGACCTCCTCGATGCCCAGCTCCTGCATGACCTCGGCCGAGGACTTGCCGGGGGAATACGGGACGATTCGCTTCACGGTCTCGCGCACAAGGTCTTCCGCCTTCGCCACGTCATCTCACTCCCCTGAGGGTGCGCGGGCGGCCTGGTCGCCGCCGCTCCCGACCATCTGCGTGAGCAGTCGGCTCAGCGACCGGTTCTCGTGGATGCAGGCCAGCGCCCTGGCGAGCAAGGGCGCCACGGTGACGACCTTCACGTTGTCAGGCAGGCCAGGCCGCGGCGGGATCGTGTCGGTGACGTAGAGGTTTGCGATCTCAGAGGCGCCGATTAACCGGGGGGCGTCGCCGCACATGATCGCGTGAGTGACACAGGCGTTCACCTCGGTCGCGCCTGCGGCCATGACCTCCCTCGCCGCGTTGACGATGGTGCTACCGCTGAAGATGAAGTCGTCCACGAGCAGCGCGCGCTTGCCGTCGAGGTCGCCGACCGTCTCGACCGTCTCCGCGCGCTCCGGGTTTGCCGCCGGGTGCCGCTTGAAGATCACGGCTATGGCGCAGTCGAGCTCCCGCGCGATCTCGGTGGCGCGCTCAACGGCGCCGGCGTCCGGAGCCACGATCGCGGTGTTCTTCCCGGCCAGACCCTCTCTCCGGAAGACGTCGAGGAAGACCGGGAGATTGGGCAGGTGGTCCATCGGGATGTCGAAGAAGCCCTGGAGCGCGCCCTCGTGCAGGTCCATGGTCACAATGCGGTCCACGCCGGCGGCGACGGTCAGGTCGGCGATCACGCGCGCGGAGATCGGCTCGCGGCCGCGGAACTTCCGCTCCTGCTTCGAGTAGGGATACCACGGTGTGACGGCCGTGATGCGGCCGGCCGAGGCGCGCCTGGCCGCATCGATCATCAGCCACAGCTCCATGAGCCGGTCGCTGACCTGCTCCCGGAAGGACTGGAAGATGAAGACGTCCTTGCCGCGCACGTTCTCGTGGAGCTGAACGCGGATCTCGTCATTCGACCACCGGTTCACGGTGGCCTGCGAGACTCTCGTTCCCATCTCTCGGGCCGTGCTCTCAGCGAGGTCGCTGCTGCCATTGCCGGAGAAGATCATCAACTCATCGAAAGTCTGGCGCATGGCCGGGTTCACCCGCCCTTGCCTGCGGGATGGCAAACGGTGCCCCCACAGCGAAAAACGCCGCGGGACTTGGTCCGCGGCGTTGGTCTCTGCGTGAGTCTGAGGGTCTAGCAGGTCTCGCTCCGCCGCGGCCGAGGCCCGGGGTGGTAATAGCACCCATAATGGTCGTGCGTGCTCAGATAGGCCATCGAGTATCTCCGCGCCTGCGGGAGTCCATCACGTTTGGGCATACGCTAACACACGCTTCTGGCGCTGTCAAGGCGGTGGCCCTGACGCGGCAGCATCCAGATTCGTGTGGATGCGCGCACCGAGCGGCGACGTCCCGTGCCTGCGCATTCCGCTCCTGGGCGGGAGGGACCGGCGGGGGTGAGGCCTGCCCCCTCCTACGGCCAACGGCGCGCGGACGGGGGCGTCCGTGTGTCATCCACAGGAATCTGGATGCTCTCCCCTGACGCACCGGATCCCAGATCCTGCCACCCTGGAGAGCCTGCGTACTACAGGCTCAGTTACGTCCGTGCGATCGGCCGCTCACCGGCTTGCACTGCCGCCGACGGATAGCCCGCCGGCCCTCCGCAGGGGGCAAAGCTACTCGCGCTGGCGGGTGATCTCGACCTCGGCGTGGTCGATCAGACCGCCCAGGGGGACGGAGGCCTTGCGCACGCGCACGGTGACCTGCTCCACATTGAAGCGGCTAAGGATGGCACCGGCGATGGCGTGGGCGAATGCCTCGAGAAGCCGGAAGCGTCTGGAGTGCTGGATCTCGGCGACGAGCTCATAGACGGCCTTGTAGTCAACGGTGTCGGCCACCTGATCGCTCTCGCCCGCGGGCCGCAGATCGAGGCCCAGCTCAACGTCCACGTGGAACTGGCCGCCGAGGTCGCGTTCGGTGGCGTCCACCCCATGATGGCCGTAGAAGCTCATGTTGTGGATGCGGATGGTGTCCATGACAGTTGCCAGCTATCAGTTGCCAGTTCGCAGCGACGCCGAACGGCAGACGCCAACGACCGGGAGCCGTATGCCGCATGCCGGCAACTGGGAACCGGCAACTGCCGTTTACTGCCGTTGTTCCTGCCGCTTTGGGATGATGGAGCGGAAGGTGCTGCCGACCCCGACCTCGCTCTCGATCTCCATGCGCCCACCGTGGGCCTCGGTGACGCGCCGGGTGTAGACCATGCCGAGGCCGATGCCGCCCGCCTGGTCCTTGGACAGGTCGGTGCGGAAGCCGGCCTCCTTGCCGATCTTGTCGAGGTCATCCCGGGGAATGCCGATGCCCTGGTCGGTCACCTCAATGGCGACCTCGTCATCACCGATCTCATAGACGCGAACGCGTATAGTAGTGCCGGTGTCGGAGTACTTGGCGGCGTTCTTGAGGTAGTTGTCGAAGATGGAGATGATTTTACCCCGATCACCCTCTATCATCAGCTCGTCGGGCGCGTCCACATCGAGGTTGTGGCCCATCAGGTAGTCCTCGAGCTCGTTCAGGATCAGGTCGAGGGCCTCCACGAGGTCGAATTCCTCGACGTCGAGCTCGAGCTCCTTGCCCGCGTGGATGCGCGAGATGTTGAGGGTCTCGGCGATCAGGCGGAACATGCGGGCGGACTGGATGAGCGCGGTGTCGATGAACTCCTGGATGATCTCCTGATCCTCCGCCTGGACGCCGCCCTCGATCATGAGATCGATGGTCTGCAGGTTGCCCTGGATGACGGTCAGCGGGGTGCGGAGCTCATGCGCGACCTGGCCGGTTAGCTCCTCGGCCGCGGTGCTGAACGGGTTCTGCGTGAAGGCGATGATGATCTGCTCGTCCTGGGTGCACTGACCGCTGGCCGAGAAGGTCTCGTTCTCGCGGCTGGTGTAGGCCGCGACGGCATTGCCGTCAGGGCTGCCGCGCACGGCCTCGATGAGATCGGCAAGCTGCTCCCCGTAGTCCACGCCCTGGACGGACCGGCCCTGCAGTGGATCAATCCCGATGACACGGATCGCAGCACCATTGGCCACGAGGATCTCGTCTTCGGGACTGACAAGCATCAGGCCGACGGGAACGGTGGAGAAGGCCGCCTGGATGTCATCGAACTCGTCGAGCTGCTCCTCCACCAAGAGGGCGGCCGCCTGGCCCGAGAGCGTCTCGGCGAGCTTGTAGTCGTCCTCGTCGTACTGCCCGCCCCGCTTGGCCCACAGCGTCAGCACGCCCACAGGCCGCTGGACAGGCTCCTCCTCGCTCTCCAGCGGATCGCGCTCCCAGATGATCGGCATCACCAGTACCGGGGGCTGCACCGTGAGGCGGTCGATGCGCGTCGCGTCGGTCAGCACGACCGGCCCCTTCTGGGTCAGGGCGTTGTCCACGGCCTGGCCGAAGGCGCTGTCGGCCCCGATGTTCACGTGCCCGATCGAGTCGCGGGTGATGCCGTCGCGCCTGCTGATGACGGCCTGCGGATGCAGCCTATTGTCGGCGACACCGAGGGAGAAGCATGCAGCTCCCTCGGTCTGGATGATCTGAGCGACCTTCTGCACGAACCGATCAAGTATCGCCGAACGCACCGAAGTCACCTGCGCTACGTGGCATTGGAGCCGGCGGCAACCAAGAATGAGCGCAATGCTCAATCTACCCGAATATCGCCCGGCTCGTCAAGTTTCGGTCGTCGTCCCAACGTTAACAATCAGCTTCAACCGACTTCGCGGGTGTGGCGGCGCGCGCCGCCGACGCCGCGGGCGTGCCCCCCGGCGGGCGTTCGCGCGAGCGTCAATCCACGAAGAAGTGCATCTCCTCGACGTTCACCGGCACCGGCGCGCCCAGCCTGATCGACTCGATGGCGCGCAGGCTCAGGTAGGTGGCCCTCGCGCCTGCCCTCTCGTCGATAGGCGATGGGCCGCCCTCCACGATCGCCCGCGCAAAGGCCTCCAGCAGATGGGCGTGCCCCTTGTCCGGGCTGATGGCCGGCCACCGCTCTCCCCCACTCACGGCGTGCATTCGGGCGCGCTCATTGAGCTTGGCGACGTAGCCCGCATGCCCGCCCTCCGTGCCGAAGTCCGGCAACTCGTCGTGCTGCAGGGCGAAGTGGGTGATCTCCGGCTCGCCGCGGCCGTAGATCTGGGTCTCCACGAAGCACTCGTTGCGGAACAGCGCGCTGTGGTCGGTCAGCTCGTAGAGCTCCTTGGGGTAGCGGAAGGTGCCCGTTGGCGAGAACCAGATGCAGGCCCGGGCGCCGCTGGGGAAGTCCAGGGTGATGATGTGGCTGAGGCGGCTTGATCCGGTCGCGAACACCCGTACAGGCTCCTCGTCGAGCAGCCAGCAGGCCAGGTCGAGCCAGTGGCAGGTCTCCCCGATGACCTGCCCGCCGCCGGTCCGCCAGTCGATGTGCACGGGGCGGTAGGTGCTGGACTCGTCATTGATGCGGACCATTAGCATCGTGGTGTCCTCTTCGGGCAGCCGTGGCCGGTCGGCGGCCTCGATGAACTGCCCGGGTCCCACGGCCGGGTCGGCGCGATGCCGATGGTAGGCGTCCCGCAGGTGCACCATGGAGGGCGCGAAGCGCCGGTTGTAGTCCACGCACAGCTTCACGCCCGCGTCCTTGACCGCCTTGACCACCTGGTAGGACTCCTCCCGGGTCATGGTCATGGGCTTCTCGGCCAGCACGTGCTTGCCGGCCTCAATGGCGGAGATCATCAGCTCGAAGTGCACGCTGTGGGGCACGGCCAGGATGGCCAGGTCCACCTCCGGATCGGCGAAGACCTCGCCCGCGTCGGGGGTGGTGTAGCGGGGCGAGTAGTGCTCCTCGACCCACGCCCGGTTCTCCTCGCTACGCGAGCACCCCGCGATGAGCTCGATCCGCTCGGATCGCTCGATGTTGGGGAAGTGCTGATGGCGCGCGAAGGCGCCGCAGCCGATCACAGCCGCCTTGATCGTGTCCATGGTGCTCTCCCGTCAATCGGCCCGCGCCTCAGTTGGTCCGCACGCGGGCGGGAAGCGCCTCCTCGAACCTGCGGCCACATTCGTCGCGTGCGGCAGGCACACCTCCAGCGATTCGCGCCCTCGACCCAGGAGCGCGACGCGCGCGGACCGAGCCCCGGCGCGTCAGGTCTCCTCGGCTCCCGGGGCGGCAGGGCACGGGCGCTTCGCGGTGCGCAAGGCCGCCGCGGTCCAGGCGACGGCAGCGCTCAGAGCGGCCCACACAAGTGCGGAGAAGATCGCGGCGAGCGGTGGCCGGGGCGGCTCCGGCGCGCGTTCGACCAGGAGCGCCCACGGGAGCTCCGCGAACCGGCCGACCAGCCGCAGGGCACCGCCGCCGAGGCCCGCGATCTCACCCAGCACCCCCTCATGCATCCAACAGTGAACGAAGCACTCGCCCAGGGCCTGACAGATCGCAGGCACCATCCAGGCGAGGAACAGACCGCCGATGGCTCCGGCGACTCCCAGGCGGCGCCGCGTCGGCCTCTCCCGTGCCGCACGCACCGCCACGACGAAGGCGCCGGCGGCCAGACCGATGAGCGCCCAGGACACGGCGCCAATGACGGCCTCGGGGAGGAGCCGGCTCGTGGTGTGTTGCGTGAGGTAGACCGCCGGTGCCGCCGCTATGCTGACTCCCAGCGCACTCACGCCGACGACGGCGTCGCTCAGGCGCGGATTGTCGCGCAGCGTCAGAGCGAGCGACGTGACGGGCGGCGCGATGAGCGTGGGCAGCAGCCAGCCGAAAAGGAGGCCGACCAGGGCACCGACTGCCAGCGTCCGCCGCCACCTCACCACCGCCATGCCCGCCTCCGCTCCACGCCTCAGCTCACCTCGAGCATGCGCTCCACGGCCCGCCGCGCCCGTTCGGCGACGTCGGGCGCGATCTCGACGGGATACTGCATGCTCTCAAGCGAGGCCACGATCTTCGCCGCGGTCGTCTTCTTCATGTCCGGGCAGATCGTGTGCGGCACGATGTAGAAGGTCTTGTCCGGGTTCTCGTTGCGCAGCCGGTAGACCAGGCCCTCCTCGGTGCCGACGATGATCTCCTGCGCGTCGGTCTCGCGCGCAAAGGTGACCATCCCGCCGGTGGAGGTGACCTCGTCGGCCATGTCCAGGACCTCACGCGGGGCCTCGGGATGGACGATGAATGCAGCGTCGGGATGCTGGCGCCTCATATCCCGGATGGTCTCGGCGCTGATGCGCACGTGCGTCGGGCAGTAGCCGCCCCAGGCGATCACCGTCTTCTCCGTGTGGCGGTCGGTCCAGTCGGCCAGGTTGGAGTCCGGGACGAACAAGACCGTCTCCGCGTCCACCGACTCGACGATGTCAACCGCGTTCGCGGAGGTGCAGCAGATGTCCGACTCCGCCTTCACCTCGGCTGTAGTGTTCACGTAGGTGACGACGGGGGCGCCGCCGTGCTCGGCCTTGAACTCGCGCACCTGCTCGGCGGTGATCGTGTCGGCCAGCGGACAGCCAGCTTCGGGGTCCGGCATCAGCACGGTCTTGTCGGGGGACAGCAGCTTGGCCGTCTGGGCCATGAAGTGCACGCCGCAGAAGACGATGACGTCCGCCTCGGTGGCCGCGGCCCGCCGCGAGAGGTCCAGGGAGTCCCCAAGGAAGTCGGCCAGGTCCTGGACCTCCGGGATCTGGTAGTTGTGCGCCAGGATGATCGCGTCACGCTCGTGCTTGAGCCGCGCAACGCGCTCCGTGATCTCCTCATTGCTCATGGATTCGAATCTCCCGCAGGGCAGTCCGGTTCGCCGCGGTCAGCCGGGATACAGCGGCGACATGTCGCGGAGCCTCTGGATGATGGGTGGCAGGACCTCCAGGACGGTGTCGATCTCCTCGTCGGTGGTGTAACGGCTCAGACTCAGGCGCAGGGAGCCGTGAGCGGCCTCGTGCGAGTAGCCCATCGCCAGCAGCACGTGCGAAGGGTCCAGCGAGCCGGACGTGCAGGCCGAGCCGCTGGAGGCCGCGATGTCGTGCATGTCAAGCGAGAGCAGGATGCCCTCGCCCTCAACGTAGCGGAAGAGGAAGCTGGCGATGTTGGGCAGGCGCCGCGTCGGATGGCCCGAGAGGGCGACCTCGTCGATGGCACCCGTGATGCCCTGGATGAGCCGATCGCGCAGCGACCGGACGCGCTCCGCGGTCTCCTCGCCCTGCTGGGCGAGCAGCTCGACGGCCCTGCCGAAGCCCACGATGCCCGGCACATTCTCGGTGCCCGCGCGCAGCCGCCGCTCCTGCCCGCCACCGTGAATCAGCGACTCGGGGCGGAAGCCCTTGCGGATGTAGAGCGCGCCGACGCCCTTGGGTCCGTGGACCTTGTGGGCCGAGAGGGCCATCATGTCCACGCCCAGCTCGTCAACGTCCAGTGGCACCTTGCCCAGCGACTGCACCGCGTCGGTGTGCAGCCGCACCTCGGCCTCCCGCGCGATCTGAGCGATCTCCTCGATTGATTGGATGGTGCCGACCTCGTTGTTGGAGTGCATGATGCTGATCAGCCGCGTCTCGGGCTGGATCGCCTCGCGCACCTCGTCGGGGTCCACCAGGCCGCTTTGGTCCACGCCCACGATGGTCAGCTCGTAGCCCTCGTCGCGGAGGGCCTTGCAGGTGTGCAGCACCGCGTGGTGCTCGATCGCCGAGGTGATCATGTGCCCATCGGGCCACTTGCGCATAGTGCCCTTGATGGCGAGGTTGTCGGCCTCCGAGCCGCCGCCGGTGAAGATGATCTCGTCGGGCTCCGCGCCGATGAAGTCCGCCAGCGCGCGCCGCGCCGTCTCCATGGCCGCGGCCGAGCGCCCGGCGAGAGCATAGATGCTGCTCGGGTTGCCGTACTCGTCCTGCAGGAACGGCGCCATCGCCTCGAAGACCTCAGGCGCGACGCGCGTGGTGGCCGCATTGTCGAGGTAGATCACCGGCACCCCTCCGCACTGCTGCGAAGCAGCACCGGTCGCGAGCACGTGGCGTCGCCGGTGCTGCCGTGAGCGCCGAAAGCCTGGACCGCAGCTTGCTGGGCATATTACGCCCTGCGCCGAGAGACGTCAAGGAAGTGCGAGAGCATCCAGATTCCTGTGGATGACAGACGGACGCCCCCGTCCGCAGGTCGTTGCTCTGCAGGCGTTCGCGCCGCAACGGGGTTGGCCTCACCCCCCGGTCCCTCCCGCCCGGGACCGGGATGCGCAGGCACGGGACGTCGCCGCTCGGTGCGCGCATCCACACGAATCTGCATGCTGCCCGGAAGTGCTACTGGAGCTGCAGGCCAGCGTCCACGGCCCGCTCCGTGGCGTGGTCCATATCGACGGGATTGCCGGTGAAACGCCGGTGATCGAGCGGCGGCGCCGTGCGGAGCGGGGCGACCACGATGACCCGCAGCCCCTCTGCAGGCCAGTG
>JALGUJ010000104.1 GCA_029820945.1 Candidatus Zipacnadia bacterium | reverse complement strand
TCGCGCGACTGGAGGTGCGCCTGCGCGGCCTCACGCGCCTCGGCAAGCTCGCGCTCCAGCGCCTCGATCCGCTCCTGCTGCTCGGCGACCGTCGCATCGCGCGACTGGAGGTGCACCTGCGCGGCCTCACGCGCCTCGGCAAGCTCGCGCTCCAGCCCCTCGATCCGCTCCTGCTGCTCGGTGACCGTCGCCTCGCGCGACTGGAGGTGTGCCTGCGCGGCCTCACGCGCCTCGGCAAGCTCGCGCTCCAGCGCCTCGATCCGTTCCTGCTGCTCGGCGACCGTCGCCTCGCGTGACTGCAGCCCAGCCTGAGCGGCTTGAAGCGCCTCCTCCGCTCTACGCTCGGCCTCCTCGAGCTGTGCCGACATCTCCGCGAGGGTCCGCTCGAACTCCTCGCGCGTCTCCTCGCGGGCCTGCTCGGCGCGCGCTTCGGCATCGCGGAGCTTCCTGGCCATGCGCTGCAACTCGTCGCGGGCGTCCCGGCTCTCGACCGCCAGGCTGGGCGCAGCGCGTCCGCTGTCGCTGATATCCCGGATGAATGCGAAGCTGCCCGCCGGCTCACCCTCCGGGCCGACGAGCGACACGGCCGTGATGGCGACGGGGATGCGGCGGCCGTCCGGCGCGGCGGCCACCACCTCGAGGCTGATGCGCTCGCCGTCCTGGAGGCACTCCGCCATGTGGCGCTTCAGGCGCTCCCGGTCCTCCGTGATCGCGATCTCGAGCACATCCGTCCCCTGAAGCTCGCTTCGGTCGCGGCCCAGCATCTCGGCGAGCGACTCGCTGACCCATGTGATCGCCCCGCTGGTGTCGGTCGCGGCCAGACCATCGCCCATCATGGTCTCGACGAGGGGTCTATACGGGTGGCGACTCTCCTCCAGCTCGACCTCCGACCAGCGGAACTCCGTGACCTCCTCGCCGACGACCACAACGCCGACGACATTGCCGCGGTCGTCGCGCACGGGCGAGAGGTGAGAGGAGACGATCATCTCGCCGCGCCGGGCGTTGACCCAGGGCGCCTCGCGGTGCGCGCTCACTCCGCGCTGGATGACGCTCTCGAAGGTAGGCAGTAGAAGCGGCAGGGAGCGCGGCGGCACGAGCACGTCGAAGAAGCCCTGGCCGAGCACCTCATCACGGCTGCGGTCGGTGGTTTCCTCGGCGTAGCGATTGAAGAAGGTCACCCGCCCGTCGAGGTCCAGGCCGACGATCATGACCTGGGCGTCATTGGCGAAACGCTCCGGATGAGTGTCCTCGAGGGGCGTTTCAGGCTCCTCGACTTCGGTGAGTTCGTCTTCCTCCTCCTCGATGAAGCCTGAGACGATCACCCCGAAGAGGGTGAAGGCCGCCACGATGGCGATGCGCGTGAGCCATTCCTGCGGGGCGACGTCGCTGACGAGGCGCTCCATCAGGGAGCCATTGTGGAACAGGACGCTGCCGAACAGCGCCCCGAGAAGCGAGGTGACGATGCCCGCCACGACGGCGAGCACAATGACCAGCGATTTCGGTCTCATGAGGCTGCCATACCCGCACGACCCCGTCTCCAACCCGGAGGACGCACGCTCCTGCGCGCAGACGTCCGCTGGCCGCGCCCTCCCGGCCCATCACCCGCGGGGAGCCTCGCCGACCCAGGCGTTCAGCACGGCCTGCCACTCGCAGTCGCAGTGCTTACCCGCCTGGCCACCAGCCGGCTTGCGCCCTGCCACGGCGTACAATAGGCCAGACGCGCTATGAGTGTCAAGTGCCGCCCCAGTATCTTCTCATATTATACCCGATATTGAGCCGAATATTGTCCGAATTGAGGTACGCGATGGCTGGCAGCGCGCCAGCGGCAGCGCCGCCGCCCATTTCCGTTCACACAGCAGGCAGGCCCCACGCCGCGGGGAATGAGCCCGTGACGGACCAGTGAGGCCGAAGGAGGTGGCGGACCGTGTCGAGAGCGGCGATCCGGTGTGTTCCCGCCATACTCATGGCCGCACTGGCCGGGGGGCTGGGCGCCGAGCCGCCGACCGCGAGGGCCTTCACGGTCTCCGACCACACCGGCGCGGGCGTCGAGTTCGCGCTCGGCGCCGAGCGGGATCTGACGCTGGTGCCCGAGGGCCTGCAGACGCCCGGCTGGCGGCAGCTTCAGATCGGCCGCGTCGAGATCGCCCTGCCCGCGCGGCTGAGCGCCGGCCAGCAGGTCGAGCTGAGCTACACCATCAGGCCGCTGCAGGCGGATTGAGCGGGACAGATGCGGGCGGGCCACCGGCGCCGACTTCGGCCGGACGCTGTTGCCCGTCGCGCCATGCGGCTCTATAGCCGGTTCTCGTCGGAGTCGGAGCCGTCCGTGCGCTTGATGTCCAGCGGCGCAGCCCTTCCACCCTGGCGCAGGCGCTCGATGTAGGTCAGCTCGTTCTGCGCGATCTCGCTCTCGGGGTCGAGCCGCAGCGAGTCCCGGAGCGACTGCTCCGCCTCGTGGAGGCGGTGGAGTTCGATCAGCTCGACACCCCTGCCCCGCATCGCCCGCGCCCGCACGCCCGGCGGCGCGAAGCCCCTCCGCATCGTGAGTGACTGATCGTAGAGCTCCAGCGCTCTCTCGTGGTCGCCCGTCCGCGAGTGGACCAGGGCCATCTCGCAGTACAGCAGCGGCTGGTCGGGCTCCATCGCCAGCGCCTCGTTGAGGCAATGCATGGCGAGGTCATGGTTGCGGGCCTCCACCGCCATGAAGGCCATGTGATAGAAGGCGCGAGGGTAGGCGCTGGGCACCCACATGATGTCGCCCTCAGCCTCGAACCGGTGGTTCCGGTGGCCCGCGACGAGGGCCATGAACTCGTGCAGGTCCCACAGCTTCACATACAGGCCGTTCTCCTCCTGGTACGACCACACGTAGGTGTCCGGCGCGTTCGTGACGATTTCCGCCAGGATCGCGAAGGCCCTCTGGCGCTCGCCCTCATGGAGCGCCGAGAGCGCGGTGCCGACCTTCTTCACATCCGCCTCCTCGCATGCGCCGAACCGGTTGCTCCACAGCTCCGGAGGCGCCGTCCGCCAGTCAAGATGAAGCGACGTGCGTGGCTCCTGTCCTGCGTCACCGCCACTCGGTGCAGTCATCGAGGGCCTCCTTTCCCGTCCGCCCGCAGACCATGCCCATGATCGTCCGCGGCCGCTTGGCTCCATACATCAATACGTTCGGCGCCGTCGCTTCGGCGAAACGCGAGTCCTCAGTCGTCAGCCATGAACTCGCGCAGGAAGCGCGCGCCGCTCTCAACCGCCGCCTCCATGATGGCCGCGCCGGTCTCGACGGAGGCCACCGTCGGGTCGCCGTAGATGCCGCTCCGCGTGGGCTGGAGGTACCAGGTGGACCAGCTCACCCGCTGGGTGCCGGTGAAGTTGTCGCCGGCCACGAAGTCGGAGTGGTAGCGCATCGGCTCGGCGGGCGCCCGCGACATGTCCACGACCTCCGGGCTGATGTGCAGCATCAGGGATGTCTCCCACTCGCCGCCGTGGATCGCCCCTCCCGGCGCGGAGCGGCGGACCTCGTTGAAGCGCTCCGCCGAGAGCCGCGCGGGGCTGATGATGGCGACGGCCCGATCGCAGGCGTCGCACAGCTCGCGGCTGACGGTGCTCAGCGGTCCGCTGTGATGGCCGTGGCAGTCGAGGATCGCCAGCTTCTCGAAGCCCATCTCCAGCACCGACGAACAGATGTCGAAGACGTAGTCCATGAAGACGCGCGCGCGCACCACGATGGTGCCGGCCCAGCGCCGCATCACGCGCATCGAGTAGCCGTAGCGGATGGCGTCCATGACCAGCGTCGGCGGGTCGCCGTCCAGCTCGCTGGCGAGGGCGTCGGCGCAGGCCTCGGCGATGCGGGCGTCGGTGTCCACCGGCAGGTGTGGCCCGTGCTCCTCCGTGGTGCCGATGGGCAACAGCAGCAGCGCGCCCCGCTCGATGTGCTCATCAAGCTGCGCCGAGGACTGATCGCGGAATCGGTGGGACATAGCGGGTGGCCTCCCTGCGGACGCATACATCCGGCTACAGATCGCGCAGCTCGCTCAAGGCCTCCAGCATCTCGACGCGCACCCGGTCCATGATCGACCGGTCGCGCTCCCCGCCCCAGCTCACCCCAGTCTCGGCGATGGGGTCGAGGACGCGCCCGGGGCCATCCGCCAGCAGCGCCTCGGCCCGCCCGAGCGCACCGGCCTCGATGCCGTCCGCGCGCAACTCCTCGACGCGGTCGCGCAGCATCACGTAGTACTCGTAGTCCTGCACGCCCTCGCGAATAGCCTCCATGTGCTTGCCGCGCGTCACCGTGGTCTCGCCGATGAACAGTGGCGAGTACTCGATCTCCGTCTGCGCGTAGGCATTCCACGAGGTCGTGCCGGCGCCGCCGCCGCTGGAGGTGAAGCACCAGAACCCGCAGCCCAGCGCTCCGTAGCGCATCGCCGCCCACATCTGGCCGCGGTGGTAGGCGTAAGGGTCGAGGGCCTTGCCCGGGCCGGAGCAGTCGTAGAACCACAGGTCGCTCCCCTGCGCCTGGGCCTGCAGGTAGACGTCGCGCTCGCGCTGGTCGGTGCGCAGGAACACATAGGTGTTCGGGCAGAGCACGTCCGAGAGGCGGAAGACGTCCTGGTCGGCGTTCCAGGGCTCCTTGTAACGCGGGTCCTCCCAGATACGGACCTCGGGCCGGGCGGCCTTGATGGCGCGCGCGTAGGCCACGATGATCTCCGACTCGTGCGGCTCGTTGGGCTCATCGTAGACCAGGAGCTGAAGCTGGCCGGGGTCGATGCCCTGCGGCGCCATGTGCTCGACCCAGGCGGTGATCCAGTCGCCGACCATGCGATCGAAGCGATCGGTTCCCAGCGGCTCGCCCTCGAACTCCGCAGCCGCGTGCAGGAAGACGTTGTAGTAGCGCGCGTCCGGCCACCACCCGACCCAGCGGTCCCAGCGAGCGAACTCCAGGTCATTCGTCAGGTTGCCCTGCTCATCATACTGACCGCCGCTCGGCACCACGCCGCGCGTCGCCCAGGGCGTGTCCACGGAGTGCTCGCGCAGTGCCTCGATGATCGCCTCGCGGTTCCGGGCCGTCAGGCCGTAGCCGCCCGCGTCGGTGTAGTCCCAGCCGCCCAGCGACAGCGTCGGCTCATCCGGGAAGATGAAGGGGAAGATGCAAACCTCCAGCATCATCTCGATGGGTATGACGCCGTCGGCGCGCACGTGCACCTCGCCCCCGTACTCGCCCGGCTTGACGTCGCCCGGCTCCGGCTTGAAGGAGAGCCACACCTGGCGCGTCACCCCCGCCGGGATGGTGACCTCGTAGCCGCCCTCGACCGCCGCCGCCTCGGGCAGCGCCGCCGCGATGGGCCGCATCTCCCGCGTGTCGGTGTGCAGCACCTCGTGCACGTTCACCCACTCCGGATTGTCGGCGCCGGGCAGCCCGTGCACCGACACCAGCGCGGTGATCGGCTCATCGGTCGCGTTCGTGAGGTTGAACACCTCGCCGCGCCACTCGTTCAGCATCATGTCCACGCGCAGCGAGGGCGCTCGGCCCGGGGGCTCCTCCGGCGCCTGGGTCGGCGAGAGCGGGTCCCAGCGGTTCTGCGCCCACGGGGACAGACCGCCGTATCCCTGCGACCGCAGGACCGGGGCGTTCAGGGCGTAGATGCGGGCATGCAGGTCGTTGAGCGGCAGCACGGTGGTGAAGCCCTCAGGCACCTCCGCCGGCATGGCCCCGATCTCCTCAGCGATCCGGTCGGCCTCCGCCATGAGCGCCGCGCGCTGGGCGTCCGGAAGGTCGGCGCCGGCGATGGCCTCGCGCGCATCGCGGAGGTCGTCCGTCAGGCGCCGGCCGATGGCGGCCACGACAGCGGCCTCCTCGGCGAAGGCCGCGGGGTCGGGGAGCAGCTCGCCGGGCGGCTCGACCGCCAGCAGCTCCTCGGGGCCGCGGTACACCTCGATCTCATCGCAGAACAGGAAGGGGAAGTAGACGCCGAGGAGGCGCACGTAGCGCCCGTGGGTGCGGAGCTTCGAGGTCGCGAAGCGGTGGACGGCGTATTCGGTCGGCGGTGGGCCCAGCTCCTGGTTGCTGAGCTCGACCAGGTCGCCGGCCAGGTGCCAGGTCTCGCCGTCGCCACCGACCAGCACGAAGAGGGCGTTGGGCCATGTCACGCCCGCGGTGGCGCCCGCGGTGTTGAACGAGACCCCTGCGATCGGCTGATCCTCGCCCAGGTCGATGGTGATGCCGGCCTTCTGGGTGCGCATCCAGCCCACCGTGGACCTCTGCGTCCAGAAGTAGCCGACCGTGTAGCTGCCGTCGGTGAGCTGGGTAGCGTCGCCCTGGTCAGCGCAGTGGGGGTACTGCGCGCGCGGCGAGTACTCATAGGGCTGGCCGAGCGCGATGTTGGGCCCCGGTGGGGTGAAGAGGTCGCGTGGGCGTATCTCCTCCGGCACCAGCGCGACCGGGTAGACCTGCACATCGTCCACCACCGACCAGCCGATCTGCGCCGTCTGCGTGATCGGGATCTCCGACGAGCCGAAGATGCGCAGCTCGAGCTCAGTCGCCGCGCCGGTGTTGAACTGCGCGCTGAGCGTCGTGAACTCCGTCACCGTGCGCGACTGCACCCCGGCGATCACTCGTCCGTCGGCCGGATCCACGACGCGGATCTCGTGCCTGATGCTCCCATCCGTCTTGATGCCGGCCATCAGCACCAGGTCGGCCCCCGCGGGGCAGGCGAACCGCTGGGTCACCGGACCGGCCGGGACCTCCTCCGCCGCCCCGTAGCGCAGCGCGCCGGGCGCGGCGTGGCCGTCGGCGTCGGTGAACTCGTAGAGCGCGCGATGGGCGTCATCGACCGTCCAGCCCGTATCGCCCGCCGAGAAGTCGCCATTTGCGACGAGGCCCTGGGAGTGCGCCGCCGCGAGGCTCAGGCCCAGAAGCGCGCCGATCAGGAGCGGTGCTGTGATCCGCATCACCATGATCCTCTCGGTGCCGGTGTTGCGCCGGAACGTCCGGCCGGTCGCGCGATCATCCGCCACCGCGCTCGTACAGACGCTCCGCCGCGGCGCGGTACTGCGCATAGACCCGCCGGTAGGTTTCCGCAAGGCCCTCGTCGGGCTCAAAGGTCCGCTCGGGGCGGTACCAGGCATCCGCCGCCTCGGCGATCGTCTCGAAGTACCCCGTGCCCACAGCCGCGAGCATGGCGGCGCCGAGGGAGGCGGCCTCGGCACACGCCGGGCGCTCGACGGGCGCCTGCAGCATGTCGGCCTTCATCTGCAGCCAGGCGTCGCTGCGCGCGGCGCCGCCCAGGGACCTGATCCGGCTGGGCTCGACGCCATGCCGCACGATGGGCTCGATCAGCTCGGCCAGCAGGCAGGCGCAGGACTCCATGATTGCGCGGGCTATGTGCGCGCGCCCGTGGCCCAGCGTCAGGCCCACGATCGCGCCGCGCGCGTCAGGATCGGCCGTGGTGCCCGAGAAGTGCGGCAGCACGCAGAGGCCGTCGCTGCCGGGCGGGACCCGGGCGGCGGCGCGGGTCAACTCCTCGTAGTCGGCGCCGGCGCACAGGTCGCGGAACCAGGTGAGCACGACCGCGGAGACCGGGGCGTAGGGCATGGCGTAGCTGAGGCCCGGGACGGCGTGGCGGCCGACGAAGAAGCGCGCATCGTCAAGCAGCCGGTCGGTGGCGGCCACGACCGCCAGCGCCGTCCCCGTGGTCTCGGTGACCAGGCCCGGACGCACGTTCCCCGCGCCGATGGCTCCGGCGAGCTGGTCGTTGCAGCCCAAGCAGACCGGCGTGCCGGGCGCGATCCCCATCTCCCCGGCCGGCTCCGCCCGAACCTCGCCGACGGTGGTACCGGGCGCGTGCACGGGCGGAAGCTGGTCGGCCGCAATACCCGCCGCCTCGAGCAGCTCGTCGCACCAGTCGCCGGTGCGCAGGTCCAGCATGCCGCTCATCTGCGCGATGTTGTAGTCGGTGGCGCGCTCGCCGGTCAGCCGCCAGATGAGGTAGTCGGGCAGGCAGAGGAAGTGAGCCGCGCGATGGGCCCGGCGATCGTGCTCGACGAGCCACGCGATCTTGAACAGCGTCAGGTCGCCTATCACCCACGGGTAGCCGCAGATCGATCGGTAGCGGTCTGCGGAGAGCCAGTCGGCCTCCCAGGCCGCGGCGAGCTCGCGCCCGCGCTCGTCGAGCCAGACGATGACAGGGGTCAGGGGCCGGCCGGCGGCGTCCAGGGCCAGGAAGCTCTGGGCCTGCGAGCTGAAGCCGATGCCGGCGATGGCCTGCGGTGACACCTCCGCCTCATCGATCACACGCTGCGCCCCGGCGACGGCGGCGTCCCAGTATGCCTGCGGAGCCATCTCCATCCAGCCGGGCCGCGGCGTCTCCGGGGCGTATTCCACCTCGTGCCGCGCCAGCACGGCGCCATCCCCGCCCACCAGGGCGGTCTTGAGGGACGTTGTGCCGATGTCGAAGGTGAGCCAGTTCATGGGAGCCGCAACCTCCAGGGCCCGGGCGGCGAGCCACGACAGCCCGCTGCGACGCCGGCCTCGCGCGAGATTCGAGACCGGCACGTGCTCATGCGTACCCCAACTCGCTCTCCACCTCGTCGATGGCCTCCTCGATGATGGCGAGGCCCTTTGCCGCGACCTCCTGGTGCATCACGATCGGCGGGGACATGCGCAGGATATGCCAGGCGGGGACCCACGCGAGGCCCTTCTCGAAGGCGCGCCGGTAGACCAACCGGCCGGCCTCCTCAAAGGGCTCCTTCGTCTCGCGGTCCTTCACCAGCTCGATGCCGAGCAGGCAGCCGATACCGCGCACGTCCCCAACGATCTGGTGGCGAGCGCGGATCGCGCGCATCTGCTCGAGCATGAACTCGCCCAGCTCCAGGGCGTGGTCGAGCAGGCCCTCCGCTTCGATGGCCTCGATGCTCGCCAGCGCGGCCGCGCACGCCATCGGGTTGCCGCCATAGCTGGTGGACGCGGAGATGGTGGCGATGCTCTCCTTGTAGCGGTCCGACACCATCATGGCGGTAACGGGAAAGCCGTTGCCGAAGCCCTTACCGATGGTGACCACGTCGGGCGCGGTGTCCCAGTGCTCCATGCAGAAGTGCTTCCCCGTGCGGCCCATGCCGGTGAGGACCTCATCGGCCATCAGCAGGATGCCGCGCTCGTCGCAGAACTCGCGGAGCCTGGGGAAGAAGTCGTCCGGCGGCACGATGGAGCCCGCCCAGCCCTGAACGGGCTCGAGCACGAAGGCGGCGACCTGGCCGGTCGTGGCCTTGTCGATGAACTCGGCGTAGAAGTCAAGATAGGCGCCGGTGTCGATCTCGCCGCCGGAGGTGGTGAAGATCGGGCGGTAGGGATCGGGGCGCGGCACCAGATAGAAGCCCTGCGTGCGTCCCGGGCCGTTGACGGCCTTCATGCGCCCCAGGCTGACGCCGTGGCCGGTCTTGCCGTGGAAGTCCATGTAGCAGGAGATGAACTCGTGGTTCCCTGTCGCGGCCCGGCAGACGCGCAGGCCGGCCTCGACCGCCGTGGTGCCGCTGTCGTAGAGCTGAATGCCGCCGAGGTCCCACGGCTGCACCTCGGCCAGCTTCTCGAGCAACTCGACCTTGATCGGCGTGTTGAAGTCGTGGCAGTTCATAAGCGTCTGCGCAGCCGACGCCACCGCCTCGGAGACCTTCGGGTGGCAGTGCCCGAGCGTGGTCACGTAGATGCCGCTGGAGAAGTCGATGTAGGTGTTGCCGTCCACATCCGTGAGCGTTACGCCGTGCCCGCGCTCAAAGGCCACCGGGAAGAGCCGCACCTGGCTGGAATAGCCGATCATGTGCGCCGTGCCGCGCCGGTTCAGCTCCTCGGAGCGCGGTCCGGGGATGGCCTCGGTCACGATGTGCGGCAGGGCCTCGGCGTCCACATTCGCCCAGTAGTCCGCGGGAAGTGGCATTCTCACTCGCTCCTCGATGCAGTGGCTCGGTCGCCCTTGACCTGTCGCGCTGAGGTGCTATTCTCCCAGCACCGCCGTCGAGCCTTCGCGACGAGGAGCGAACCATGGGACGCTACGATGACATCGAAGTGCAGGGCGCCGAGCGCGAGCGGGCCCTGGCGGAGATTCGCGACCAGATCGCGGCGTGGGGACTCGCGATGCCGGCGGTCGAGCCGCTCCCCCTCAACTTCGGCCTGGGCCGCTTCCGCGAGATCGGCGAGACCGAGTTCTGGGTCGCCAACGAGACCGAGCACGGCTACTGCGGGAAGTTCCTGTTCCTTTTCGACGGCCAGACCTGCCCGCTGCACCATCACCGCGTCAAGCACGAGACCTTCTTCGTCGTCAGGGGGACGGTGCGGATGCAGGTCGGCGGGGATGAGCGGCTGATGCAGGCGGGCGACACGCTGGCGATGCCGCCGGGCACGGCCCACGCCTTCACCGGCGAGGGCGCGGCGCTGATCCTGGAGGTCTCAATGCCCTCGGTGCCCGGCGACAGCTTCTTCCGCGACGAGCGGATCGGCGACGGGGGCGTCACCTGAATCGCGGCTACCGTCGTACGAGCCGCGAACCACGAACGGCGAACCACGAACGGCGGACAGCTCTTGTAGGACAGGTCTCCAGACCTGTCCGTCGTACGGGGCACCGACCAGCTACGGCAGACAGCTCTGGAGAGCCGTCCTACGCAGAGGGCCGAGCGCCCCTCCCGGCGAAGAGCGCCGGTGGCCGAGATGCCCGCCGCACGCGCGCGGTTCAAGAGAGGGGTCGAGCAGCATGCCGGGCGCATGCAGAGGTGCGCGCGGACGCACAGGTCCGCTCAGCTTCGGTGAGCTGATGGACGATCGGGAGGGACGCCTGGCGGAGGCGCTGGATGTGGGCCAGGCATACCTGAAGGAGAGCTCCCTGACGGCGTTGATGGGCCGGGTCGGAGGCGTCATCGATGAGGTCCCCGTCGCGCCCTGCCCGGACAAGCGCTGGTTCCAGCGCTCGTACGGCCGCTGTGTGACCGATGAGCCGGACGAGCTGCTGGTTGGCGACGGTCTCTTCTACCTCACCGAGCAGCGGAAGCTCTTCCTGGACTGCACGGCCGGCCACTACCAGATGACCTGGGGCTACGACCACCCGGAGCTGCACGCGTTGCTGCTGGACGGCATCGCCCGGGGGATCGTGTGGGACAACCACTCGAACATCCCCTCCGCGCCGGCCAAGCGGCTGACGGCGAAGCTGGTCGAGCTGGCCAACCCCGGCCGCGACCCCGCCGAGCTGCAGGATGACCCCGACAGCCTCAACACGGTGCTGTCGGGGGTCGCCACAGGAACGGTCGCCTGCGGCGCGGCCATGAAGATAACACTGATCCACCACGGCCCGGACCGCCCCGCCGTCTTCGTGGTGCTCGACGGCAACTACCACGGGACCGACCTCTTCGCCCAGCGCCTGCGTGGCATGTGGCCGGAATACTTCTGCAACGTCAAGATCGTGGCCGTCCAGCCCAACGATCCGGATGAGCTGCGGGCGGTCTTCGCCGAGCACGGCGAGCGCATCGCCGGCTTCTGGGCCGAGCCGGTAATGATGAACCGTGAGGCCATCGTAATCGAGCCGGAGTACCTGCGCCTCGCGCGCGAGCTGTGCGACGAGACCGGAGCACTCATGGCAATGGACGAGATCCAGACGGGCTTCTGGTTCCCGGAGGTCATCTACTCGGTGCGCCTCGGCCTGCAGCCGGACTTCATCGTGCTGGGAAAGGGCATGACGGCGGGCTTCCACCCGCTCGCGGCGCTCGTCTACCGCGGCCGTCTCGACTGCCTGGAGCAGTACGACGCCATCTCGACCAACGGGAACGCGCCGCTGGCGGCGTACATGGCGCTGGGCTGCATCGCGCTGGTAGAGCGGCATGCGGACGAGATCGAGGCGGCCGGGGAGGCCTGGCACCAGGCGCTGGCGCAGATCGCCGACGAGTTCCCGGAGACGCTGGTCGAGGCACGCGGGGTCGGGCACATGTCGGGACTGAAGTTCCGCGACCGCGAGGAGTGTCTGGCCTTCCACCGGGCGGCGATCGAGCGCGGCCTGTGGCTGCGCGCGCACACCTACCATGAGGGCCACGCCACGATCCTGACCAAGTTCGCGCTGCCGGTGAATCAGGAGGTCATCGACTTCGCCGCGGAGGCGATCCGCGGGCTGCTCCGGGACATCAAGTAGAGCAGACCACGGCCTCCGCCCATCCGAGGGGGCATCATGACCCATCCGTACTTCGAGTACACGGACGTGGATCGCCGCTTCTTCGAGGAGCGCCTGGAGCCACTGCTGCCGGAGCGCATCTTCGACGCCCACCGGCACGTGCAACTCTCCGAGCACCTCGATGAGACACAGGAGAGGTTCGAGCGCGGCTCGTTCCCGGAGGGCATCGCCGGGCCCGAATCGGTGGAGCAGGCGCGGCTGGGCTACGAGACCATGTTCCCCGGCCGCGAGGTCGAGATGCTCGCCTTCGGCTCGCCGCAGAGCAACTGCGATTGCGCGGCGAATAATGCCTACGTCTCGGATGCGTTCTCGCCGGCGGGCGGGGCACATGTCCCCGCCCCACAAGATGGCGGAGGCTCGGCGGGGCTGGCGCTCAGCCGCCCGGCGTGGAGCGCCCGGCGCCTACTGGAGGAGCTGCGGCGCCCGGCGATCATCGGCATCAAGCCGTACGAGCGGCTCATCGACGGCTTCGAGGGCGGCGACGTGAGCATCTTCGAGTTCTGCCCGCACGAGCACCTGGAGCTGCTCGACGAGCTGGGCGGGTGGCTGACGCTGCACCTGCCCCGTAAGGAGCGCCTGGCCGACTGGGCCAACATCGAGGAGATCCTCGAACTGCGCGCGCGCTACCCGAAGGTCGTACTGGTCATCGCGCACCTGGGGCGCTCCTACGCGGGGCGCTACGCGCGGGAGGGCTTCCCGCCGCTGGCCGATGACCCGGGGATCCTCTTCGACAACTCGGCGGTGCTCAACCCGGCGGTGCACGCGCTGGCCTTCGACCGGCTGGGCCCCGGTCGGATCATGTGGGGCTCGGATCAGCCGGTCTTCTACATGCGCGGCCGGCGACGTTGGGAGGGCGACCGTTACATCAACCTGACCAGCGGCGATTACACCTGGAACACCGACCGCGAGCCGCCCGAGGTCGAGGCCACGTACACCCTCTCGCTCTATGAGGCCATGGCCGCCTGCCTCGACACGCTCATGGGCCTCGGCTACGGCGAGGCCGAGATCGGCGCGGTCTTCCACGACACGGCCCGCTGCCTCGTCGATGAGGTGCTGGCCCGCAAGGAGCACTGGTGATGGCCGCGCTCATGGGCCTGGACCTGGGCACCACGGCGGTGAAGGTCGGTATCTTCGACGGAGAGAGCGGCGAGCCACTGGGCGTCGCGCGGGCGGAGTACTCTCCCGTCGCCCCGCATCCCGGCTGGGTGGAGCTGGACGCGGGGGAGTACTGGCGGGCGACCGTCGAGGCGACGCGCATGGCTCTCTCACATTCGGGCGGGCCGGAGGTGCTCGGGATCGGCCTGTCCAGCCAGGGCCAGACCTTCCTGCCGCTCGATGCCGGGGGCCGGCCGCTGCGTTCGGCCATCGTCTGGCTGGACACGCGCGCGGAGGACCAGGCGCGGCGGCTGACCGAGGCGCTGGGCACGGCGGAGCTGCGACGGCACCGGGGCGCGGCGGCGATCACGGCCATCGACTCGGCCCCGAAGATGCTGTGGCTGCGCGAGCACGAGACCGACGTCTGGGGGCGGACGCGCTATCTGGTGATGCTGCCGGACTACCTCGGCCTGCTGCTGACCGGCGAGCGGCGGCTGGACCTGAGCAACGCGGGCTCCACGGGCATGATCGACCGGGTGGCGCACGACTGGTGGCCGCGGGCGCTGGAGGCCGTCGGCGTGCCGCGCGAGTGGCTTAGCCCGCTGGGCAGGCCCGCCGAGCCGATCGGGGAGCTGACCGCAGACGCCGCCGGAGAGCTGGGACTGCGCGAGGGGACGGTCGTTGCGCTGGGGGCGAACGACCAGCTCGACGGCGCGGTGGGCGCCGGGAACGTGGAGCCGGGCCTCGCCTCCGGCACCGCCGGCACGGCCATGGCGATCATCGCCACGCTCGACGCCTCCGGACACGAGCCGCCCGAGGGGCTGCTGTGGGGCAGCCACCCCGTGCCGGGCCTGCGCTACCTGCTATGCTACGCCAAGACCTCGGGCGTTCTTCTGACCTGGCTGCGAGAATTGCTCGGCGCCGATTACGAGGAGCTGCTGGCGGAGGCCGAGCAGGCGCCTCCCGGGGCGGACGGCCTGGTCTGCCTCCCGCACTTCTCCGGCACCGCGACGCCCACGTTTCGCAGCGACGTGCGGGGCGGCTTCGCCGGGCTGACGCTGGCGCACGGCCGCCCGCACGTAGTGCGCTCGGTCGTGGAGGCGGTGTGCTTCTGCGCCCGTGACGCGCTGGCGCTGGCCGAGTCGGCGGGCGCGTCGCCGACCGAGCTGCGCATGCTCGGCGGGGCGGCGCAGTCGGAGTGGTGGATGCAGCTCATGGCCGATGTCACCCGGCGGCCGCTGGCCATCCCCGCCTGCCCCGACGCGGCGGTGTTGGGCGGCGCGATCTTCGGGGGCGTCGCGGCCGGGCTGCTCGAGTCCATCGCAGCCGCGGCACGCCGCTTCTACCGCGAGGAGCGGCGGTTCGAGGCGCGCGAGGAGATGCGCGATGCCCTCGACGAGGCCTACGGCGCCTATCGCGACACCATGCAGAGGCTCTACCCGGGGGCTCTGGGGTAGCCGTTGTCGCCGGGACGGCGCATCGTCAGACGCGCCGCCGTTCGCTCGAAGGAGGTCGATGGTCGATGACCCGCGCGACGCGAGTCGGACTGCTGCCGCTGTATCTGAAGCTCTACGACGAGGTCAGGCCGGAGGCGAGGCCGGAGATGGAGGCCTTCGCCGAGCGCGTGGCGAGGCGGCTGGGCGAGGCCGGGCTCGAGGTCGAGCGCGCGCCCATCAGCCGCGTCCGAGTCGAGGTGGAGCGCGCGATCCGCGACCTGCTCGACGCCGAGGTGGACATGCTGGCGACGCTGCACCTGGCCTACTCGCCCTCGCTGGAGTCCGCCGCCGAGTTGCGCGCGGCGGGGCTGCCGCTGCTGCTGCTGGACACCACGCCCTCGCCGTCGTTCGGCGAGGACGCCACGCAGGCGCAGATGTTCCGCAACCACGGCATCCACGGTGTCCAGGACCTGGCGTCGGTGCTGCGGCGGTACGGCCGGCCCTACCTGCTGGCGGTCGGGCACATCGACGATCCGGCGTTCCTGGAGGACGTGCGGCTATGCTGCCGGGCGGGCCGGGCGGCGCGGGCACTCTCGACGATGCGCGTGCTGGTCATCGGCGACGCCTTCGAGGGCATGGGGGACTTCGCGGTGGAGCCGGCGGCGCTGGCCGCCGGGCCGGGGGTGCAGGTGCGCCGCGTGTCCGTCGCCGAACTGGCGGAGGTGGCGCGGCAGATCACGGACGAGGAGGTGGCGGCCGAGGAGGAGAGCGACCGCGCCGACTGCGACTGCAGCGCGGTCGATCCCGAGGTGCTGGCGAGGACCAACCGCGTGGGGCTCGCCGTGCGGCGCATGCTCGAGCGCGAGGAGGCCGGGGCGCTGTCCTTCAACTTCGCCTCATTCGTTCCGAGCACCGGCATCGACACGGTGCCCTTCCTGGAGGCGTCGAAGGCGATGGCCCGCGGGCTGGGCTACGCCGGGGAGGCCGACGCGCTCACCGCAGCGCTGGTCGGCGCGCTCGCCCAGGGCGGGTGCACGACCACCTTCACCGAGATGTTCTGCCCCGACTGGGCCGGCGGGAGCGTCTTCATGAGCCACATGGGCGAATGCGGTCTGCACATGTCCGACGAGCCGCCGGCGCTGGTCGAGAAGCGGTACGATTTCAGCGACGTCGGCAACCCGGCCATCGCCATCCCAAGGGTGCGGCCGGGCGAGGCCACGCTGGTCAACATTGCGCCGGGCCCCGATGACAGCTTCTCGCTCATCGCGGCGCGGGTCGAGGTGCTCGACCGGGGGCCGGTCGCGGGCTTCCCGGAGGTCCCGCACTTCTGGATCCGCCCGCTCGACGCAGACCTGCGCGAGTTCCTGCGCCACTACAGCGAGGTCGGCGGCACACACCACCTGGCGCTGTGCCTGGGCGACGAGACGCCGCTGGTGCGGCGGATGGCGACGTTCCTGGAGATCGGCTTCCACACAGTGTGAGGTGAGAGCATGACCGACGAGGCGGTCCGTTTCGGCATCATCGGCGCGGTACGGCGCGGGTCGAGCTTCGTGCGCGCGCTGCTGGCGCATCCGGCCGCGGAACTGGTGGCACTGTGCGATATCCAGGAGCAGAAGCTGCGCGACGCGGCCGAGGAGCTGGGCCTGTCTCTGGCTTTCACCAACGACGAGGAGATGATCGACTCCGGCGAGGTGGACGCGGTCATCGTCGCCACGCCCATGCCGCTGCACGTCCCGCAGTCGGTGATGGCCCTCGAGCGCGACATCCACGTGCTGTCCGAGGTCCCGGCGGGCGTCTCGTACGAGCAGTGCCGGGAGCTGGTGCGCGCGGCCACCCGCAGCAGCGCCACCTACATGATGGCCGAGAACTACACCTACATGCGCCCGAACGTGATCGTGCGGGAGATCGCGCGGCGCGGGTGGTTCGGCGAGATGTACTTCGCCGAGGGCGAGTACATCCACGAGCTGAAGCGCCTCAACGAGATCACCACCTGGCGGCGGCGCTGGCAGACCGGGGTCAACGGCAACACCTACCCCACGCACTCGCTCGGCCCGTGCCTGCAGTGGATGGGCGAGCGCGTGGTGTCAGTGATGTGCGCGGGTAGCGGCCACCACTACGCGGACCCGCGCGGCGACCGCTACGAGCAGGAGGACAGCATCATCACGCTCTGCCGGACCTCCGGCGGCGGCCTCATCAAGCTGCGGCTGGACATGCTCTCCGACCGCCCCCATAACATGACCTACTACTCGCTGCAGGGCACGGACGGCTGCTACGAGGCCGCGCGCGGACTCGGCGACCGGCCCAAGATCTGGCTGCGCTCGCGCTCGCCGGACGAGATCGCCTGGGAGCCGCTGGAGCGCCTGGCGCAGGAGGTCCTGCCCGAGGAGTGGCTCAACCCGGCGGAGGAGGCGCTGCAGGCGGGTCACGGCGGCGGCGACTACTGGGAGATCCACGACTTCGTGGATGCCATCACGACCGCCTCGGAGCCGCCTATCGGCATCCACGAGGCGATGGACATGACGCTGCCGGGGCTGGCGAGCCAGCAGTCCATCGCCGAGGGCGGCACCTGGGTGGCCGTGCCCGACAGCCGAGGCTGGTAGGGAGGGCCGGGCGGGAGCGCAGACGCGCCACTCCAGCGGACAACGGCGAACGACTGCGGCCCTTCGGGCCGCCCCCCGGCGAGGGCGCCGGG
>JALGUJ010000103.1 GCA_029820945.1 Candidatus Zipacnadia bacterium | reverse complement strand
GGCAGCGGGGCGTGGGGCCAGCACGACTGGGTGGCTCGCGCGGCGCCCGTTGCATCTGGTGGTGTCTTTGTGCTAAAATGCGGCTAATGACCAACGACGAGGTGGTGCGGTCAAGGCGTCTGGCCGTGATGGGAGGCACCTTCGACCCGATTCATTACGCGCACCTGCTCATCGCCGAGGACGTACGGCGACGCTTCCAGTTGCCCCAGGTCCTCTTCATGCCCTCGGGGAGCCCGCCACATAAGAAGGATTACGAGGTCAGCTCGGCCGAGGATCGCTACATCATGGCGCTCCTCGCCACCTGCGGCAATCCCCACTTCGCCGTCTCTCGACTTGAGATCGACCGGCCGGGCCCATCATACACCATTGACACCCTCCGCCGGCTCAAGGACGAGCTGGGCGAGGGGGCACAGCTTCACTTCGTCACCGGCGCCGACGCCATCCTGGAGATCCTCACCTGGCACGAACCCGACGCGATCCTCGACGAGGCCCGGCTGATCGCCGTGCCCCGCCCCGGCTTCGATCTCGGCACGCTGGATGAAACGCTGGGAGCCAGACGCGCGTCCAAGGTAACGGTCATCGACGCGCCGCTGGCCGAGATCTCTTCCACGATGATTCGCCGTCGTGTGGAGGAGGGGGCGTCGATACGCTACCTCACCCCTCGGCCGGTCATCGAGTACATCAACAAGCGTGGGCTCTATCGCCGCACGGTCCGCCGCGAGGAGCCCGACGGAGAGACATTCTAAGCGTATGCGGACGCTGGTCGATTACCTCATCTACGTGTGCGCCTTCTGCGTGATCGGCGTGGGAGGTCTTGGGGCGTGGGACGCCGTCGCCCGCCAGCCCGCCGTGCTGGTCCGCGGCTCAGATCTGCCGGGCGATGCCGCCGGCGTGCTTCCCGAGCCCTTCGCCGGCGTGGACAGAGTCACGCTTCTCATTATGGGCGCCGACGAGCGGCCTAAGTACGGCGACAGGGGCCGCTCGGACACCATGATCGTGTTGTTCGTCAACCCACGTACGAAGCAGGCCGCGCTGCTCTCGATCCCCCGCGACCTGCGTGCCCGCATCCCCGGACACGGGATGCAGAAGATCAACGCCTCCTTCAGCCTCGGTGGCGTGGAGTTGGTACGCGAGACAATCGAGGACCTCCTTGAGATCGACATCGACTATTACGCCAAGGCGCACTTCCAGAGCTTCGTCGAGGTCGTGGATAGGCTCGGCGGCGTAGAGATCGACGTGCCGGACGTCGAGGGGCGCGGCAGGGGGATGAACTACGATGACCGCGCCGACGGACTGCACATCCACCTCAAGCCGGGGGTCCAGGTCCTCGACGGCGCAGAGGCCATGGGGTTCGTGCGCTACCGCAAGGGCGACAGCGACTTCAAGCGCTCCGAGCGCCAGCAGCAGTTCCTCAAGGCCATGGCCGAGCAGAAGCTCAAGCTCAGGAACGTGCCGCAGCTCCTCAAGATCACGCCCAAGGTGCTCGAGGCGATTGAGACCGACATGCACTGGCGGGAGGCCGTGGACCTGGCGCGAGTGCTGCGCGCCGTCCGTCCCGACTGTGTGATGTCCGCAAGCTTCGAGGAGTACCTGCGGGAGCGCAAGTTCAATGGCGTCTACTATGTGGTCGTCGAACGCTCGGACATCAACAGGGTGCTGACCGAGATTGACCAGCACCTCAAGTCGATGCCCGGCCAGATGAACCTGGTCGAGGTGCTCAACGGCAGTGGTCGCACCGGAGCGGCCGCGGACGCGGGTGCCATCCTGTCCGAGGCGGGCTTTGAGATACTCGATACCGCCAATGCCGACAGGTTTGACTACGGCCAGACCGTCATCTACCATCCGACCGACGGCCTCAGCGCCGCCCGGCGCGTACAGCGGCTGCTGGGCACCGGCAGGCTCGTTGAGCTTGACACCGATTCGGAGCTTAGGCCCGATCGCATCACCGTCATCGTGGGCTCTGATCTCGCAGGCGGGGACGACGGCCAGGCCGGCTGAATCCACGACAGCGACAGAAAGGGAGGCGTAGCGTATTGGGACTGGAGCCGAGGGAGAGGGCCCTGCGCATTGCTGAGGCGGCCGAGGACAGGCGTGCTGAGAACCTGACGGTCTTGGACATGCGCGGGCTGATGACCATCTGCGATTACTTCGTGATCTGCAACGGTCGCTCGAGGCTGCATGTAGACGCTATCGCCGAGGAGATCGACGAACAGATGAGCGAGCTGGGCATCGAGCCCCGGCATACTGAGGGGATCCCCGACTCAACCTGGGTGATCCTCGATTATCTCGACGTCGTGGTGCACGTGTTTGAGCCCCAGGCCCGCAGCTTCTACAACCTGGAGGGCCTGTGGGGCGACGCCGCGCGGGTGCCGCTGCCCACTTGCGAGAGCAGCAACGCGCGGCGCTGAGGGCGAGGCGGCCATGTCCAGCGACGGGGCCGACGAGCTGGAGGAGATGGAGCGCGAGCACGAGCTGGAACAGCTCGTGAGGCGGACTCGCCGCGCCATCAGCGTGGGCCAGCTCCGCGAGGCCCACGCACTCGCGCAGCAGGCCGCCGAGATGGCTCCCGGCACCACCACGGTCGAGGAGCTGCTCGGGGACGTCGCCATGGCCGCCGGCGGCTACGCGCAGGCCCGCGACCACTTCCGACGAGCGCTCGACATAGAGCCCAGCAACGCGGATGCCGAGCAGAAGTACGGTGAGGCGGTGCTGCAGATAGACCGCTCTCGCCGGCTCGTGGAGCGGATGGAGGAGGCGGTGGACAACCCGGACGAGTACCAGGGCTTCCGCAAGAGCCCCATCGTCGCGGCCTTCTACTCCGTCATCCCCGGCCTCGGGCAGCTCTACAACCAGCAGTACGAGAAGGGTCTGGCGCTTGCCACCACGGCCATGCTGCTGCTGGCCTGGCTGCTCTCGGAGCTGCTCTCCTACAGCGGCGCGAGCCTGATCTCGGCGGCCTCAAACCCACGACTTGACACGGAGGGCGCCCAGCAGGCGCTTGAGGGCTACGGGCCGCTCATGTGGACGCTCATCGTCCTCGCTATTGTCGTCTACGGCGCCATCTGGGTGTACAGCGTGTGGGACGCCTACCACACCTGCGCGGAGATGTCCAGGGAGGCCGACGCCCTGGGCGTGGAGCCGGGGCCCAAGGAGTAAGCGCCGAGGGGGCACCGGCTCTGTGGATGGCCGGCCCGGAGCTGAGCCGGCGGGGGGACGCTCACCGCGATTGTGCCGTCGCGGCCGGGCCGTTGCGCATTCCCAGGTGCCGCTGTTTCCCCGAAGTGACTGGCTGTCCGCAATGAATCAGGCCGCCGCCACAACAATCCGCCATTGCCTGCACGTGCTGCGCCTCGAGCGAAGGCGGGGCTGTGACGACACCGCCGCGCCCGGCGGTGCGGAGAAGCTGATCCGCCACGTTGTGGGCCAACTGGCCGGCACCGATGTCCCGGACCGGGCAGGCGAGGCCCTCAGACGGCTGGAGCGCGACTGCCGCGGCTACGCCGACCTCGCTCCTGAGCGCCGCCGACCGCTGGTGGAGCGCGCGCTACGCCTGCTGGCCGCGATAGCCCCGGATACCCCCGAACCGGAGAGCGAGAGCACACCGGCCCCGCATCGGCCGGCTCCGCTGGCCTGGGACGATCCCGTGACCGAGCTGACGGGCGTGGGCCCGGCGCGGGCCGAGGCGCTGGAGCGGCTGGGCGTGCGCACCATTGGCGACCTGCTCCGTCACTGCCCCGCGCGCTACGAGGACCGTCGGCACATCCTGTCTCCGCGTGAGCTGCAGCACGGCCAGAACGCGGTGGTCCGGGTGACCGTGGCCGGCCCCGGACGCCGCACGAAACCCTGGCGTGGTGCCACGGCGATCATCCCGGTCGAGTGCGGCGGCGAGCCCGCGGACCTCCTCTTCTTCCACCAGCCCTGGCGCGCCGATCAGCTCCAGCGTGGCGAGGAGCTGATCGTGGTGGGCACGGCACGCCTGCAGGGCGGGAAGGTCGCCATCGCCGTCTCCGAGTGCGAGAGAATCAAGGCCGACGGCCCACCCCAGACAGGCTGCATTGTGCCGGTCTACCCCGGCACCGAGGGTATCTCCCAGCGCATGCTGCGCGGGTGGGTACAGCAGTCCCTGAAGCGCTGTGAGCCCCCGGCGGATCCCCTCCCCGAGTGCCTGCGCGAGCACCGCGAACTGATGCCCCTGGCGGAGGCGATAGGGGAGCTGCACTTCCCGGCCAACCTGCCGCGGCAGCGTCGCGCGCGCCATCGGCTGGCCTACCAGGAGCTCTTCGCCCTGCAGCTCGCGCTGGCGAGGCGCCGGGCGGAGGCTCGAGCGCCCGAGAAGCGGGCGGCATTGAGGGCGGAGGGCGTGGACGCCGAGCTGGTGGGGAGCTTGCCCTTCAAGCCGACGGCGGCCCAGAGCCGCGCGATGGCTGAGGTGCTCCGTGACCTCGCCGCGGAGCGGCCCGCGCACCGGCTGATCCACGGGGAGGTGGCTTCGGGCAAGACGCTGGTGGCCGCCCTGGCCCTGGCGGTGGCTGCGCGGGCCGGCAGGCAGGCGGCCATGATGGCGCCCACCGAGGTCCTGGCCGAGCAGCACCACGAGACGCTCGCGCAGATGCTGGCCCCGCTTGGCATCGAGCCGGTGCTGCTCACGGGCGGCCTCGACACCGAGGGCCGCGGCGCCGCCCTCCAGGGGTTGGAGGATGGCACGCTGCGCTGCGCCGTGGGCACACACGCCCTCTTCTCCGAGGGCGTCCGCTTTGCCGACCTCGCGGTCGTGGTCATCGACGAGCAGCACCGCTTCGGTGTGCGGCAGCGCGCGCGGCTGTCCGCGAAGGGCGCGCGCCCGAACGTCCTCGTCATGTCCGCCACCCCGATCCCCCGCACCCTCGCCCTCGCGGTGTACGGTGACTTCGACGTCTCGGTCATCGACGAGCTGCCGCCGGGCCGCAGATCGCCGCACACGCGCCTGCTGCCCCCTGACCGGCGCGAGCACGCCTGGGAGTTTGTGCGCCGGCGTGTGGCTGAGGGCCGGCAGGCCTACGTCGTCTGCCCGGCCATCGAGCCATCGCAGGAGATGGCGGCCGCCGAGCAGACCTTCGACGAGCTGGCCTCGGGTCCGCTGCGCGACCTGCGCCTGGACCTGGTGCACGGCCGGCTCGACGCCGAGAGCCGCCAGGCGGTGATGGCACACTTCCGCCGCGGGGAGGTGGACGTGCTCGTCAGCACCAGTCTCATCGAAGTCGGCGTGAACGTGCCCAACGCGACCACCATCGTCATCGAGGACGCCGAGCGCTTCGGGCTGGCGCAGCTCCATCAGCTCCGCGGGCGCGTGGCAAGGGCGGGCCACCAGCCGTGGTGCCTGCTGCTCTCAGGGAGCGACTCGCCCGAAAGCCTCGACCGTCTGGCGGTGCTGACGCGCACCTCGGATGGGTTCGAGATCGCCGAGGAAGACCTGATGCGCCGGGGTCCGGGGGAGCTGGACGGCGTGCGACAGAGCGGCCTGCCGGCGCTGCGCATCGCCAGCCTGATGGCCGACGCGGCGGCGCTGGCAGAGGCCCGCGATGACGCCTTCGCCATCATCCACCGCGACCCGGCTCTCGCGCTTCCCGAGCATCTGCCCCTGCGCGACCTGCTCGAGCAGGCGCGCGGCGGGGAGCTGTGGACGCTCTGACGCGCGGTCGTCGGCCGCCTCCGCGCCGTCAAGCGAGCGCAACCGGCGGTCGGTCATCCCGGCTCTTGCGCCCCGCGCATTGCCAATCGGCGTCGTTTGACGTATCCTCAGGCCAATGCACTGACTCGGAGGCGCCGGTCATGCGCGTCATCGGCGGCAGTGCGGGCTCACTGCGGCTGCAATGCCCCAGGGGGTTGCGCATTCGCCCGACTGCTGATATCATTAGGGAGACGCTATTCAACAGTGTGGGGCCGCGTATTGCGGGGGCGGCCTGTTGTGACCTGTACGCCGGCTGTGGCAGCGTGGGCATCGAGGCGGCGAGCCGCGATGCGCATGTTGTCGTGTTCATTGAGCGCAGCCGCCGAGCGGTCCAGGCGATCGAGGCCAACCTCGCGCACACCGGCCTGTCGGAGCAGGCAGTGGTGGTGCGCGGCAAGGTAGAGGATCGCTACGCCGGGGCCGCGGAGCGCTGGGGGCCGTTCGACCTGGTGTTCGCGGACCCGCCCTACGGCATGCCGGAGTTGCCCGTGATGGCGCGGCGGCTGATCGTGAACGGTGAGGGCGTGGCCGAGGGGGGGCTCGTGGTGCTCCAGCACAGCGGGCACCAGGAATTGGGCGGGCTGCCCGAACCGCTCAAGAGCAAGAGCTTCGGCGAGAGCGTGCTGTGCTTCTTCGAGGTGGCGGGCGAGGGTCGGTGACGGCATGAGCGATCTTCGCACTGCAATATGCCCGGGCGCCTTCGACCCGATCACACGCGGCCATCTCGATGTCATAGAGCGCGCCGCAGGCCTTTTCGACCGCGTGATCGTCGCTGCGGCCGCCGACTCGGGCAAGCAGACGCTGTTCTCGCTCGAGGAGCGGCGTGAGCTGGCCCGCGCGGCGGTGGCGCACCTTGAAAACGTCGAGGTCGATAGCTTCGAGGGGCTCTTGGTGGAGTACGCGCGCCGCGCGGGGGCCGTGGCGATCGTCAAGGGCCTGCGATCGGTCGACGATTTCCAGCGAGAGCAGCAGATGGCGATGATGAACCGCCAGATGCTGCCCGACACCGATACCGTTCTGTTCGTGACCTCACCACACGTGCAGTACATAAGCTCTACGCTCGTCAGGGAGATCTGGGCGCTCGGCGGCGACGTCAGCCGGTTCGTGCCGCAGCCGGTCGCCGAAGCCCTGCAGGAGAAGCGCCAGAGTTCGCAGCAGGCATGAAGTCCTGAGGCCGACCGCACAGGCGGGCTCTCTGACCGATCCATCGCAGCACTCGGCCGCCTGAGGCCGCGCCGGCAGGGAGGTCACGTGATGGAGATACTGAGGCTGCTCGACGAGTTGGAGGACATGGCCGACCGTGGGGAGAAGTGGTACTGCCGCTTCCCCCCGTTCATTGGGAAGACCGTCCTGGACGCGGCCGATCTGTTCGACCTGATCCATCAGATGCGCCAGAGCCTCCCCCATGAGATGACTGAGGCGACCCAGCTCGCCCGCGACCGCGACCGCATTCTGGAGGAGGCCCACGAGCAGCGCGCGAAGATCATCGAGGCCGCGCGCGAGCAGGCGCAACTGATGACGTCCAACGACGAGCTGGTGAAGCAGGCTGAGGCCAGGGCCGAGGCGATTGTCCAGGAGGCCGAGGTCGAGGCCGACAGCATCCGCTCCGACGCCGAGGCCTGGGCGCGCAGCGTCGTCGAGCGGCTCGAGAACTACACGGACCGCATCCAGGCCACCGTACAGAGAACCAAGAAGATGCTGCAGGCCCAGCAGGCCGGGCGCGAGCTGGAGGAGGCCCCGCCCGCCGAGTAGGCGGCGCTCGCGGGCCCAATCTGGTTCGTGCCGACACGCGTGATTCCCGCGCCGGCCCACGGGCCTCGCCCGTATCCGCTCCCCCTTGCCCACACACGGAGGGAAGTTCGTGAACGTACTCGTTGTCAACTGCGGCAGCTCCTCCCTCAAGTACGAGCTGTTCGACATGGAACGTGAGCAGTCGCTCGCCAACGGCATCTGCGAGCGACTCGGAACCGACGGATCAAAGATCAAGCACGAGCGGGCCGACGGCGCCACCTTCGACGCCGACGTGCAGATGCCCGACCACCGCGTCGCCACCGGCCAGGCGATTGAGGCGCTCACCAGCGACCGGCACGGGGTCATCGACTCCCTGGAGGAGATCGGCGCCGTCGGCCACCGCGTGGTCCACGGCGGCGAGGAGTTCGCGGGCTCGGTAGTCATCGACGACGAGGTCGAGGACGCCATCGAGAGATTCTGCGAGCTGGCGCCCCTGCACAATCCCCCGAACCTGCTGGGCATCCGCGCCGCCAAGCAACTCCTGCCGAAGGTCCCGCACGTCGCCGTCTTCGACACCGCCTTCCACCAGACCATGCCGCGGCGCGCCTTCGTGTACGGCCTGCCCTGGGAGATGTACGCCCAGCACGGCATCCGCCGCTACGGCTTCCACGGCACCTCCCACCGCTACGTGTCCCTGCGCGCGGGCCAGTACCTACAGGAGCGCGGCATCCCGGTCGAGGACCAGAAGATCGTCACCTGCCACCTGGGCAACGGCTGCTCCATGGCGGCCGTGCGGGCAGGCAAGTGCATCGACACGACCATGGGCTACACCCCGCTTGAGGGCCTGGTCATGGGGACTCGTTGCGGCGACCTCGATCCGGCCGTGGTCATGTACCTGGCGGGGACTCTGGGCATGAGCCTCGAGGAGATCGACCAGATGCTGCAGAAGCAGAGCGGCCTTCTCGGGCTGTCCGGCGTGAGCAATGACATGCGTGACATCCACAAGGCCGCCGCGGCGGGGAATGAGCGTGCGGATCTGGCCCTGCATCTGTTCGCCTACAGGGTACGCAAGTACATCGGCGCCTACGCCGCGGCGCTGGAGGGCCTCAACTGCGTCGTGCTCACCGGCGGCATCGGCGAGAACGACTACCTGCAGCGGCGCTGGTGCGTGCAGGGGCTCGAGCACCTGGGCATCGTTGAGGACCCCGCGAAGAATCTGGCCAAGTACGAACTGCAGTACACCGACGGCATCGCGGACATCGGCGCCGACGACGCCCCCGGCTACCTCCTGGCCATCCAGACGGATGAGGAGCTCATGATCGCGCGCGATACCATCGAGGTGCTCGCCGCGGGCTGACGGTCGGTGATACCGGCGGGGGAGGTCACCGGCGGACCGCCGTCGAAGACGGCCGCGCGGTGGCGACCCCGCATGACGGAAGGCGCGGGGCTGAGGGCGACGATCTCCATGTACCGGCACCGGGCACGGAGGTCTTCGAGTGTCCACGGCCCGACAGCCTGCGTGCGAAGGAGAAGGCTCATTATGGAGGCGATCCAGGTCCTCGACTGGGTTGCGCTCGGTCTTGTCGTGCTTCTGGCGCTGCTGGCCGTGCATCTGCGCGACCTGCTCAAGGGTGCGCTGGCCCTGGCGGTGATGTCGGCGATCCTCGCCGCCCTGTTCTTCCGCTTCGGCGCGCCGTGGGCCGCCATGTTCGAGCTCAGTGTCTGCGCGGGCTTCATCACCGTGCTCTTCCTCGCGGTGATCGCCCTGACGGAGGCGAGCGAGCAGAATGAATAAGGCCGCGGGCCTGGTCTTCTCGGTCGCCATCTTCATCGGCCTGCTGTTCATCTTCCTCCCGGACGTCGCTCCAATGCCGGTCACCCACGAGGCGGGGGGGCCCTTCCGCACCATCATGTGGGGGTACCGGGCGATCGATCTGCTCGGACAGATGATGGTCATCCTGGCCGGGACCTTCGGCGTGTTGGTGCTGGTCAAGGAGAGGATTGAGCGCTGATGAGTAGCTATGCGGCCGCCGGGATAGCCCTCTTCGTCATCGGCCTCTGCGCCACCATCACCCGCACGAACCTGCTCCAACTCGTCATCGGGTTGGAGGTCATGGCGCGAGGCGTCTCCCTGGTCTTCATCCTCGGCGGGCTGCAGGCCGGAGCCCTCGCCGCAGCGCAGGCCGTCGTCATCACCAGCATCGTCATCGAGGCGGTCACCGTGGCGATCGCCCTCTCCCTGGTGGTCGTCGCCTACCGGCACAACAAGACGCTCAGCATCACAGCGCTGCGGCGGCTGAAGGGGTGAGATGTCACGTCCATTGAGCTGCTTGCGCTGCTGACCGTCCTCGTGCCGCTCGGCGGCTGTCTGCTGATTCCGGTCCTCGGCCGCATCAATGAGCGGCTGATGAAGTGGTACACGGTCGTCACCGGCTTCGTCACCGCCGGCCTCACGATCTCGCTCATCACGATCGCGCACGGTCAGGACCTGACCGCCTACTACTGGATCCCCGGGATCGACGCCGGCTTCGGCCTGCAGCTCACCGGCATCGGCCTCTACGTGGCGGCCATTGCCGGCTGCATCGGCGCCCTCGCGATCCTCTACTCCATCAAGTACATGGAGCCGCTGGAGCGGGACTACGAGCCCACCCGCTACTACTTCCTCACGCTCCTGTTCGTCGGCGCCATGATCGCTCTGGCGCTGGCCGACAACTTCCTGGTGCTGTACATCTTCTGGGAGATCATCGGCTTCTGCTCATTCGCGCTGATCGCCTACGAGTACAAACGGCAGAAGGCGCGCGAGGCGGGCGCGAAGGCCTTCATCGTCACGCGCTTCGGCGACATCGGCCTGCTCGTCGGCATCACGGTCCTGTGGTCGGAGATGCAGAAGCTGGGGGTGGAGAATCCCTTTGCCATCACGGCGACGGTCAAGTACGCGGTCATGGGGCAGCTCCCACTGCATGCGCTGACCATCGCTGGTGCGGGATTCATCGCCGCAGCGGTGGGCAAGTCCGCCCAGTTCCCCCTGCACGTGTGGCTGCCCGACGCGATGGAGGCGCCCACGACCATCAGCGCCCTCATCCATGCCGCGACGCTGGTCAACGCCGGGGTCTACCTGTGCGCGCGCACCATGCCGATGTTCATGCAGCTCGCCTGGTGGCTGCCGACGCTGGCCTGGATCGGCGCGCTCACGGCCCTGCTGACGGCCTGTCTGGCGCTTCTGGAGAAGGACCTCAAGCGGGTGCTGGCCTTCTCGACCATCAGCCAGCTCGGCTACATGATGGCCGGCGTCGGAGCCGCGGCGATCTTCGCCAGCCAGTTCCACCTGCTCAACCACGCGATCTTCAAGGCGCTGCTGTTTCTCTGCGCCGGCGCGGTGATCCACGCCGTGCACACCCGGAGCATGTACGAGATGGGCGGCCTCGCCCGGACTATGCCGCTGACGCACGCGGCCTTCCTCGCCGGCACGCTCGCCCTGGCTGGCATCCCCATCTTCAACGGCTTCTGGTCCAAGGACGCCATCTTCGAGGGCCTGTTGGAGCGGGGCATGTTCGGCCCGCTGGCCGTGCTCATCGTGACGGCCTTCCTGACCGCCGCCTACTCGTGGCGCATGTACTGGCTCACCTTCCGTGGTGAGTCGCGCAGCGAGGCGGAGCACCCGCACGACCCGCCCTGGGAGATGGCGGTGCCTCTGGTGCTGCTGGCCGTGGGCGCGGTCGTCTCCTGGCTCTACGTCGGCGGCTACAGCGCCAACCTGGGCGAGGCCTTCGCCTACCACACGATCCGGCCGGTCGAGCTGGCCGAGCTGGTCCACCATACCGTCTTCAGCCACCTCATCTGGGTGGCCGTGGTCGTGATCGCCATCGTCGTCGCCCTCAGCCTGCGCTGGCGGTCACGGGGACTGGCCATCCCGGAGGGCCCGACCATGTGGCCCGACGTCATCACTGACACCAAGGCATTTGGCGATTGGTTCTGGGGATTCTGGGTGGTAATGATGCGCATCGTGGGATCCGTGATCAGCCTGTTCCAGACCGGCGATCTCAACTACAACAACCTGTGGCTCGCCATCGGCTTCGTCGGCGTTCTGCTGATGCTCTTGGGTTGGGGATAGTGCCATGGAAGTCCTGCTCCCTCTCGCCATACTGCCTGCCGGAGCCGTCTTCGCCTACGTCGTGGGCAGGCTGTCGCGGAGCCGAATGCTGACCGGCTTCGTGGCCTTCGTCGCCATTCTGGGCGCGGCCCACGGGGTGTACCAGTCCTGGCGGGTGCTCGAGGACGGGCTCGCCATCGGCTGGCCGACGGTCGCCGCCGAGAAGCCGCTGCAGGCCTACGTGGTCGCAAATCCCCTGGGCGTCTTCCTGGGCGCGACCGCCCTGATGCTCTCGGGCCTGGTCGCCGTCTACTCGATGCGCTACATGCACCGGCACGATATCGGCAAGTTCTACGCGCTGCTGCTGCTCATGACGGCCGGGATCGTGGGGATAGGCTTCGCCGGCGACCTCTTCACCCTCTACGTGCTGTTCGAGGTCATGAGCGTGTCTTCATTCGTGCTGGTCGCCTTCGAGCGCGAGGAGTGGGAGCCCGTTGAGGCGGGCGTGAAGTACCTGGTCATCAGCACCACCGGCTCGCTGCTGGCCCTGCTGGGCATCGCACTCGTCTTCACCTATACCGGGTCGCTGGACCTTGCCGCCATCCGCGATCTGCTGGCAGGCGAGGCCAACAGCGGCCCGGTGCTGGCCATGACCGCCATGATCCTGGTGGGCTTCGGCGTCAAGGCCGCCATCGTCCCAATGCACACCTGGCTGCCGGACGCGCATTCCGCTGCACCCAGCGGCATCTCCGCCATGCTCTCCGGCATCGTTATCGAGGCCGGCCTGATCGCCATGATCAAGGCCCTGCTGGCCATCGGCGTCGTCGGGACCGGAACGCTCCTGGTCTGGCTGGCGCTGCTGACGATGTTCGTCGGGAACCTCGTGGCGCTGCGGCAGACCGACCTCAAGCGCATGTTCGCCTACTCGTCGGTTGCCCAGATGGGCTACATCGTCATGGGCGTCGGGTTCGCGCTCGGCTACCCGTCGCTGGCGGCATTCAGCGGCATGCGCGGCGCGCTCTACCACATCCTCAATCACGCCATCATGAAGGGCGGGGCCTTCCTCTGCGCCGGAGCATTCCTGTGGCTCCTGGGCACGCGCGAGATGCGGAGGCTCTCGGGCGTCGGCCGGCGCTTCCCCGTGATTGCGGTGTGCTTCCTGATCTTCGCCCTCGCCCTGGCGGGCACTCCGCCCTTCAACGGCTTCTTCTCCAAGCTGCTGCTGGTCAGGGCCGGCGTCGATGTAGGCGGCTGGGGGATCTTCATGGTGGTCATGCTGATCCTCAACAGCGTCATATCGCTCTTCTACTACCTGGATGCGGTCAACACGGTCGTGTTCGGCCCCGTCCCTCAGGACCGGCCGGAGACGCCCAGGCCCATGCCCTTCCTGATCGTGCTGCCCATCGTGGTGCTCGGCGTGCTCACGCTGCTGCTGGGCATCTACCCTGAGCTTGGCCTGCAGCTCGTCGATCCCGCGGCCGCCCACCTGACGGCGCTGATCACCGGGGTGTAGCAGCGTGCATCGGCACCCGGCTGATGGGGGGGATGGCGGCTTGAAGTTAACCGATTCGGTGAACGTTAATCGGGGCTACGCTGTCTCGTGTAATGCGAGCGCTCCCGGATGGAGGTACTGACAGATGACGGCGGCAGGAGTGCTGTATCACCCCGCCACCGTGGTCGCTCTGGCCATGCTGTGCGGATGGGGCATGTATGCCCTCGGGCGCGCCCTGGCGCCCGCGTCGCGCGTGGTGGGCGGCAAGCTGAAGACGTACGCCTGCGGTGAGCACGTGGAGGCCGACGCCTTCCCAACCGCCTACCACCTGTATCATGCGGCCTTCATCTTCACGCTTCTGGACGTCGTGGCGCTCGTAATCGGGACGGTCCCGAAGAGCGCGATCACATGGCTGGCCGGGGCCTACATCGCGGTCGGTCTCGTCGCCATCGTCATTCTGTTTAAGGACTGAGCCGGCGCGATGTGGCCGGCATGAGAGGCGATCGAGCATGCTTGACGGCCTGGTGAGATGGGCGCGGGGGAAGAGCCCCTGGGTCTGTCATCTTAACTGCGGCTCCTGCAATGGCTGCGACATCGAGATCGTGGCCGCACTGATGCCGCGGTTCGACCTGGAACGCTTCGGCGTGCTGCTGGAGGGGAGCCCCCGGCACGCCGACGTGCTGCTGGCTACCGGCCCGGTGACGCGCCAGATCAGGGACCGCGTGATCCGCGTCTACGAGCAGGTGGCCGACCCCAAGTTCGTGGTGGCCGTGGGCACCTGCGGCGTGTCGGGCAGCCCCTTCTATCCCGGCTACAACCTCCTGGGGGGCGTGGACGCGGCCATCCCTGTGGACATGTACATCCCGGGCTGCCCGGCCCGGCCGGACGCCATCTCCTACGGCGTGCTCAAGCTTCTCGCAACGCTCGACACTCGGGCCGAGAAGTTCGTCACCGAGATCGAGTCGCGCCAGGACACCACGGGGCTCGTTTATACCCCTGAGGAGATGGCAGAGCAGCGACGCAACCTGGAGGGGGCCGAGCGATAGCCCCGCGCACTACGGAGAAGGCGATGGCCTTGACCGCATCCGAACTGCTCGACCAGATACAGTCAGAGTACCAGGGCGAGGTGACCGGGAGTCGCGCGGACTCGGACGTTGACGCCTGGACGCAGGTACCCGCGGAGGACATCCGGGAGATGGCCCGATTCATCATGGAGACCTGGGACCCGGTGCACCTCTCCACCATTACGGGCGTTGACAACGGGCGCCAGATCGAGCTTCTCTACCACTTCGTCACCAACGGGATCTCGCTCAATGTACGCGCGGCTGTTGACAAGGGCGTGGATCGAATCGAGACGATAACCCCACTCGTGCCCGCGGCGATCATGTACGAGCGCGAGGTTCAGGAGATGCTGGGCGTGGAGATCGCCGGGCATCCGGACCCGAGGCGCCTCGTGCTGCCTGAGGACTGGCCCGACGGGGACTACCCGCTGCGGCGCGAGGGTGTGGAGGATGACGAGGAGAATGGCTAAGCTCTCGTTCCCGGTCGGGCCCCAGCACCCGGCGCTCAAGGAGCCCGAGAACCTGCGCTTCAGCGTGGACGGCGAGGTCGTGGTCGATGCCGACATCCGCATCGGCTACGTGCACCGCTCCATCGAGCGGAGCTGCTCGGAGCGCAACTACGTGCAGGACCTGTATCTATGCGAGCGCGTCTGCGGCATCTGCTCCAACGCGCACACGCTGTGCTACTGCATGGCCCTGGAGAGTCTCGCGGGGGTCGAGGTCCCCGAGCGCGCGCAGTACATCCGCATGCTCATGCACGAGTTTGAGCGCATTCACAGCCACCTGCTGTGGCTCGGCGTTGCCGGTCACGAGGTCGGATTCGAGTCGCTCTTCATGTACGTCTGGCGCGACCGCGAGCACATCCAGGACGTCCTCGAGATAATCTCGGGCAACCGCGGGCACTACGGCATCAACGTGCTGGGCGGGGTCCGCTACGACATTACCCCCGAGATGACCGCGCGCATCCGCGAGGCGATGAAGATCCTGCGCGAGCGCGCCGAGTACTACGAGGAGATCGTCTCGACCGAGGCGACCTTCCTCAAGCGCGCCAGGGACGTCGGCTCCATCAGCGGTGAGCGCTGCCGCGAGTTGGGCGCCGTCGGCCCGACCCTGCGTGGCTCCGGCCCTGGATATGACGTGCGCACGTACTTCCCCTACCTCCACTACGACCGGGTGGAGTTCGACGTGCGCACCTCCGAGATGTGCGACGTGCTCGGCCGCACCCTGGTGCGAATCTGGGAGGTCATTGACGCCTGCGACATCTGCACGCAGGTGCTGGACATCATGGCGGAGGGGGAGATCGCCGGGCAGTTCCCGCGCAGAGTGCCTGAGGGCGAGGTGACGGCGCGCGTCGAGGCGCAGCGTGGCGAGCTCATCTACTACGTGCGCAGCGATGGCAGCGATATACCTGACCGCGTGAAGATCCGTACCCCAACTCTGGCGAACCTGCCGGCCGCGATGGAGATGCTGATCGGTGGCTATGTCGCCGACATACCGATCGCCTTCGCGTCGATCGACCCCTGCTTCTCATGCACCGATCGCATGGTTGTGCTCGACGACGTGGGCACCGGCGAGAGGCGCACCATGACCTGGCCTGAGCTGGTCAGCCTCGGTCGCGACAGATAGCGGCACAGCGCCCGGCCGTATTCGGGGGCAACACGAAACGAGAGGACCGTCAATGCAGGTGGTAGCGCCGCTGTTTCACGTGCTGATCTTCCCGGGGTTTGTCTTCCTGGTCGCCTTTGGGCTCTTCGCCTCCTGGGTGGATCGCAAGCTGATCGCGAAGTTCCAGAACCGCGTTGGCCCGCCGGTCCTGCAGCCCTTCGCGGACCTGATCAAGCTCCTGGCGAAGGAGGACATCGTCCCCGAGCACGCGAACCGATCGATGTTCGCCGTCGCGCCCATCATCGCGCTGGCGGGCGTGATCGCCGCCATCGTCTACATCCCGCTTTGGGCGCCGCAGGCGGTCAGCGCTTTCCAGGGCGACCTCATCGTCGTCATCTACCTGCTGACGCTTCCGGCCTTCGCGCTCTTCCTGGGCGGCTGGTACTCCACCAACCCCTTCGCCACCATCGGCGCGACGCGGACGCTCACACAGCTCTTCGGCTACGAGGTGCCCTTCTTCCTCGCCTGCCTTGGGCCCGCCATCGCCGCTGGAAGCTGGACGATCAGCGACGTGACCTTCGCCCAGGCCGACGGCCTGTGGTACATCACCGCGGCGCCGCTGTCCTTCGCGGTGGCCATGGTCGCGCTCATCGGCAAGCTTGAGCGTGTCCCCTTCGACATCCCGCAGGCGAACACCGAGATCGTGACGGGCCCGGAGGTCGAGTACACCGGCCGCCGGCTTGCGGTCTGGAAGCTGACATTCGTCACCGAGACGATCGTGGGATCGGCGCTCATCGCCGCCCTCTTCCTCGGCGGCCCACACTTCTGGGGCATCTCATATGATGCCATGCCCCTGTGGCTGGCGGGGCTGATCGGCATGATCGTGCTCTGCGTCAAGATCCTGCTGATCGTCTTCTTCCTCTCACTCGCCCAGGCCGCGCTGGCGCGCATCCGCATCGAGCAGATGGTGCAGTGGTGCCTGCTCTGGCTGGGCATCCCGGCCCTTATCAACATCGGCATCATCGTCATGATGATGCACAGCGTGGGAGCGTAATCGCGATGGCACGGAAGCTCGGCATAGGCGCAATGGCCATGGAACTGATGCAGTCGCTGCTGGTGGAGAAGCCGGCGACCGTCCTCTATCCCGTCGAGCGCCTCGAGCCGCCGGAGCGCTTCCGCGGGAGACTCCGCTACGACCCCGAGAGCTGTACCCTCTGCGGGCTCTGCCAACGCGACTGCCCGGCCGGCGTCATCAACGTCGTCCGCAAGCGGGTGGAGAGGGAGGACGGCACCAAGAAGCTCACAGGGCACGTTGAGTTCGAGATGGACCGCTGCATCTTCTGCGGACAGTGCGCGCATAGTTGCCGTCAGGGCGCGATCAGCTTCACCCGCGAGTTCGAGCTGGCTCAGCCCCGGCGCGAGCTGTTCATGCTGGGGGGCTCGTCGGTCGACGTGGACGAAGAGGGGTGCGATAGCGACGGGGACAGCGCGCCGTAGCATGACCGCGACGCGACAGTGCAAACACCAACGAGGCGGCGCCCTCGGGCGCCGTCTCGTTGCGTGCCCTGCATCACCATCGGCATTGCCGTCCGTCGTCTGCCGCTGCCGTTCGTAGGACAGGCTTCCAGCCTGTCTGCCGTCGCGTCAGTCGCCCGCCTCTATCCCCGCGTGTCCGGCGGCCACGCCCCGACATGGCCTGTCGCCACACCCGAGCCATGGCCACGTCTCGGCGCGCTCGGTCAGGCCCGCCTCGACCGGGTTGCACCTGATGTACCACACGATCTCACGGAAGTCGTCGCCGTCGCGCACGACGTGGTCGTAGCTCTCGTCCTCCCACAGCTCACCGCGCCGCCCAGGGATGCGGTTGATCTGGTTGGCCGTCCAGCTCTTGATGCTGTGC
>JALGUJ010000195.1 GCA_029820945.1 Candidatus Zipacnadia bacterium | reverse complement strand
CCAGCCGATGAACGCGAACTTCGGCCTGCTGCCGCGGCCCCACGCCACCCGGCGCATGAAGAAGGCCGAGCGCCGCAAGCTGCAGGCGGAGCTGGCGCTGCGCGAGATCGAGCGCGTGGTGGCGCGGGAGTTGGAGCGTTGACGGGGACGGCCGGGCAGGGGGCAGGGGGCAGGGGGCAGGGGGAACGGCCAGCGACAACAGCACAGGTCCCGCCCATGGGCGGGAGGGCCGGCCTCTCCAACGGCGAGGGCACTCCCGCCGGGGTCAGGCCCGTCCTATAGCGCCCGGCACTGCGGGCAGACGTAGCATGAGCCGCCGAGGTAGGCGATCTTCTCGATGGGCGTGCCGCACTCCGGGCAGGGCCGTCCCTTCGCGCGCGTATCCATGATCGCCACGTGGCCGCCGGGCTCCCCGTGCAGGTCGCTCTCGATGTCGCGCCCGCCGCGCTCGCAGGACGCCACCACAGCGCTCTGCAGCTCCCTCGGCACCTGTCGCGCCAGCGTGCCACTTCCGGCAGCTCCAGCATCTCAGTCGCCTCCCGGGGGAGGATCGACCCGGCGACGCATGCGGGTCGCGGCATCAGCGGCCGGCTTCACCTCGCAGGCCGCCGGCACCTGCCGGGCCGGAGGTCGCCGCCGTCTGCGGGTCGAATGCGCTCCGCAGACATCGGGAGAGGTGAGCGGCGATGGTGCTGCGCACGCAGGCCATGCAGGTACTGAGCGATGCCGAGATGGAGCGCATCGGGCAGGTGGCCGAGAGCGTGGCCGAGGCGGACGCGGCCGCCGCAGGCTGAGACGCGCACTCCGGGAGGCACCAACGTGACGCGACCGATGGCGCGGATGACAATGTGCGCACTGATCGCCGCCCTCCCGGGCCTCGTGTGCGCCGCAGTGCTGCAGAACCCGGGCTTCGAGCAGGGCTTGGACGGCTGGAGCACCTGGTACGCGCGGCAGCCGACCACGGTCGAGATCGTGCCGGGCGAGACCGGCAACTGCCTGCGCATGCTCGGCCGGGAGGGCTCGCGCGTGGTGGTCTCGCAGGCGGTCGCAGCGGCGCCGCAACAGTGGTACCGCGTCCGCTACCGCTACCGCGCCGAGCCCGGAGACCTCACGCGGTCTCACGGCGTGGGTGGCGGTGCGATGGGCTACTGCCGCATCACCTTCTTCGACCAGAACGGCCGCTTCCTCGACTACCCGAGCACCCGTCCGATGCTCGACGGTTTCGGCACGTGGACCGAGGCCGAGCAGACCTTCCTGACGCCGTTGTCGATCGGCGAGGTCAGCATCGGCTTCAACCAGTCCGGCCCTGCCGACCTGCGCATCGACGACGTCTCGATCGAGGAGATCCCGCCTCCGGCCCCGCAGCCCAACACCTGGGATGAGCTGGCGCAGCGGCGCGAGGAGCCGATCGTCTTCTCCTCGTGGCAGTACACCAACAGCGCCGAGCACTTCCGTCAGATGGGCATGAAGTATGGCTGGAGCTACCGCTACCTCGAACAGTTCGACGAGCTGTGGGAGAGCCGCACCTCGCCGATGTGGGGCAGTGAGAGCGCCATCGACGAGATGGCGCGGCATGGCGTGCAGCCGACCATCTACCTCTACCACGGCGCCAAGCAGTACCGCGACGCGCACTACGCGGGCGAGCCGCCCGCGGACATCCCCTACATCCTCGACCCGGTCTGGCACGATGGCTACGTCGAGGCCTGCCGCGCCGCCCTCGAGCGCTGGGGGCGGTCGCCGGGCATCGCCTGCATCTTCGTGCAGGACGAGTCGATGGGCCGCTACAAGAGCGCCATCCTCCCGAAGGCCGAGCGCGTGTCGGAGCTGTGGGCTCGGCTCAACGAGGAGGTGCGGCGCGACTTCGGCGGCGGTCAGTTCGGCCTGCCCGAGGGCCCCGACGACGAGAACGTCTTCCGCTGGATCGCCTACTACCGCTGGGTCGGCCACCAGTGGGCCGGGACCTTCGCGCGGCTGCGCGCGGTCATCGACGAGTCGGGCTGCAGGACGAGGCTGCTCGGCCCCGACGAGGTCGGCATCCTCATGCCGCTGCCCTGGTGCGACCTCGCGGCGTCGGTCGATGTCTTCACCGGCCAGTGCCTCTGCAGCCGCGGCTCCGCGCAGGAGTACGTAGCGGGCTTTACCACGAAGTACTCCGCGGACCTCACGGGCAAGCCGGTGCACAACGCCACGCAGATCGTGAAGTACTCGGGCTCCCCCTCGCCTGAGGAGGTGCAGCGGCAGTACTCGCTGGTGCTGCAGTCCGGCGGCGATGGCGAGATGCTCATCGGGGTCGAGTGGTTCGACCGCGAGCTGAACCACCACCGGTACAGCGCCCCCGCGCGCTGGGAGACCATCAAGCGCTGCCTGCAGACCATGAGCGAGTACCGTGTGCGGACGCCGCCCGAGAGCCGTGTCGCGATCCTCTACTCGAGCCCCTCGGGCATGGCCCAGCGCGCGGCCTTCACGAGCAACGAGCATTCGGCGATCTACGCGCTTCTGGGGCCCAAGCTGGGCGGGTGGCCGACCTTCGTGGACACCTACGCGCTCGAACAAGGTAAGTCGAGCCTCGACGGCTTCGACGTGGCGATCTGGCCGTACGGGCAGTACGAGACCCGCGAGGCCTTCGCGCAGATCGAGGCCTTCGTACGCGGTGGGAGCACACTCATCTGCTGCGACCCGCTGGCTCTGCGCACCGACATCATGGGCCAGCCACTGCCCGCCGAGGCGCTGCTCGGCCTGCGCGCGAGCGAGACCGGCCGCCGGCGCTCGATGGCGTTGGGCTGGCCGGCGGCGATGCGCGAACGGGTCTACGACGGTCGGTGCCACGTACTGGAGCCGGGCGAGGGCGTGGAGGTCATCGCGACCTGGGAGGACGGCTCCGCGGCGGCGACCAGCCACCCGCTGGGGGAGGGCCGCGTCATCACCTTCGGCGCGAACCCGCTCGCGAGCCTGACCGTCTCCGAGGACCCCGACTGGCAGGCCTGGTGGCGGGCGGTGCTGGACGAGCACGGCATCGCGCGCGATCTGCCCATCTGGCGGCTACGCCTGCCCGACGAGGTGCTGGTGCAGGCACAGGCCCCCGCGGATGTGTGCATCACCGGCAACAGCTTCGTGCGCGTGCAGAACGGCGCCTACCTGGGCGCCAACGACCCGGTGCCCGGTCGCTATCACATGAGCGTCGCGCCGGACCTGTCGCCCGAGAGCGCGGGACCGGGCGCCGTCCCCTTCTACGAGGGCGACCTGACGGACCGCGTGGAGGCAACGAAGGGCCCGTTCGACAACAGCGGCCTCGCGACCACACCGTACGCCGAAGCCGACTGGGCCAACCGCTGGAGCCCGGCGGCAATGGCCGACGGCCTGACCATCGAGTTCGCGCTGCTGGAGGCGCGCGACCTGACGCGCCTCCGGCTCTGGTACTCGGGGACGCTGCCGGCCCTGACCGTGGATGGGCTGTCCGACGGGCGCCGGCGAAGGCTGGCCGCAGCGGAGGCGAGTGCGGTCGGCCCGGACGTCGAGGAACTGGAGCTGCCGCTGGCGGGGGGCTGCGACCGGGTGCGGCTACGCCTCGCGCCGTCGGACGCTGAGCTGGCCATCGCCGATATCGAGCTGTGGGCGCGGCCGCGCGGCTGAACCGGAGGTCTCCGCCACCAGGCATGTCAGAGACGCGCACCCGCATCCGAAGTGAGCAGGCACGCCCGGAG
>JALGUJ010000017.1 GCA_029820945.1 Candidatus Zipacnadia bacterium | reverse complement strand
TATCTGCTTGACCCGGTAGCCCGGAATCGGCGCCCGCTCGCCGGGCTTGAGCTGGCCGGTCTTTCCCTCTTCGTCCTCGTAGGCGGCGATGGCCCCGCCCGAGGCGTCCCACATGATGCTCGTGATGCGCAGCTTGACCTCCGCAGCGCGCTCAAGCGGCGGCAGCGGAGGCGTCGGTGCGGGCGGTACCTCGGGTCGCACGAATCCCACGCTCTCGCCGATGGGCAGCCTGCTCCAGTCGGGTCCGTAGGTGGTGGCGGCAACGGCCGCCGCCTCCGCCAGCTCGGCTGCCACGCGAGGCGCGAACGGGTTGGGCCTGCTGGGCTCGAGCGGCTCAGCCGCCAGAGGCAGCACGCCCGCGCCGCCAGCCGGCGCACCCGCGCCCGCACCGGCCATCGCGCCGCCCATCCCAGGCCCCATGCCCTCCATGCCCGGCTCCATACCGCCCGGCTCCATCTCCGGCCCGGCCGGGCCCATCTCACCGACCTCAGGCGGCACGGGCATCTCGTCATCCTGGGCCATGGCCACGTCGCTGTGCCGGGCCGCCGGGATGACGAAGAGCATCAGCACGACGAGCCCGGTGACAAACAGGGCTACGCCCCCGGCGAACAGTGCTTTGGCCTTCTGCTCCTCGATCACTGTTGACCCTTCCGGTTCGCTCCCCCACGCTCAAGCATTATAGCAGACCTGCATGCCCGCCGCCAGCGCAGCGGCGGATTGCCCGGCTATCAGTCCATCGGCTCCTCAAGTTCGGGAGGTTGGCCCCCGTCCTCATCCATCATGTCCAGCGGCGGCATTCCCGGCTCCCCGCCCTCCCCCGTAGGCGCCGCCGGCGAGGGGGCCGCCGCGCCCGGCGGCTGCTCGACGAGCAGATAGAACTTCAGGGGCACCTGCGCGCGAAGCTCGTCTCCGGTCCCCTCAATCACAAGCTGGCTGACCGTCACAACCCGACTGAACTGGTCGAGGGAGCGGTAGAGCCGCTCCAGAGCGGTCAGCGTCCCGCTGACCGTCAAGGTGATGCCGCCCTCGGACGGCTCCGGCATGAAGCCGCTGGATGGGACCTGCGGGGGCGTCATGGGCGGCGCCGGGAAGCTCGCGCCGCTCTCGATCGTGCAGCCCGAGGCCTCCACCCATTCCTCAATGAGCGGCGGCAGATCATGGCGGTACTCGTACCAGAGCATAACCATCGCCGCCACCGGGTGACCCATCGATATCGGGATGCTGCGGCGCTCCCTCAGCTCCTGGAGCTGCGCCTGCTTCTCTTCCCAATCCGCCAGCACCCGCTCGTATTCGGCCTGGGCCGACTCGAGGCGGCTGGCGACCTGCTCTTCCTGCGCCAGGGATTCCCGCAGGTCGGCCAGCTCCTCCTGCCCCGGCTTGAGCAGCACGAAGAAGGCCAGAACCGCTATGCCGGCGATGAGGAAGACGCCGACGCCGAGGAAGATGCCAGGATGTAGTCGAGTCATTGCGTCTCTCCCGTAAGACCGCGCTGCTCCATGGTGTAGCCCCGATAGTCCGCCCGTGGCAAACGCCCGCGAGCGGAGGCGATAGGCGCCCTATTCGGGCATCATCTCCTCCTCCATCCCCATCTCGTCGGGCATCGGCCCCATCCCGGGCCCCGGCTCCATCGGCCCACCGCCCCTGCCTCCTCCCGGCGCGGCGGCGCCGCCGGTCGGCATCGGCTCGCTCACAGGCTCTGTGAGCGTGGCGTTGATCGAGAGTGCGATGTCCCCCGGCGCCGCGGCCGCGCCACGCCGCATCCCGCCCGGAGCGCCCGGAATGCCCATGCCCGGCTCCTCCTCCATGAACGCCTCGTCGTCCATCATCCCCATCTCGGGCCCGCCCATCGGCGTGAAGCCCGCGGCGCCTCGGCCCCCGACGCCCTCAATGGACACGCCCGGGGGCAGCCCGGAGATGCTGATGTTGTCGAGCGACGGGCACTGGATGAGGTTGAGCACGAACCGTGCGGCCTCGGTCGTGTCCCCCACGATCACTTCGAAGTTGACCTGGTCCGGGTTGGTGATGCTGAAGCGCGTCACCTGGGCCTTCTCATAGATGTAGGCGTTGATGGCGTGGAAGCGATCCCAGTATTGCGCCCCGGACTGATCCGCCGCCGCCACGAAGTCCACCTTCTGGGCGATTGGTGCCAGGTCCCCCTGCTTCTGCTGCGTCTTCCCCTCGATGTCGCGGACCTTGTCGGCCTTCTTCTTGGTCTCAGCAAGCTGATCCTGCGTGGTCCCGATGTTGCGCTGCACCTGCAGGTACCACCCGCCTGTAGCGAGCACCTCGGCCACCAGAAGCACGCAGATGCCGAAGATGATCCACTTGTTCCTCTGCATCCGTGGCACGCGTCTCGGCAGCAGATCAATCCTCAGCACGGGCCATCCCTCAGATCGTGACCGGGCGATGCCGGGCCCCTGTCAGCCGTCTCAGTCCTCAACCATGTCGCGCAGGGCCAGGCCCACCGCGATCACCATGGATGGTGCGATGTCGCGCAGGTACCCCTCAGAGACGGTATTGTCCTCTATCTGCATGTAGGTGAAGGGGTTGCCAATCTGGGTGTCAATCCCGGTCTCGTCTCGCATGAGCTGCGGCAGCCCCACCAGGTTGGCGCTGCCACCGGTCAGAACGATGCGGTCGATCGGCTCATTGCGGTGCTGCCGGCGGTAGAAGTCAAGCGACCGCCGCACCTCGGTGGCGATGTCCAGCACCGGCTCTATCAGAGCCTCGGCCACCTGCTCGCGCGCCTCGGCCAGGTCCGCGTCCTCCTCCAGCGCCGTCTCCGGCTCCCCGTGCGGCTCCTCCACGGGCGCCTGCGGCTCCTCCAGATCGGCGAGCTCGCCCTCCACCTCGCGATGGGTCGCCCGCTCATCGGACGGCTCGAGCGTGGCCGACTCCTCGTCCGTGCTGGAGAGTTCGAAGACCGAGTCCTCCTCGAGGCCCTCCTCCTCGAACATGCCGCCGTCGAACTCGTCCTCGCCGGGTTCTTCGACAGCGGCGCCACCCTCGACGTTTCCCAACTGCAGCTTGACGGTCTCGGCCTGCTCCTGATCCAGCATCAGGTTCTGGGCCAACGACTGAGTGAGGTTCTCCCCGGCGGTGGGGATCACTCGGACGAAGCTTAGCAGCTTATGGCGAAAGACGAGAATGAGCGTGGTCGTTGCGCCCATATGCACGTTGACCACGGTCTGATCGGCAAATTCATCGCCGGCGACGTCCACCAGGGCGCGGCCGATCGCCAGCGGCTCGACGTCGATGCCGACGGGCTGCAGGCCGGCTTCGAGCATCGCATCCACGTGCTCGTCAACCAGCTCCTCCTGCGCCACGGCCAGCAGCACCTCGGTCTCGCTGGCCTCCTCGTCTGTCTCGGGCCCCTCGATGCGGGCGTAGTCGTAGATGACCTCCTCCACCGGGAACGGGGTCTGCTCGTCCAGCTCCCACTGGATGGCGTCATCGAGCTCCTTCTCGGACATGTTGGGCACTTCGATGATGCGAACCACAACCGAGGAGTCGCCGCCGACGGAGGCGATGGCCTTCTTGATGGGCATGCCGTACTCGGCCCTCAACTCGCCCAGAGCGTCGGAGACGGCAGGCATATCAACGATGAGGCCGCCGCGCACCGCGCCTTCGGGGGTGGGGACAACGGCGGGGCGTCCGATGATCTGGAATTCGCGTCCGCGCAGTCGGATCTCCGCTGCCTTGATGAACGCTGTTCCGATGTCCAGGCCCAGGACGTGTGTGGCGCCCTTAGCCATGTAGCGCGCCTCCTGCCATCGCAGCCTCAACTGCCGAGCTGCGGCCGCCTTGGGCAGCCTGATCCTCGGTTACTGTATACCATGGCGCAGGCCCTGTCAAGCCCTGCTCCTATGGGCCTCTTCGCCCCGAACCGACGGGCTTCCTTCCCAGGTGTGTTAAGCTTTCACGACCCTTGCCTCGACAGCCCGCAGCCATGCCCATTTGGCCCATCACACGCTCAGGGGCCGATGCGTGGCACCTCCAGGTCCGCGATCAGGCTCGCGTACTCGGGCGCCACCACCGCCAGGTACACGTCGGTGGACTGGTGCGGCCGCTGCCCGTCGTCGGCCGGCGCCCGCAGGTCGTAGGTGCTGCGCGGGCTCGACCACAGCAGCCAGTAGCGAACCGTCTCGAAGGCCAGCGTCGGCGGCGTGTAGATCTCCGGGAAGACGCGCAGCGGGCCCTCAGCGATGACCGTGTTGACCGGGACCGGCGTCTCGATGCTCCACCCCACCACGCGGTGGCGCTCCACCCGCGTGATCCCGCCCCCGTCCGTATACGTGACCCGGATCTGGTGCCCCACGCGGCTCGGCGTGGTCACCGGGTTCGGCTCGATGACAATGATCCCATTCTCGGCGGAGCCAAGCTCCCATGTGGTGCCCCGCGCCAGCGCCTCGCCGGTCGTGAGGTCGAAGACCTCACTCACGTCGCCCGCCGCGATCGGCGGCCTGCCCACCTGGATGGCCCGCGTGAAGCACCTGTGCATGAAGGAGGGGCGCCCGAAGTGCGGCGTGTCGGCATCCCCGTAGCTTCGCCGCCAGAACACCGTCAGCCGGCTGCTCCCGGCCAGGTCATAGAACGCCGACGGCGAGTCGTCGTTGCACGGGTCGGTCGTCACCCGCCGCACGAACGGCGTGTAGTCGGCGTACATCACCACATCCACGATGTCGGCCGTGTTGGTCGTGTTGAAGACCGCCAGCGGATTGGCCCGGTTGTCGGGGGTGAACAACGGCGACGACCAGTTCAGCGTCCCCGACGCCGGGTTGATCAGCAGTGTCACCGCCGGCCACCGCTCGGCGCTGGTCGAGTCGTCCCAGGCGCCGGCGTCAAACGCGTCGTCACGCAGACTCGGGGCCAGCAGCGCCTTCGCTTCCACTCCCCCCGACACCGAGCGCCAGAAGCTCGGGTCGGGGTGCCAGACCGCGGGCCTGGGGGCCGCCGGCAGCTCGTACAGCCCGCCCGCGTTGATGCCCACCAGCATCGGCACCACGGTGTACAGCCCGGTGGCGGGGTCGTACGACCCCTCATCCCAGGTAACCGCGTAGATGTTCTCCGCCCTCATGCCGCCGCTCTCGGTCACTACTCCCAGGTAGAACTTGGGGTCCGCGTACTCCTCGAGCCCGGGCTTGGGCGCCGCTGCGGTCAGCCAGCCCGTCCAGTCGGGCTTGGTCTCGAAGTTGAACGGGTGGTCAACGTCGGCGGGATCGGCCACGCGCTGCGTCAGCAGCCAGTCGATGTCCCGGCTCTGGAAGGACTGCCTGCGCGGGCTCGGGCGAAGCTGCTCGCCCGCGTAGCCCCGCAGGTCGCCGTCGGCGTCGTAGATCTCGGGCATGCGCAGGCCGTCCGCGTTCACCACTCGCGGGAACGCGATCTTCCCGTAGTTGTACCGGGCCTCATTCAGCGGGAAGTCCGGGTCGGCCGGGTCACCGAAGTTGAAGCGGGTCCAGCAGATGTCCGAGTTCCCCAGCGAGCGGATGTGTCCGGTGAAGAACACGTCCATCTCGAACTCGCCCGCGGCGTTGGAGGACCCGAAGGCACTGGGCTGCTTGACGTAGGTGAAGGGATCCTGGGCCGGCTTGCGGTAGCGGTCGTCGCCCATGCCCACCAGGAAGAAGCCGGGCAGCCCCGCGCGCGCCGCGTTGCTGACCGCAAGCTCGGCGTCACTCTCGATCGTCCCCCCGTACGGGTCGAACTCCCACCGATAGCGGATGCGCTCGCGCTCCGCCGGCCCCGCGTGCCACAGCAGCCAGTGCCGGTTCGCCACGCCGGGGCGCGCGAAGCCCGTCAGCCCACGGTGCGCGCCGGAGGTGCCGAAGATGAACTCCGTGGCGTCCGACCCGTCCCAGGCGGTGTTCTGCGAGCTGTCGAACCGGAGCTGGGAGCTCACGCCTCCGGCCGATGACAGCGATCGGTGGAACATCACCCAGCGGGCACCGTTCTGCTCGTCGATGTAGGTCACCGGCGACGAGTTGTCGTCGCTGACGGTCAGCGCCAACGCGTCGTTGGGGGAGCCGTCGCTGGGCTCCCACAGCCAGCCGCGGTAGAGCGGGTCGGCGGCCGGGCTGTCCAGCTCCGCGTTGGCGTACAGCAGGTTGTGCGGGTCGGTCGGCAACGGCACATCGGCGCCCGAGGTGCCCGCCGGGGAGGCCGAACCCACCGATCCGGCCACCGCCCGCTGGCCCACCCAGGCCACCTGCAGGTTGCTCCGCGACTCGTCCACCAGCAGCGTGGGGTCGGTGTCCTTGGAGTAGAAGTCGCTGTGCGGCAGGCGGGCCTCGACCACGCGCATTCGAGTCGCGAACGAGGCCACGGGCTCGTACGGCTCGTCAACCTCTGGATTGAACTCGTTAAACTGGGTGCTCGTCGGGCCCACAAGCGCGTCGTAGAAGTCCAGGTAGCCACTCTCGTTCAGGTCGATGAACAGCAGCACCTCGGTCGCGTAGTTACCCACCGGCTGGCCCAGCGGCACCGGCTTGATGGTGTCCGGGTAGGCCACGCCACCGCCTGACCGGATGCCCGCCTGCAGCCGTGACGTCGCGAGCTGGCCCGCCGCTCCGGTCGCCTCCTGGCTGAACAGCGTCCACGCGGAGCTGCCGAAGGCCACGTCATCGTCCTCAGTCGGCCCGCCCGGCCGGTAGCGATACAGCGTCCCTATCGTCACCGGCACGCTCTGCCCCCAGCGCGCGAAGGACCGCACGGCCGGGTCGATCTCGGTGCGGAACAGCAGGCCGGAGCGCATCTGCGCCTCCGAGCTGATGTTGCCCTCGTTGCGCACCGCCAGGTCGCGGCGGTCCGAGACATCCGCCGGCATCGGCTCGCTGCCCGCCACCATCTCGGAGGGCTCATTGACGGTATTGGGCGCCGTGGCAGGGGTGCCGGGAGCGACCCAGCCCAGGTCCACGACGCGCTGGTTCGCCGCCAGCGCCGCCTTGCGCAGCACCGACACCTGCACGCCGAACGGATCGTACTCCTCCGCAGTCAGCGTCTCCTCGGGAAGCGCCGGGCTCTGCGCGACCAGGCTGGCGCCGCAGTAGAGGCAGTCCGAGACGCCCGAGTTGTAGCGGCTCCCGCACACCGGGCAGACCTGCTCGGCGTCGCCGGCCGTGCCCTGCAAGGGGTCGCTGAAGTGCCCGCCGTTGTTCGGCGACTGGTAGTACACGTCCCAGGCGTCGTTGGTGTCCTCCTCGGCGCTGCCCTCGGGCCGGTTGAAGGCGAGCATTCGGCCACGGTAGCCGTCGTCGCCCGCGATGTCATTCTCGAAGAACGTGGTGCCGGGCGGCACCGACGGCGGCTGGTAGGGGGGGATGTCCACGAACACGCGCTGAACAAAGTCCAGCGCGCCCACGGGCACCAGCCCGGCGGCCGGACCGAACTTCAGCGCGTCCGGGCTGATCCGGTAGCTTGAGGTACCGACGGTCGCGCGCGGCGCCACGTGCGCGTCGTACTGGACCTCCGCCTCGGCCCGCGCCGAGACCAGCGGCGTCCCGCAGGCCGGGCAGGCGTCACCCGCGTCGAGGGCGTCATCGTCAACATATCGCGCGCCGCAGCCGCCGTTCTCGACGGGGCAGACGAGAACGGGCGCCGTGGTCCGATTGGCCAGCGCGAACAGCCTGGACGGCGTCCGCGCGCCGGGACCGTACTCGCCGCCGTAGCCGGGCGGCGCCGCCTGCTGCTGCTCGGCGATGATGATGCGGGCGTGCCCGCCCGTCGCGCTTTCCGTGTCCGACTCCGCCGGGCCCTTGTCCACCACTCCCGGCGAGCCGGGCTCCGGACGCGCCCAGTGGTCGCCGGTCAGGGCGACATCCAGCCGCGAGCACATGAAGTAGCTGTCAATGAAGTCGTAGTTGGTGGTGGTGGTCGAGATGGTCTGGCCCTGCGCGACCAGCTCATTCGTCACCAGCCGCGTGCTGTAGCTGTCCAGGTTCACCAGGTAGTGCCATTCCCCGCCGGTGCGGTAGAAGGTGTCGATGCCGCCACCGGCCGGCCGATACCTCTGCAGGTTCGCGGATGGATTCAGCTCAGACCACTGCACTATCAGCCTGCCCCGGCCGGCGGCCTCCGGCGGCATCCGGTAGGGCCAGGTCTCGAAGCTGATGAAGCCGTCCCCGTTGGCCTGCTTCTCCTCCACCGTGTAGTCCACGCCGTCGTTCGCGTCCGCCGTGGCGATCAGCGGGGTCTTCGTCGTATCCACGACGATGTACGGGGCCTTCGTGGTGGACATATCGGCGTTGATCCCGCCGCCGGCGAAGTCCGGCTCTATCTCCCCCGGGTCGGTGTACAGGTCGTCGCCGTAGACGCTGTCGTAGTTGACCTCGTCGGGCGAGGGCATGGTGCGGGTGGTCGATCGGATGACGACCTTAAGCAGCCACGTGCCCGTGCCGTCGGCGGCAAGCTGCTCGGGGATCTCCACCCGCAGTGCACCGCTGTCGGTGATGATCTGGCAGCCGCCGTTGGTGTCGTAGTTGGCCAGCTCCGCGGCGGTGATCTCGCCGGCGGTCTCGAAGTCGTTACCGTACAGCGTGCTGTAGGCCTGGACCTCGACGACGGTCACCACGCCGCCCGCGCGCTCCTCATGGTGCCTGATGTACCACACGTCGCCGTCCGATACCCGGTAGGGGTTGATGTGGATGATGTACTGGTCGGCCGCGGCCCCCCCGGCATCCCCGTTGGTCATATAGAAGGTCGCCGTGGCGCTCACGTTGTCGGAGCTGTCGATGTACCGGACGCCCGCCGCCGCACGCACGGCGCCGGGCTTGACGACCACGAAGCGCACGCCGTTCCCGTTCTGCACCAGCGGCTGCGCACTGGCGTCCACGCTCGCCAGGCGCGCCGTCAGATAGCTGGCCGCGTTCTCGGGGGCCGGGTCCTCCCAGGGCGAGGGGTTTGCGTTCCAGTCGGGCTCCGCAAGAGCGCCCGGATGGAACGGCCTGCCCACCAGGCTCGTGCTGCGATCGCCATCGGCGTCGGTGGCCAGCGCCTGCAGCGTCCCCAGCACCCGCTCCCTGGGGCCCGCCTCCACGAGCTGCGTCGGCCGATGGCCCGGCACGTTCCAGGGGTTGGGGCAGACGTAATCGTTGTCGCCGGGCGTGGGGTCCTCGATCCAGGTGCTATAGCCGCAGTAGGGGCAGACGTACTGCTTGCGCACCGCCGTGAAGTTCCAGGTCCAGGTGGGCGGTGCGGCCCGCGCGCCGTCGTCGGTGTACGTGGAGAGGTATGCCCGGACCTCCCACGGCGGGATGGCATCCTCCCCGAGAGCCGGTGCGACCGCGCTGAGGGCAAGGATGATCGCTATGACTGACCTGGCACGCATGGATGGCACCTCTCAGGAACTTCTCGTCAACCGCGTGCGTCCTCCGAACCCCACGGGCGCCTGCTACCGTACCTCGGCGTACGCCGGCTGCGTGAAGGGGTCGCGCCACATCTCGCCCGGACCGGGCACCGATCGCCCCGGGTCCAGCACATGGATGTCGTTGGTAGGATCGGCGTCGCCCTGGTCGTCGGTCGCGACCTCGAACACGTGGCTGCCCAGCACCACTGTCTCCGCGCCCGACCCGATGTTGTGCGGCGTGGCGCTCTCGATCTGGCTGAGGCTGTTGACGATCAGGTGGCGGTCATGCGGCAGCCTGTGGGCGCAGACCGGATACCAGCGCTTGTCGTAGGTGCCCGCCGCGGTGGTGATCGTGGTCATCGGGCGGCCGACGTAGTCGCCGCGCACGAAGTACCAGTGCGGATCGGCCGTCGGCCACGGGCCGCCCGTGCCCATCTGGTCGAGCTGCCAGTTCGCCGGATTGGCGTCGCCCACGTCGATGATGAACTCGAACACGCCGGGCCCCGCCTGCGCGAGCGGGTGCGGACTCCCCAGCCGCCCCTTGTAGCGGGAGCAGGTCACGGTGACGTAGATGCGGTCGCCGATGCGGCTGTACTCCACGTGCTTGGTGTTCTCGAACTGCAGCGGCTCGTTCGATACGTTGTTGGCGTCGGCCGGGTCCGAGTCGTAGAGCCACGCCCACCACGCCCAGCTCGCGCCCGCGCTCCCGTTCGGCGTCGCGCTGCTCGCGAGCGGGTTGACGATCCCGGTCCCCCGCTCGACCACGAGGATCTGGCTCAGATTGCTCGCCGCGCAGAGGTAGCCGATCAGCCCCCCGTTGCCCGGATCGAAGATGGGCTGAGCCGACGTGTAGCGCACGCGCAGGAAGCGCCTCGGCGCCGTGCCCACCCGCACGTAGGTCGGCGTCAGCGTCACGACGGTGTGCCGCTGCCGGCCGTCCTGCACGAAGCTGATGGGATCGTAGAAGCGCGTCTCTATGTCGATCACCCGCGCGTTGCCGGTGTCGGCCACGACGGTGTGCACCACCGGGAAGCTCCTGTCGGCGGTGCCGTCGCCGTCGGTGTCCACGGCCTCGACGTCGTAGTAGCGCCAGGCGTCCGCGGGCCTCGACAGCCGCAGGTCATGGTTGTCGGGGCTCGTGTAGTACTCATAGCCGAACAGGTCCAGCGGCCAGACCACGCGCCCGGCTCGATCGATCTCGACCGCCCTGTTGTTGCCGCTGTCCACCACCAGCACGTGCCCGGTCGGCAAGTGGGCCGCCTTGGCCGGGCGGCTGAAGGGCCGGCGCAGATCCTCGCCGATGAATGACTGCGCCCGCTGCGGGCTGGCCGTGCCGGTGCAGACCCAGCTCGGCTCGCTGCCCGTGGTCTCGACGATCCGGTTGGTGTCGCACAGCAGCACGCGCCACGGCGCCAGCGCGCTCAGGTAGCCGTAGCTGACATCCGGCGACCCCGCGGAGTCCATCATCCGCGTTCCCACGTAGACCCGGTCCTCCGCCACCGACGGCGACGACGTGACCACCGGGATGCCCGGCACGCCCGCCTGCTTCCGGGCCGGAATCATCAGCGCGCTCCGCACCAGGTCGCTGGCCTTGCTCCAGATCAGCGAGAGCATGGTGTCGCTCTCGACACCGCCGTCAGGCGCCTCGAAGGCGGCGTCGAGGTCGCGGTCCAGGCCCTGGGTGCCGACGTGAATGGTGTCCCCGGCCATGGCCGGCGAGGACAGCGACGGCCCGAACTCCGGGGCCATCTGGTGCCGCTCCGGCGGCAGGTTCAGCGCCGGGTTCGGCACGTCGATGAAGCCCCCGGCCCGCTCCGACCAGCCGGTGTAGCTCACCAGCAGCTCGTCGCCCGGCTCAACCGCGTCGCCGTTGACGTCGGTGGCTCCGGTCATGTCCAGCCAGCCGTCCACCACAAGGTCCCGGCCGAATGCGGAGACGACCGGGTTCGTGGCAGCCACGGTGGCCATGTCGATGAGCGTCTCATCCGGCCGCGTGATGACCGGCTCCGAGCCTGCGGTCATGTCCACGGGATGGTACTTGAGCCGTATGTGGCCATACGTGTGATGGAAGCGCTCGATGTCGGGGATGCAGTGCAGCTCGGTCGTGGCGTCCGGCCAGGTGATCTCGATGGCGCGCCCGTAGATGGGCCCCAGCGGATTGCCCGCGGTGTCCTCCACGTTGCCGGCCGAGGCCGGCGGGAAGAGCAGGCGGTTGTTCCTCGGGTCCACCTGGTAGCAGGTGGCCGCGATGACGTCGCCGGTGGCGAGCAGCGCAACCGCGGCCGGCTCTCCGGCCGCGCCCAGGTTAACCGCCGCCTGCACCTGGCGCTTGAGGCCGATCATGGAGCTCGCCGCCACCGAGTTCGTGTAGTCCACGGCCGTCGCCCCGACGACCGCGGTGTCCTCATCGAGGGCCGCCGCCGTCGCGCTGGCCGTGACCGCAGCCGGGCCGGCATCCGGCATCGTCGAGACCGGGTCGTAGGTCCATTTGACCGCGCCGCTATTGGTGTCCATTTTCGCGACGGCGCCGCCGAAGGTCGGCACCGGCGCCGGCGCCGGGTACAGCACCGGGGCGGCGGCGCTGACCACCATTTCCTCACCCCTGCTGGCGGCCGGCTGTGTGACGTACTGGCCCAGGGGCAGCTCCCGCCGCCAGCGTACCGGACCCATCAGCTTCTGGCGCTCGTCATCAACGGCCCCGCTCGTCGCGGTGTAGTCCACCAGCACGTCCACGCCCATCTGCAGCGCGATGGGGTCGGGCACGGTGGCCGGATCGCCGTCCGCCGCCATCTCCGCGAGGGCCGCCACGATCGCCTCCCGCACGGCGCCGGGATGGTAGCTGACGTGCCGCGTGTCTATGTCGGTCCCCGGAACCGACTGCGCATCGTCGATGGCGAGCTGGGTGTCGCCGTAGGCCGTCATCTCCCGGTTGGTGCGCACCAGGAAGTACTCGCTGTTGAGGGTCACGGCTCCGGTGTTGCGCACCCGCGGGGCCGGCACCACGCAGAACTGGCTGCCGCCCGCGCCGTCATCGATCTCGATGTTGCCGGTTCCCTCGTTGTATGTGTGGCTGAACGTCGTGCCGAAGGTCACCAGCGCGTCGGCGCGGCCGCCGTCGATGGTCCCGCCCGCCGCATGCACGACGGGGATCGAGCCGGGACTCGGCGGCAGCGGGGCCCGATCTCCGGGACCGGTGGGGGGCTCGGCAACCCACGTCGGGTCGTGGAAGGCCGGCAGCGAGCGCTGGGCCTCCTGCGCCGCCATCGGCGAGCCCACGCCGTCCAGGTTATCCTCGGCCGACGGATAGACCCACCAGGCTCCGTCATCCGGATCGCCGCCCGTCCAGTCGAAGGCCAGCTCGAAGCAGTGCACGCGACCGTAGGTCTGCTCCGTCCCGTCGCCGTCGAGGTCGGGCAGGGCGTTGTCGTACTCGTCCGCGAGCACGTAGACGTAGCCGTCGTGCACGGTCGGGGTTGAGAGCGCCACCACGTCGGCGGTGCCGGTGAAGCCATGCAGGTCGCGGGTCCAGATCTCGGCGCCGGGGGTGTTGAAGGGCGCCGCGACCTGCCCCAGAATCTCCGGATCCACCGTCGCGTTGTAGCAGGTCACATGGCCCAGCGACGGGCTCGCATCCTCGTCCACGGAGCTGACCAGCAGCACCTGGACCGGCACATCGTAACCATTGATGCCGGTCACGTCCACGGTCGCCAGCGCCGGCGACGAGTAGCGCGGAGTGCGCCCCGCCCCCAGGAACGCCTGCCACACCATGTCATAGGACGCGCCGTTCCCGTAGTCCCCGATGCCGTCGTCCGGCCAGCCATCGCCGTCAAGGCTCTGTTCGGGCTCCACGTCGAAGCACGTCACGCGCGCGTCCTCGCCCGCCGGCGCGGTCGTTGGCAGGCTCACCGCATAAACCATCCCACGGCCGATCACGGGGGTCGAGACGACCGCCCCCATGGCCGCCACCGCGGTCGGCTGGTCCTCGCTCGGGTACTGCCAGGCGATGTCGAGCGGGAAGGGAGCCCGCGCCAGCGACGTGGCGCTCGCGCGCGGGGTGCGCCGCGCCTGCTCCCACCGGTCGCTCCACTGCAGCATGTTGAGTACGAACTTCACGTCGGGCGCCTGCATCGGGTCCGGCGAGGGCCGGCGCCCGGCGGCGAAGCCCATCTCCCCCGCCGCGGCCTCGATGATCCACTCCACCACGTCGAGGCCCACGCCGCCGGTCGTGACCACGATACTGCCCGCACCGTACGAGGCGGCCACCACAAAGGGCGCGCGGTTCGTGACCTGCCCGTCGCCCGCGATCTCCCCCACCTGTACGATGGTGCGGAACTCCGGCCCCAGGTTCGTGACGTAGAGCCCGCTGATCCCGGTCGAGCCCCAGTCGGGGTCGTCCCCGAGGCGCGCGACCCCTGAAAGGCCCAGGCGATAGGGCTCGGTGAGCAGCCGGTGGCGGCCGTCCAGTGCCACGCGCGCGTAGGTGCCCGCCCCGGCGTCATCGAACTCGAAGGCCCAGGGGAAGTTGGTGACCGCCGTGCCGCCGCTGGCGACGTCGTCGTCGATCCAGAGCAGCGCGCCGGCCTCCACCGCGGCGCGCAGCCCGTCCTGTTCGGCGTCGGTCAGGTCCAGCTCCGGCGCGGAGATATAGAGCAGGTCCATGCCGGTGAGCCGGCTGGCCGTGTCGTCGGTCAGGGCGAAGAACCAGTAGTCACGCTTGCCCTTGACCACGTAGTCGGAGGTCGCATCACCGAGGACCACCGTGGGCGGCGCCAGCGGGTTCTCGAACACCCAGTCGTCCGGGGTCAGGTCGGATCGGCGCACGCCCTCGAGCACGTAGGGATTCGGGTGGGTCGCGGCGGTCTGGCCCCCGACGCCCACCACACAGGCCTTGATGACGCGCTGCGCCGCATCATAGCGAAAGGCGGTGCGCGCCGCCGGAGCCGGGACCGCGGCGGCGAACAGGATGAGGGCCATCAACACAAGGCATACGCGGCACAACCGCATATCCATTACCTCCGTGCGTTGCCCGAGGACACGGCCGGAAGCCTACTGCGCCTCCCCGTAGTAGACCAGGTCGGGGCTGACGGGCAGCAGGGGCACTCTCGGCTGATTCGCCGCCGGATGCATCGGGTCGGCGACTGTCGAGTAGAACCGGGCCGCCCGCAGCGTCTCGTCGAACCGGTACTCGATGGTCCCCCACCGCGAGAGCGTGTCTATCGTCGAGCCCGAGTAGGCCGCGGGGTAGGCGCTCTTGTCGATCCAGTCCTGCACGGCCTCCACAGGCGCCGTGAAGTTCTCCGCTATCGTCCCGTTGAAGCTGATCTTGTAGTTGTAGCGCCGGAACTCCACCGGCTCAGGCGTGTTCGGATCCCCGCTGGCCTCGTCATCGAAGTAGCTCGCGGTCAGCACGTACCAACAGCCGCGCTCGGCGTAGACCGCCGCGTTCACCCGCGCGTTGATGGCGCCGACGGGCAGACCGTCGGAGTTGTACTCCGCCACCTTCCACCGCTTGAGCCAGTAGCTGGTCGAGCCGGCGGAGAGTTGCGGGTCGGTGTGGCGCAGGATGATCGCGTTCCCCAGCCCCGGCGTCGGGTCCACATAGCCCGCCAGGTCCCATGGCAGGCTGGCCCCGGCGTCGCGATACGGCGCCCAGTCGGGCGCGATGCCCTCGACACCGTAGGGCTGCGGCGGCGTCGAGCCGTCGGGGAAGGTGGCGGCCGGTGGCACGAACACGAACGCCGTGTCCACCATCGGGTCGGGCGGATCGCCGAAGTCGTAGGCGCTGTAGCCGGCGCCCTCAACCCAGGTGGTCAGCGAGACCGCCGACGGCCCGGGGTCGCCCGCGCCCTGCTTGGTCACCAGCGCCACGCCGCTGCCCTCGGGGGTGCCGCCCCAGAAGAAGGTGCTGTAGGCCCGACCGTCGGAGCCCGGCGCCAGCTCCCAGTGCTTCTCCCGGTCCGACGGGTTCAGCGGATCGTCCGGCACCGCCGGCGCCGTCCCGGTCGTGAGCTGCGGGACGATCTGCGTGGCGTTCAGGCACACGCAGTCCCGCGCAAGCAGCGCCAGCTTGGTGTTGAACTCGGGCGCGACCGGCGCCGCAAGGTAGTCGTTGGGCGCCAGGAGCTGCCCGTCGATGTAGATGGTCCCGCCAGAGACCACGACCAGGTCGTAGGCCCGCCGCAGCGTGTCGGACGCGTCGCGCACCGCCTCCGGAAGCCGGCCCAGGACCCGCACGTTGCCCTCCGCCACGATGAGCGGGTGGCGCGGCACGTCGCTGGTCCCGTCCAGCCACGGTGTCGGATAGTCGAAGGCCCGCGTGCGCAGCCCCGAGTCATCTCCATTCGCCGCCCGCCAGGTCTTGTCGTAGCGCGTGACCTTGATCCCGGGCTGGCCGGCCTCGTGGCCCGGCCACCAGGTCTCCCCCGCACCGACGTCCGCAGGGTTGGCGCTGGTCTCGTAGCTGCCCATGGCGGCCTCGTCGGGCACAAACTCGATCTTGACCGCCGGCGGCGAGTAGGTCGTGTACAGCGCATTCCATCCGCTGCCGGTGGTCGGCGTCCCGCCCGCCGCGTTGGGGCGCTGCCAGTCGTCGATCAACTGCTGAATGCTGTGGTCGAACTGGATGTCGTCGGCATTGTCGATGTAGATGCCCGCGCCGAAGCCCCACCGGCCGTTGTTGACGAAGTCCCCCGAGCCCGAGGGGTACTCGACGAAGTCGCCCGAGTCCCGCGTGAGGTTGCGGTACCGGTCCATGTTGGTGGTGCCCTCACCCAGCGTCAGCGTCGGCGGGGTGATGCCGGAGGCGAAGCGCGAATAGCCGCCGGAGACGGTGGGCCGACCGTCCCTGACACGGCCCCCGAAGGTGTCGAAGCCCGGGTCATCGCTCTCGTACATCAGTGCGGTGGTGGGCCCGCCCGCGTCGATGACGGTGACCTCGGCGGTGCCGTCGATGTCGCTGAGGAACTCGATGCCGCCGGTCACCTCGATGGTGTCATCGCGCAGGTAGCCGGACGCGGCGATCCGGTCCTCAAGCTCGAACTTGGTGCTGGCCTCCACGATGGCGCCCGAGCCCGGGTCCAGGTGGGGGGCGCCCGCGATCTGCAGCGTGCCCTCGACGCGCACCGGCCCGCGGATGGTGGTCGGGATCCACTCGACCGACGGTGTGGTGGCGTCACCGGGCGGGATCGCGCCGTCGTTGTCCATGTCGATGTAGGGCGGCACGCCGAGCTGCGCCGGCCGGCCGTGGCCGGTCGCGTTATGCACCCACCGGGCGTAGTCGAGCATCGGGATCGGCTTGTACGCGACCAGCTTGCGGAAGACGTGGCTGCCGTGCACTCGCCCGATCGACTCGATCTTCAGGTGCCAGTCCATGGGATCGGGAGTGCCGCCGGAGCCGGGTCCCCACGGGTCGTAGCTGACGCGCAGCAGGAAGTAGCCCCGGCCCATGGTGAAGCCGCTGGCGGGGGTGTTGGTCAGCCCCGGCTCACGGGGATCGGGGAAACGGCTGAAGCCGCGGCGGACGTACGAGCCACTGGCGCTGTCGTAGAGGCCAGCCCAGCCGCGCTGGATCTCGATGTCGGTGTAGTAGTCGTCCTCGGTTCCCTCCACGCCGTCGGTGCCCCACATGCCCGGGTCGGACGCGCCGCTCCGATCGAAGGCGGGAGGCTCCGGCGGCCGCCAGTCGGCCCCGTCGGCGCTCTTCTCCAGCATCTGGTTCGCGTAGCGGATGCCGGCCTCGGCCAGCGCCTGGGCGACCAGCATGTCCTCGTGCCGCTCGGACTGACTCTGGTTGTAGGTGACCAGCGCGACGAACAGGATCCCCACCAGCAGAATGGCCATCATCAGCAGGACGGCCACAAGCAGCGCCTGGCCCCGGCGCCTTGCCTGTCGGCTATGGCTGGGCATGATCTGCGGCATTCCGTTCGGCCTCCACCGTCCGCCGGACCTGCGGCTGCGTGGCGATCTCATCTGCTCAGGTTCCTCACCTGCACCTGGTCCTGCAGGGCGACCCTGTCGGGGCTGGCGTCCGGTGGAATGATGAGGGCATCCGGATTGCTCGGGTCAGCCACAGGGGTCACATACCGCTGCAGGGCGAGGCTGAGGTTGATGATCTCCTGGGTGGAGTAGTCAACCTTCACGATGTAGTCATTCTCAGGCGCGGCCGGATCGTAGTTGCGCCTGTAGTAGTACTGGATGTAGATGCCGAAGTCCTGGACCGCGATCCCCGCGCGGGTAAGCATGCGGGGGCTGGGCGGCTGCAGCTCGTTGAAGCGCACCTCCGCCCGCTGCCCGTGATCGCTGGAGACCACCGCGTACTGCTCCTCACCGATCTGCGCCTGATCGATCGTGGTGGTCTCCGTGTACGCCGTCTGGTACATGCGGCCGACCGTGTCGCGGCCCCAGACCACGACGTGCACGCTCTCGGGCACTATCTTCGCCGGCGCGTTGGCGCCAGCCATCGTCGGATCGATCCGGTACGCGATCGGCATGGCGGGATCCCCCACCTGCGCCGTCGAGACCAGCGTGCCGCTGCAGCCCGGGTTCGGGCACGGGTCGCCCGGGCTGTAGACCGTCGGGTCGAAGACGCCGCCGCAGTCGGTGCAGGTCAGCGGCCCCAGGCTCGGGTAGATCGGCACCAGGTCCCACTGGCGGGAGGCGGACAGAGAGCCATCCTTATCGTAGCTGTCCACGCTGCTGACGACCGTCTGATCCGGCCGCTCGTGCTGGATCTGAATCGGGTAGTACTCGCCCGGGACAATGCTGGCCATGGGGGCGGGCACGTTCACCCACCGCCCGGTCGTGGCCCCGATCTGGATGACCCCGCGGTCCGAGTTCCACGTCAGGATCGTGTTCGAGTTGTCCACGTTCTCGTAGGAGTCGCGCACCACCGACATGTCCGTCGGGTTGACCAGCACGATGCGCGGATCCAGCTCCGAGGCGCCCAGGTGCATCGGCAGATCCGTGGCGCTCTGCGGGTAGAGGTCGTTCAGCTCGACGTCACCGCGGTTGTGCAGGCCCGACCATGCCGCGTGCCGGGCCTGGTAGATGGTGTGGTGCGCCGCGGGCTGCAGCACCTCGCCCACGATGCGCTCGGGCCGGAACTGCACGTTGTCGTGGATGTAGATCAGGTCCGACGAGCCGCAGTTGGGGCACTCGGTCACGTAGCCCGTGTGCACCCTATCGCTGCAGCCGCTGGCGGTGCAGATGGATCGGGTCACCGGGATGTCATAGCTTCCACGCGGCGTCAGGAGGTTGCGCACGGGGTTCGTGGCGCCGCCGACGTTCGTGAAGTCCCACCACACCGCATCGGCGTCCTCGTGCCGGGTGTAGTAGCCCTCCTCGCGCACCAGCACGAAGGTGTTCGAGCTGTCGTACTCCCTGCTTTCGTCCAGCAGCGCCGGCCGGAGGCGCGTGGCCACGATATTCCCCGCGCTGTCCACCCGCGGCGACAGCGGCTGGGCGATTGCGCCGGTGTCGGTGCGCTGGGCGCTGACGAACACGATCTGCGAGTAGTTGGGCAGGCGCACATCGTCACTCGTCCCCAGCAGGCCATCGGCGCCCTTGAGGATCAGCCCCGGGGTCGGGTAGATGTACATGGCGTTGCCGATCTCCCGCCGCATCTCCTCCAGCGCGGAGCGCGCCGCGTTCTGCATCGCCACCTTCGACTGGCCGATCGTGACCATGTCCAGGCTCGCGATCATTGGCGCGAACAGCATGCCGAAGAGGATGACCAGGATGCCCAGAACGACCAGGACCTCGATCAGCGTGAAGCCCTTACGCCCTGGCCGCCTCTTCATGGCCGGCCTGTTGTCAGGTCTCGCGCGACGTGGCATGATTAGGTATCTCCAGCCGCCCTCTTCTCCTGTGCGCTCCGCGCCCTACCGGTAGATCCCGGTGCGGCGTTCCCTGCCCTGCTCACTACGAGTATACCCTTCGCCCCAACCCTCTAGCCGGACGCGTCTGCGTGCCCCACCTTCCACGCCGCATCCGGCCCCACCGACGGGTCGGTCATGATGTTCTCGCCCACCCGCTGCACGCTGCCGTCCCAGAAAAGCACCTGGTACAGACCCACGTCCCCCGCCTTGATGCTGTCCACGTGGTGCGGGCACCATGTGACCACGGTGTCGTCATCGGGCCGCCAGTCGGGATTATGCACCGGTACCGGCGATGTGCCGCCAACGTCCGCGGCCGGCTGAAGCTGCCGCCTGTAGAACGGGTCCGTGTCGTCGATCACGCCTCGCGAGCTCAGGTACGGATACTTGTTCAGCTCCGTCGCGGCGGCGGCGTCCTCATCCTTCGCCGTGTAGCTCTCCAGGTATGCAGCCGAGCCGGGCTCGGCGTAGACGTCCCGCGGGCAGTGCAGCGAGTCTCGCCGCGTCATGTGACCGGTGGCGTAGAGCGCCAGCAGCCCGGGACCATGGGGGACGTCATCGGTCGTCTCGCTCGCGTCGATGTAGTATGGCGGCACGCCGCCCTCGTCCAGCCGGTACATCCTGATCGCCTGGCCGACCTGGTGGAGCTGCGACTTGCAGGCCATCGCCTGATTGCTCTCGCGCAGCACCTGCCCGGTCGGAATCATCAGGCCCAGCAGCATCACCGCGATGCCGATCACCACCAGCAGCTCGGTGAGCGTGAAGCCGCTCCGGCCGCTGGGGCGCAGCGCCCCGGGTATGCTTGAGCCGCGTATGAGTGCGCCCATCACAGACCGCCTCTCCTCGCCCCGATTACAACAGTGGCTCCGGCACCAGGAAGGTCTCAACGCCGACCATCTGGACCCGTCCGTGCTGGTCGTGCCACCACCCGCGCACCTTGAGCGAGGCGCCCCGAACCGCAATGATGCCGGCGACATCCGGCCGCTGCAGCACGATCGCCAGGCTCTCCCCGTCGATGACATGCAGCTCGCCACTGACGCGCTCGAAGGGCGGCTGCTGCCCGGTGTCCACCAGGTAGTCCACGACCACCGTCTGCCCGGCCGCCGACTCGGGGAACTGCAGCCGCGTATAGGCCGGATCGTTCGGGTCCGCCGACACCGTGTAGTAGCGGTAGTCCACCTTGTCGCTCTCATCCAGCGACGGGTCGGGGTCCTCGTAAGTCTGCTTGATCGGCTCCTCAAGGAAGTAGGCCGGCGCCTTCTGCACCACGACCGTGTGACCGCGCAGCGTCCGGTAGTAGACGCGAAGGTCGCGCCCGCGCGCCTGCGCCGCCGCCATCGGCGCGCCGGCATTGTCCCAGTCCAGCGTCAGCCGACCCTCGATCATGTCCACCTCGATCCAACTGGCCGCGTCGGTCCAGGCGTCGCCGGTGAGCAGGTCCACCACCAGCACCCGCACGACGTTGGGCAGCGGGTTGCCCAGCAGATCATTCTCGAACAGCGCCACCTCGTCGTCGATGCCGCCGAACTTCAGGTCCACCCGGTACGGCGGCTGGGTGGGGGCGGAGAACTCCTCGACGACGACCGGCACGCGCCTGGGCTGGCCGAACAGGTCCGGCTCCGTTCGCTGCTGGTAGTTGACGTGCATCGTCTCCCCGGCGTCCACGTCCGGCAGCAGCAGCGTGGCGCCGAAGTTCTGCTCCAGCACCGCCGTGTCCGCGGCCACGTCCGCCACGCCGCCGATGGCAACCGCGTAGCGGACCATGGCGCGCGCGTCGGCCATCTCCGGCACGCAGTTCGCGAACTGCGGACCCGTCACGTCGGCCGCACGCACCGGCGCGGCCGACGCCGAGTAGTTGACGTTGGCGACGACCTCGTCCTCCACCCAGTGCGGGGCGCCCGTGACGTCCATCCAGCAGTAGTCCACCCGCGCGCTCGCGTACTCCGGCGGCGCGTAGAGGTAGCCGTCCCGGTCGAGGAAGAACTCGTCGTCACCGAGCGGCCGGCCGGCCGCCACCCACTCGTCCTGGCTCACGGCAACGCGCTCGAGGGCCGCCAGCCTGAAGACCTGCAGGTAGTCGTCGATCGCGCTGGGGTCCTGCACGATCGCCGGCCCCAGCTTCAGCGGATAGACGCACACGCTCTGGCCGGGCTGCAGCCCCGGCACCTCGAACATCTCCCCCAGCACCCAGGTGAGGTCGTCCCGCGGGTTGCCCGGCACGGGCTCCATGTCCTCGTCGGGGTAGACATCGGGCGGGATGACCATGCCGTCCGCGGGGTCGTGACCCGCGATGGCCTCCGGTATCTGCTCGGGGCTGGTCTTGAACCGCTCCAGCACGCCCTCGGTCAGGCGCACCATCTCGGCGCGCTCCCGCTCCGCCTCGAGGCTCCCGAACAGCGCGGGGAAGCCGCGGGCCACCGCCCAGATGCCCACCAGCAGGATGGACATCGCCACCAGCAGCTCAACGAGCGTCATGCCCCGTCGTCTGCAGGCCCTCTGTGCTCGGCCGCTTCTCAGCATCTGTAGGCTCCTGGTCCTGCTCCGCCCGTTGGCCCCATGCACCGCTACGGCTCCTGTTTCTCGAACATGGTCACGCCGCCGGAATCGTCCTCCCATACCTGCACCACCAGCTCGTCCATAACCCCACTGAGCCTCACGTAGGTATCCCGCTTGTCCTGCTCGCTATGGTAGAAGTCACGGTGGAAGGTGCAGTGCGCGATGACCGTGTACTCCGGCGCGTAGATGTTGCTCAGCCGCGGGTAGTACTTCCAGCCGCGGTCCAGCCACGTGGGCGTGGGATCGACGCCGGGCGTCAGGGGCGTGTCCCGGTCCCAGCCCTTCTCATCGTAGCCGTTGAAGTTGTAGGTGACCATCTGGTTCCCGGTGTCCGAGTCGGTGGCGAACTCCCACGGATCCGACGCCGAGGGATCGACCGCCATGTTGATGACGCCGTTGTACGAGCAGTAGCGCCGCTTCTTGGCCTCATCGCCCTTGCCGAAGATCGTGCGGTCATCAGGGCACACAAGGTCGTTCCACGAATCGATGAACTTCGGATACAGCGCCGAGAACCCGCCGATGTACAGCTCGGCGGTTGCGTCGTAGATCGGCCTTGGGGGGTACTTGTGGTACTGGCGCTTGTACTGCTCGAGCGCCCCCACCAGCTTCCCCAGCTTGGTCTGGCACTCCGCCATGCGGGCCTTGTGCCTGGCGCTCTGGATGGTGGGGACCAGAAACGCCACCAACAGCACAATGATGGCGATGACGACAAGCATCTCCACCAGCGTGAAGCCGCTCCTATTGTGGCCTCGCGTCATTTTCACAGCCTCCCGGATCGGGCTGGCGGAGCTGACGCTCCGGCGGTTGAGCCTCGCCACCAAAGTGGCGCGGTTGCCTTCGGAAAGCAGCCGCGCTTGCCATTGAGTTTCTACCCGGCGGCGAGGGGCACTAAACCTTCGCCGGCGCGCCCGGTCCGCTGTCTGTAAGCTCTGCGAAAAATCCTCCTCATGCCGCCAGAAACCTGGACATCACCCACGGCGTTACCACGTCGCCGAAGTAGATCATCGCAAGACCCGCCACGGCCATCATGGGACCGAAAGGGATGTAGTCTCCTCGCCCACACCGCCCCAATACCATACAGACCAGGCCCACGACCGCGCCGATGACCACGGCCACCAGGAAGTAGGCCAGGAACTGGTACCCCGGGCCCAGCACCGCGCCCATGCCCGCCGCCAGCTTCACGTCGCCCAGACCCATGCCGGGGCGGCGGAAGACGCGCTCGGCTATGACCGCGATCGCCCAGAACAACCCCGCGCCCACCACCATGCCCACCAGCGACTTGGGCAGCATGACGTGGTACTGAAGCCCGGCCGAGAGCCGCTCGTCGAACACCACGGCCGCGGCCCGGCCCCGCTGCAGCAGGTCCATCAGGTCCAGCAGGACGCCGCAGCCGGCGATGATGAGCACAGCCTCGTCGGGAATGATCAGGTGGTCGAGGTCGATGCAGAACACGACGGTCAGGCAGGAGAAGGCCACGAAGGCGAGGAGGGCATGCAGGGTGGGGCCGAACAGGTGCCACGCACCCAGCGCCGCCAGCCCGCTCGCCAGCTCCACCAGCATGTAGCGCGGGCTGTAGCGGCGCCTGCAGTGCCTGCACCTGCCGCCCAGCACGATGTAGCTGAGCACCGGGATGAGGTCCACGAAGCCGAGGCTCTCCCCGCAACTGAGGCACCGAGAGCGGGGGCGGACCAGCGACTCGCGGCGTGGCAGGCGGTAGATGACCACATTCAGGAAGCTGCCGATCGCGGCGCCCGTCAGGAACACCACGGACAGCAGCACCGCCTGGGCGGCAGCCGCCGGGATCAGCGCACTCACCTCAAGCGTTCCCGACTTCGAGCCGGTCTCACGGCGCGGCGGCCGGCTGGGAACCGGCCGCCGAGCGGACAGAACACCTGCGCTCACACACCTGCCTGCCTCACTGGCTCAGGTTCTGGATGACCCCGATCAGCGGCAGGAACATGGAGATGACGATGAACCCGACGATGAAGCCCAGCACCACGATCATGACCGGCTCCAACGCCGCCGTCAGGCTCTCCACCGCCGCGTCCACCTCACGCTCGTAGAAGGTCGCCACCTTCTCGAGCATCATGTCGAGCTGACCCGTCTCCTCGCCGATAGTGATCATCTGCACGACCATCGGCGGGAACATCTTGCTCTCCGCCAGCGGGTCGGCGATCGTGTCTCCCTCACGGATGCTGGCGCGAGAGAGCAGCACCGCGTCGGCGATGATGTCGTTGGCCACGGTGCCCGCCACCGTCTCCATCGCCTGCAGGATCGGCACACCCGAGGAGAGCAGCGTCGAGAGCGTGCGGGCGAACCGCGACACGGCGATTTTGTGGTTCAGCGGCCCGAACACCGGCAGCTTGAGCATCATCATGTCCCAATAGCGCTTGCCGGTCTTCGTCCGCTTAATCCGACCGACGGCGATCCACAGCCCAAACAAGATCGCGATGCCGATGTACCACTTCTGCATCATGAAGTTGCTCACGTCCATCAGGAATCGCGTCGGCGCCGGGAAGTCGGTTCGCTCCATCCCCAGCTCCAGGAACAGGTCCATGAACTTGGGCAGGATGAACATAACCAGGAAGGTCACGATGCCGATAGCGACGATCAAGACCAGAGTCGGATAGGTCATCGCCGACTTGATCTTCTGCCGGAGCTCCAGGTCCTTCTCCAGGAACACCGCCAGGCGCTCCAGCGTGTCGTCGAGCACGCCACCGACCTCGCCCGCGCGCACCAGACCGACCGCAAGCTCGCTGAAGACCCTGGGGAACTTCGACATCGACTTCGACAGCGTGGCGCCCCCCTCGACCTCAGTCTGGATGTCCCGGATGATCTCTTTCAGTCCCACGCTCGAGGTCTGCTGCTCCAGCACATCCAGGCAGCGTACCAGGGAGACACCAGCATTGATCATGGTGGAGAATTGCCGGCAGAAGATGGCGAGATCCTTGAGGCCCACGCGCTTGCCGAAGCTGAAGCTGAAGCTCTTGCCCTTCGCCTTCTGGGCCGGCGACCCGCGCTGCTCCTTGACGCTGGTCGGGTACAGGCCCTGGTCGCGCAACGACTTGATCAGCGCGTCCTTCGAGGACGCTTCCTGCGTCTGCTGCACCTCCTGACCCGTCTTGTCCTTGGCCGTGTAGGTGAATGTAGGCATGTCACATCATCTCCCACGCGTCCGGACCGGCCGAGTCCTTCACGTACCAGTCTACGCCGGCGGCCGGCGGTGCAAACGAGTTCAAGAAGATTTAATGACCGCCGTGGACCCGCGCGACTACTCCTCAGCCCCGCCGTGAATGAGCTTCTCCAGTTCCAGCGGGTTCTGAGCGCGCCGCATCGCGTCTTCGTAGGTGATCAGACTCTGCTTGTAGAGGTCGCGCAGCGCCTGGTCCATCGTCTGCATCCCGGCCTCACCGGCGGTCTGAATCACGGACGTGATCTGGTGCGACTTCGCCTCCCGGATCAGGTTCCGAATGGCCGCGTTCGCGATCATGACCTCCACGGCCGCGATGCGCCCCGGCTGGCCCGCCCGCGGCAGGAGCTGCTGCGACAGGATCGCGACCAGGTTGTTCGAGAGCTGGATCCGGATCTGCTCCTGCTGCTCCGCCGGGAAGACGTCGATCATGCGGTCCACCGACTCCGCGGCGTTGTTGGTGTGCAGAGTTGCCAGCACCAGGTGGCCCGTCTCCGCGCAGGTGACCGCGAGCTGGATCGTTTCCAGGTCCCGCATCTCACCGACCAGCAGCACGTCGGGGTCCTCGCGCAGCGCCGAGCGCAGCGCGTTGTTGAAGCTGTGCGTGTCGTGGCCGAGCTCGCGCTGGTTGATGACCGACTTGTTGTGTTCGTGCAGGTACTCGATGGGGTCCTCGATCGTGATGATGTGCTCGGCGCGCTCGTGGTTCACCTGATGCAGCATCGCCGCCAGCGTCGTGGACTTGCCGCTCCCGGTCGGCCCCGTGACCAGCAGCAGTCCGCGCACGCGCCGCGAAAGATCCTCGAGCACCACCGGCAGCCCCAGCTCCGCGATGGTCGGAATCCGCCGCGGGATCAGTCGGAAAGCCCCTGCCACGGTACCGCGGTCGCGGTAGATGTTGACCCTGAAGCGCGCCACGTCCTGATAGGCGTACGAGCAGTCCAGCTCCAGGTCCGTCTCGAAGCGCTGGATCTGATCGTCCGTGAGGATGTCGTAGAGCATCCGCTGCGCCACATCCGCACTGACGACCTCGTAGCGGGTCTTCTTCAGTTCGCCGTCGATGCGCAGGATCGGCGGGAGCCCGGCGCAGATGTGCAGGTCTGATGCGTTGTACTCAACGACGAGCTCCAGGAGCTCGTCGAGGTGGACATCGTGTACGGGGCGCACCTTCCTCTTGGCTCGCGCCCCGGCGCTGCCGCCTGTCGCCATGACCGGACCTCCTGGCCGTCGCGTCACATCGGGAGCGTCTCCGTGCCGGCTTACCTCACCGTCGATACGACGCGCATGATCTCCTCGATGTCCGTTACCCCGCGTACGGCCTTGTCCAGAGCGTCCTGCGCCAGCGTTGTCATGCCGTTGGCCAGCGCGGCCTCCTTCACCTGGTCGGCCGATGCGCGCTTGACCACCAGCTCACGGATCTCCTGGTTCAGGATCATGAGCTCGAAGATACCGATGCGTCCCCTGTAGCCCGTGTTGCGGCACGCCGGGCAGCCCTCGCCGGTGTAGAAGACCACGTCCTGGTTCTCCGGAGCGTCCGGGTCGAAGCCCAGACCCAGGAGCTGGTCACGTGGCGGCTCGTACGGGCGCTTGCACTCCGGGCAGATCTTGCGCGCGAGCCGCTGCGAGATCGACGCGATCACCGACGAGGAGATCAGGAAGGGCTCCACACCCATATCCACCATGCGCGTCACGGTGGACGGCGCGTCGTTGGTGTGCAGGGTGCTGAGCACAAGGTGGCCCGTAAGCGCCGCCTGGATCGCGATCTCCGAGGTCTCCAGGTCTCGGATCTCACCCACCAGGATGATGTCCGGGTCCTGCCGCAGGAAGTACTTCAGCGCGATCGCGAAGGTCAGCCCGGCCTTGCGGTTCACGTGCACCTGCGAGATCCCGTCTATCTGATACTCAACCGGGTCCTCGATGGTGATGATGTTCGTCTCCACGGAGTTGATCCGGTTGAGGATGGAGTACTGCGTGGTGGTCTTCCCGCTCCCGGTCGGGCCGGTGGAGAGGATCATGCCGTTGGGCTGGCTGATCAGTAGCTCCATCTGGGCCATCATCTCTTCCGTAAAGCCCAGATTCACCAGCCCCATCATGATACCGCGCTGGTCCAGGATGCGCATGACGCACTTCTCGCCGAGCGTGGTCGGAATGGTCGAGACGCGTAGGTCGTAGTCGTCGCCCGCGTGCCTGACGTGGATGCGGCCGTCCTGCGGCACGCGGCGCTCGGCGATGTTCATGTTCGCCATGATCTTCAGGCGCGAGATCAGCGGCGCATGCACGTACGCGGGGAGGGTCAGGATCTCGTGCAGTACCCCGTCGATCCGGTAGCGGATGCGCACACCCTCGCGTGACGGCTCGACGTGGATGTCACTGGCGCGCTCCTGGACGGCCCGCTGGATGACGATCTTGGCGATACGGATGATCGGGGCCTCATCCGCCACGTCCGCGATGCGGTCGGTGTCGATGCGGTCCTGCTCCTCGCCCATGTCTTCCTCGGCGGCCAGGATGCCGCTCTCCCGAACGGACTGCGCGAGCTGCTGCATCTCGCCCATCCCGAAGTCAGCGGCCGGTGTCGCGGCCGCGCCCCCGCCCGTCCCGGCCGCGGCCGCCTGGCTGTACACCTTCTCGATCATCCCCTCGATCCGGTCCGGCGGCGCCAGTAGCGCCTCCACCTGGACCTGCAGACGCATCTTGAGATCGTCCAGCGCCATGACGTCCGCCGGCTCCGCCATCGCCACACGGATCGTCCCCTCCGCCCCGCGGTCGATGGGCAGCGCCGTGTAGCGCTTCGCCACGTCCTGGCTGATCAGCGTCGCCACTCCGGCGTCTACCTTGGTCTCAGTGAGGTCCACGTAGCCGACCCGCATCTGCTCGGCGAGCGTCTGGTACAGCGGCTGTTCCTCGATGAATCCCAGGTCCATCAGGATTTCGCCAATCCGCTGCGTGCTGTCCTCCTGCGCCGCCAGCGCCTCCTCGAGTTGCTCATCCGTGATGTGGCCCTTCTCGATGAGCATCTGCCCTATGAGCTTCCTGCCGCGGGACCTGCGCATGGCTCGCACCTCTCCGGTCATCTTTCATGGCGAAAGAGCGGACGATGAGGTTTTCCCCCGTTGGATTATATGCCAGCCTCACGAGCACTGTCAAGCAGCCGACGTCCCGCCGCCCACCGCGGCCCGCAGCCTTCGCGAGCCCCTTGTCCGCGCCTCGTTTCTATCATTCCCCAAAAGCCCCTGCCATCCTGCGGGTTCACAGCAACTTAACGCTGAGCGGCCGCCTGCCGGCTCCGCTCGGCCAGCCGCTGCAGTTCGAAGGCCAACCACAGCAGGCGCACCCGCCGCTGGCCGCAGCGGGGCGCCGCCGCCGCGACCCGCACCGGCAGCGCGCTCGGCACGCGCTCGTCGCGGAAGGCCGCAAGCACCTGCGCCGCCAGTTCCTCCTCTCCAAGCAGCCCGCCCACCGAGCGCGCCGCGATCTGCTCCGGGGTCGCCGCCGCGTTCTCGGCCAGCGCCGCGAAGACGTGGTAGTTCAGCTCGCCGGCCGGGTCCAGCGCGCTCTCCTCCCCATGAGTGCACACGCCCTCGAAGCCCACCTCGCGCAGCAGCGGGAAGTCGCGGAGGAAGCGCCCGATCTCCAGCGTCCCCCGCGGGCTGCAGCCCCACCAGCCGGTCGCGAAGTGCAGGTGCGCCATGCTGCTTCGCGTCGGCGGCCGCACGTCCGGCCTCATCGGCTCCAGCGGGCCCCACGGCCCCGTGTCCTCGGGGGCGCACTCCGGCTCCAGCATCCAGCTCACGCCCCACTTGCAGATAACGTCGTCGGGGATCGCCCGCGCGAACGCCGGCGGCTGCTCCATCATCTCGCGCGTGTAGCCGGTGTAGTGATTGTAGGATACCCAGCAGTCAGGGGCGTGGCGCCGGATCTCCTCGACCAGCGGTGGCAGCAGCTCGGCCAGGTCGTCGTCGCTGGCGCGCAGGTCGCGCCGGCCCGCTGCCCGGCAGCGCTCGCACGAGCACACCCCATAGTCGCCGGTCTCGAAGTGCACGGCCGGCGGCTCGACCGCCTCCATCAGCCAGCGGATCGACCGCAGCGTCCAGTCCCACGCCTCCTCGTTGCGCAGGCAGGCCACCGACCGCCGCGGATTGCCGTCCCCCAGTCGCGGCCGGCCGTCCGCGTCCACCGCCGCCAGCTCGGGTCTGTCGCGCAGCAGGCGCACCAGGCTGAACTCGTGCTCTCCGTCGTAGTAGACCCCGCCGTAGCAGCCAACGCCGACGCCGGGAGCCACCCGCACGCCGGCGTCGAGCCCGTACTCGATGAGCCTGCCGAGCGCCTCGACGCCGCCGTGGCAGTCCCGCAACGCCCCCCAGATGATGAGGTGGTTCAGCCCCAGCTCGGCCATGTGGTCGATCAGGCGCGTGTAGTCCTCGATGAAGGCGCCGGGGGGCTTCTCGTACGGCTCGTGGCAGCCGCCTCGGCGCGCTCCCGGCTGTGTCAGGTCCCAGTTGGTCGAGTGGTCCCACGTGTAGAACGTGCGGTAGGCGAAGTCCGGCTCGGGCACGTCAGTCGCCTCCCTGCAGCTCCAGCGTCCGGCCGACGGTGACGACGTGGGGCTCGAAGCCGAGCGCGGCGTAGGTGAGCTGGGCGGGCCAGTTCCACAGTTGCGTGCTCACCGATGCGAAGCGGGCGCCCATTGCGTGCGCGCGGCGCATCGCCGAGCAGACCAGCGCCGTCGCTATCCCCTTGCGGCGATGCTCCTCGGCAACGCCCATCCCCCAGATGTTCATGCACGGCGCGCCGAGTCGCTCGGCCACGTAGGGGATGACGACCCACCGGATGGCGCCCACCCTCTCGCCGCCCACCATCGCGCGCGTGCTCAGTGGCTCGAACCCGATCCAGGACTCCCGCATGGGCTCGTGCGCGAGCTCCGCCGGACCGTGCTCCATCTCGAGATCCACCGCCGCCTCGCGTGGCTCCGGCACCTCGGGCATTCGGGCGACCATGCCCACCGACTCGAGCGTGTTGCGGTACCCGCCCACCTCGAACGCGAGCTGCAGGTGCGGCATCGTCATCGGGCACTTGGGCTCACCGCCGAGCCAGAGCCCGCGATAGAAGGGATAGCCGGCCGCCGAGTGCATGGCCAGCAGCTCGGCCCGCCCCGTCCGCCTCAGCCACGTGGTCGCCTCCGCCACCAGCGCGTGGCCGGCCCGCAGCCGGTCCCGCGGGTACACGAGCATGCGAATGCGCGGCACGGCCTCGGCCGGGTCATGGCGGGCCTCCGACCCGGGCGCCACGCAGGCATGCACCCAGCCGACCAGGTCGCCGTCCTCGACCGCCAGCAACAGCCCATCGGGGTCGAAGTAGGACTTCTCCTCCACGAGCGCCACGAACAGCTCCGGCGTCAGCGGCGCGATGAAGGGCTCGCCCGCGGTCTCGCGGTTGTAGAGCGCGGTCATCGCCTCCAGACGTGACCGGTCGTACGGCTCGATCGCGAGTCCCATCGCGTGCGTCACTCCCCGCCCCGGCGCGCCAGGCTGATGACGGTGGCCGAGTGCGGCGGGAAGCGGTAGCTGAGGTCCGCGCCCGCATCCAGCGGCTCATGATGAATGGCCACGCCCGACGGCCTCGTCTCGTCGGTGGTGGCCTCATCGCTCGGCCCGTCGAGCACCGCCGCCTCGGCAGCCCCGACCTCGCCGTAGCCGGACACCGCGATCGACGCCTCGATCTCCTCGGTCCGGTGGCGGTTCACGACCGCCAGCGCCAGCTCCGAGCCGTCGGCGGAGACCGTGGCGCTCGCGTCCAGGAAGGGCACGCCCGCCAGCGCCGGGATGTTGCCGAACTCCTGCGCATCGAAGGTCGGGCTCTCGCACTCGCAGGCGACCGCGATCTCCCGGCACCGCTCGACGTAGAGCCGGAAGGCGTGGTAGATGGGCGTCCCCCACGCCCCGGTCGGTGAGGTCACGATCGCGGGCAGCACGTTGACGAGCTGCGCCAGGTTCGCCATGGCCACCTCGTTGCAGGCGCGGTGCAGCGCATTGAAGACGCCCGCCGCGAAGAGCGCGTCGCGCAGCGCGTACCGCTCCTCGAGCCGATCCTCCCGGCCGGCGTCGAGCCAGACGTTCCACTCGTCGAAGGCGATGGTCACGCCGCCGTCGGGGCCGAGGACCTCCTCGATCGTCTCGGTGACCAGGCGCAGCCGCCGCTCGACGTCCACCGGCGCCGCCACGATCGCCTCGTACTGCCGCTCGCGCTCCGCGTCGTCCCGCGCGTGCGGAACGTAGCGATGGACCGAGAGGTGGTCCATCCGCTCGCCGGCGATCTCCAGCACCGTGCGGTTCCAGTCGGGCACCTGGATCGGGTCGGCCCCGACCGCGATCAGCTTGATCCCCGGGTCGGCCTCGCGCATCGCCGCCGCGAACTCGACGAACAGCCGCCCGTACTCGTCCGCGGGGATGTTGCCGATCTCCCAGCCCCCGTACGTCTCGTTCCCGATGCTCCAGTACCTCACGCCAAAAGGCTCCGCGTGCCCGTTGTCCGCCCGGAGTCTCCCCCACCGGCTGTCGGCCGGGCCGTTGCAGTACTCGACCCAGGCGGCGGCCTCGGCTGCGTCCGCCGAGCCGGTGTTGACACAGATGTACGGCGCGGCCCCCACGAGCCGGCACCAGGTCACGAACTCGTCGGTCCCGAAGTCGTTGGGCTCCCAGGCCTCCCACGCCGGGTCGAAGACCGTCGGCCTCTCGTCTCGCGGGCCAATGCCGTCGCGCCAGCGGTAGCCGTCCGCGAAGCATCCGCCGGGCCAGCGGATCACCGGCGGCGCGATCACGCCCACCAGGTCGATCACGTCCGCGCGAAAGCCCCCGGTGGCGCGGTCGGCGGAGCGCATCAGGCTCGGCGCCCGCACCAGCAGGTCGCCGCGCCCGTGGCAGGCGATGACCAGCGCCGCGTCGTCGCTGTCCCGGCGCGCGGGCAGCTCCACCTCCCAGCGCTCCCACTCGCCACCCGGCGCGGGCCGCACCACTCGCGCGCCTCCGAGGCCGACCTCCACCTCCCGCAGCCCGCCCTCCGCGCGCACCTGCATCTCCAGCAGGTACGTCGTCCCTCTGCGCACCGCGAGTTGACCGTGACCGACGCCCCGCGCGCGCCCGTCATCCGCCAGGGAGCGCAGGCGCAGGACGCGGCGGCGCTCGCCACAGTCCTCGACTGAGGTCAGCAGTTGCGGCTCCCGCCCACTCGTGCTCCCCCACGGCGTCGGCAGACCCCGATGGTGCTCATCGAAGCCGACGAACTTCCGCGCCTGCAGCATCTCGCCCCAGATGCCGCCGTTGATGCACCGGCCCAGGTGCTCGATGAAGTGCCCGTAGATGTTGGGGTCGATCGCGCCGATCCGCCGGCTCGCGTCAACTCTGACTCGTGCCTGCAGCATCTGTCTGCGCAGCCTCCCGCCGGTCGTCGTGGTCCATGAATCGCGCGTGGTGCCACAGCGGTGCGGTGCGGCAGACGGTCAGTGCGTAGACCGCCGCCGCGCCGGCCCGCCGCAGTTCGCGCGCGCACTCCTCGATGGTCGCGCCCGTGGTGAACACGTCATCGACCAGGAGAATCGACCTTCCCCGCAGCTTGAAGCCCCTGCGCGCCTCGAAGGCACCGAGCACGTTCTCGCGTCGCGAGGAGCCGCGCAGCTCCGTCTGCGGCGTGGTGTTGCGGATGCGCGCCAGCACGTCGGTCCACACGGGCATCGCCACCGCCTCGGCCATCCGCTCGCACAGCATCCGCGCCTGGTCGAAGCCCCGCCACTGCAGGCGCGCCGGGTGCAGGGGCACCGGCACCAGCGCCGCGCAGTCGCCCAGCGGCAGCCCGCTCTCCTCCACCTCGCGCCGCACCACCACCACGAGCATCTCCGCCAGTGGCTCGGCCAGCCGCGTGCGGCCGTCGAACTTGAAGCGCCGCACCGCGTCCCGCAGCGTGCCGGCGTAGAAGCCGGCCGCCCGCGCTCCGCTCACCGCCCGCCCGTCCCGGCACTCCGCGCACAGCCGGCCCGGGGGCCAGCCCGGCTGCACGGCCTGGCCGCAGTAGGGGCACACCGGGTCGGTGATGAACTCTACGTCCTCCATGCACGTCGCACACAGCGGGTCATCGCAAAGCTCCCCGCACACCTGGCACCGGGGTGGGAAGAGCAGGTCCATCAGGGCGTCGGCGAGGCCTCGCGCGCGCATGATCTCGGCCTGCTGCTTCGCCAGTCACCGTGCCAATCCTGCTCGTGACGGCGCGGGGCCCTGCAGGTTTGACAGCGCGAACACCCTTGTGCTACGATTCCTCCCGATGCGCGCGGCCCTCGGCGCTTCCTTGGGTCGGGCGCTTAGGTAGTGGGTGGAGGCTCACATGAGGCGGTCACGCCCTGCTCTATCGAGCATCGCCGTTGCGCTCGTCCTCGCACTGCACGCGGTCTACGCCGAGCCCGTTGTAGAGACGCTGGACAACGGCGCCCGCATCATCGTCGAGGAGGACCACTCCCGGCCGGTCGCGGCCTTCCGCGTCTACGTCGGCGCCGGCTCGATTCACGAGGGCGAGTACCTCGGCGCCGGCATCAGCCACTTCGTCGAGCACACCATCAGCGAGGGCAGTCCCACACGCACGCACGAGGAGATCGAGGCCATCCTCGACGACCTCGGCAACACCTACAACGCCTACACCACCAAGGACCACACCTGCTACTACGTGACCACCGCGGGCGAGATGATCTCCGAGGCCATCGACGTCGTCTCGGACTTCGTCCTGCACCCCACCTTCCCCGACGAGCAGGTCGAGACCCAGCGGGGGATCATCCTGCGCGAGATGGCCATGGGCGACGACGAGCCCGGGCGGCGCATCAATCACCTGTTGGCGGAGACGCTGTTCAGCGTCCACCCGTACCGGCACCGCATCATCGGCTATCCCGAGCTCTTCAATGAGCTGACGCGCGACGACCTGGTGGCATATCATCGGTCCATGTACGTCCCCGACAACATGGTGGCGGTGGCCGTCGGTGACTTCGACCGCGAGCGCGTCCTGGACCAGCTTCGGCAGACCTTCGGCGCCGCCGTCAGGCGCCCGCGGCCGGCCGTGCAGCTCGCCGATGAGCCCGACCAGATCGCCACGCGGCGGCGCGTGGTGACCGACGAGGCGGTTCAGCGCGCCTACCTGCAGATCGGCTGGCCCACCATCACCATCTTCGACCCGGACCTCTATCCGCTGGACACGCTCTCATACTACCTGACCGAGGGCGAGTCGGCGCTGCTGGTGCGTGAGCTGCGCGACGAGAAGGGGCTCGTGGACGGCATCGCCAGCTACTCCGTGACGCCCTCCTACGACGCCGGCTACTTCGTCTTCTCTGCCGTGCTGGACCCCGCCAACCTCGAGAAGGTGGAGGAGGAGATCCTGGCCGCCCTCCAGCGCCTGAGCCATGACCCGCCCGGCGAGGAGGACATCGAGCGGGTGCGCAGGCAGGTCGAGGCGGGCGAGCTGTTCGCCCAGGAGACGGCCGAGGGCCGCGCGTCGTCGCTCGGCCGGAACCTGATGGTCACCGGCGACCCAAACTTCGACCGCACCTACCTGCAGGGCATCCGCGGCGTGACCCGCGACGACATCCGGCGGGTGGCCGCGACGTACTTCCGCCCCGAGCGCATGACCGTCGTGGCCCTCCGCCCGCCAACGGGCGAGGGAGAACAGCGGCCTGACCAGGAGCGGGCACGTCGCCCACGGACCCACGTGCGCGTGCTCGACAACGGCCTGACGGTCGTGGTGCGCGAGAACCACGCCGCGCCCGTGGTCAGCATCGTCACGGCGACCCTCGGCGGGCTCCGCTACGAGAGCCCCGATACCGTTGGCCTCACCGCGCTGATGGCCGAGATGCTCGTGCGCGGCAGCCAGCACCACACTCGCGCGGAGCTCGCCGAGCGCGTGGACCGCCTGGGAGGCAGCCTGGAGCCGTACTCCGGCCGCAACAGCTTCGGCCTCATCGCGCACTTCCTGGCAGGCGACCTGCCCGCGGCCCTCGAGCTTACCATCGAGGCCCTCTTCCGGCCGACCTTCCCGGAGGACGAGCTTGAGCGCCAGAAGCAGCTCACGCTCGCGGCGATCCGGCGGCAGGAGGACAACGTGGAGACGGTCGCCTACCGCGAGCTGCTCGGCGAGCTGTTCCAGGTGCACCCCTACGGCTTCCTGCCGGTCGGCACGGAGCAGTCGGTTGCCGCCCTGACCGCCGAGCACCTGTCCGAGTTCCATGGCGCGTACGCGCGGCCGGCCACGACCGCGGTGGTGATCGCCGGAGACGCCAATCCCGCGGAGGCATTCGCGCACGTGCGCCGGCTCACGCAGGACCTGGGCGCCGAGCCCCCCAGTCCGCCGACGCCGCCGGCCGAGCCGCCCCTCGAGCAGCCGCGCGAGGAGCGCATCGAGCGCCCGCAGCAGCAGGCCATCGTCGCCTACGGCTTCCACGGCATCGCCGTTGACGACCCGGACCGCGAGGTGCTCGACGTCTTCGACGCTATCCTCTCCGGCGGGAGCATGCCCGGCGGGCGGCTCCACGAGCGCCTGAGGGGACAGCAGCTCGCCTACTTCGTGCACGGCGTGCCCCTCCTGGGCCTCGATCCGGGCGCATTCATCATCTACGCCGGCACCGCGCCGGAGAAGATAGAGATTGTCCGCACAGAGATCGAGCAGATCATCCGGGAGATGGCGGCCGACCCGCCGGCGGAGGAGGAGCTCGAGCGGGGCAAGCGCGTGAGCATCGCGGCCAACCGCGTCGCGCTGCAGACGAACTCGGCTCTGGCGCAGACCATCGCGCTCGATGTCATCTACGGGCTCGGGGCGGGCAATTGGGAGGGCTACGCGGAGCGGATCGAGCGCGTCACCGCAGAGCAGGTGCAGCAGATGGCTCGACGCATCCTCGATCTCGACCGGGCGGCGATTGTGGTGACCACGCCGCCGCCCCAGCAGTGAACGCGAGGGCGCCGGCATCGATCGAGGCGGAACGGGTGGGGATACCATGAGCACGAGGGCGAGGGACTACTCACAGCTTGTCGCGCGCGAGATCTGCGAGGCCCTCGCGCGCACCGATGAGGCACAGATCGAGACGCTGGTGGACATGATCGAGGAGGCCGGCAACATCTTCGTGGGCGGCGCCGGCCGCAGCGGGCTGATGATGAAGGCCTTCGCCATGCGGCTGATGCACATCGGGTTCTCATCCTACGTGGTGGGCGAGACCACCACGCCCGGCATCGTCACCGACGATCTGCTCATCGCCGGGAGCGGCTCCGGGCAGACGCGCATGACGCAGGCGCTGGTCGAGGCCGCGGCGGCGCGCGGTGCCCGCACGGCGGTTATCACCGGGCACCCCGAGTCGCCGCTTGCCGCGGCGGCCGACCACTGCGTCTACGTCCACGCGCCGGTGGTCTTCGTCAACGCCGAGCGGCCCACCAGGCAGCCGCCCGGCACCCTTTTCGAGCAGTGTCTGCTCGCCCAGTGCGACGCCATGATCCTCATGCTCATGGACAGGCGCGGTACAACGGAGGAGCAGATGCGCCTCCGGCACACGAAGTTCGAGTAGCAGGGACCATCCACAGGACCGAAGGAATCGCTTATCACCACCCACTCGGAGCCGGGCAAGACCGACATGATGGCGGCCGCCGAGGAGCGCCACCGCCGCCGCCGCGTGAGGAGGGTACTGATCTTCACCGCCACGGCCCTGGCCACGATCCTCGTGGTCGGCTTCATGGCGCTACTGCTGGCCACGCGCAGCTTCGTCGCCAGCGGGGAGATCGCGCCCAACGTCTCCATCGCCGGCCTGGATGTCGCCGGCATGACGCGCGAGGAGGCGCTGTCGGCTCTCCGCACTCAGTGGCTCCCGTCACTGCCCGACGCCGTCAGGGTCACCTTCCCCGGCGGCGAATGGGACGCCCGGCGCGAGGAGTTGGGCGTGCGCCTCAGGCTGGAGGCGGCCGTTGACGACGCGCTGAAGGTCGGCCGCGAAGGCGGGCTGATGGCTCAGCTCACGGCGCGCATCCGCCTCATCGATAACCCGGTGCGGGTCGAGGTCCCTGTCGAGGTGGATGAGGCGACCCTCGAGGACGCCGTCGGCGGTCTGGCGGAGACCGTCGATCGCGACCCGGTCGATGCCGACTTCGAGATCGCCGGCAGGGAGGTCAACATCATCCCCGGACAGGTGGGGCGACTGCTCAACATCGACGCCACCATGGCGGCGATTCGCTCCGCTCTGAGCGAGCCGTCCGCGGAGCAGGTCGAGGCGGTCGTCGAGGTGCGCCAGCCCGCGGTGACGGAGGAGGACCTCGCGCACATCGAGGTCGTGCTGGCCGAGTACAGCACTCCGTACAACCCCGCACGCAGGGACCGCAGCCACAACCTGCGCCTGGCCGTGAGCAAGCTCAACGAGGTCGTCATCCGCCCAGGCGAGGAGTTCTCCTTCAACCAGACCGTGGGCGAGCGGCTGGTCGAGGCGGGCTACCGGGAGGCCCCCATCTTCATCAATGGCGAGGTGAAGCCGTCCACCGGCGGGGGCGTCTGCCAGATTGCGAGCACAACCTACAACGTCGCGCTGCTCGCGAACCTCGACATGATCGAGCGTCACCACCACTCCCGCCCCGTGGACTACGTGCCGACCGGCCGGGACGCGACGGTTTACTGGGGGCAGTACGATCTGAAGTTCCGCAATAGCCTCAAGCATCCGGTCGTGATACTCGGCGAGGTCGGCAGCTCCACCGTCACCCTCCGCATGGTCGGCAGCCGCGAGGACGACGCCGATGTCGAGATCGTCCGCGAGGGGCTCTCCCGCATCCCTCACGACACCAAAGAGATCGAGGACCCCGAGCTCGACGAGGGCGAGACCGAGGTCGAAAAGAAGGGCCGCGATGGCTGGCGAGTCACCGTGTACCGCAAGGCGACGCGCGGCGACAAGGTGATCCGCAGCGAGAAGCTGCACACGGACTATTACGCGCCGCAGACCGAGATCGTTCGCGTCGGCACCAGGCCGCTGGAAGAGGAGCTCGAGGAGGGCCCGCCCACGCCACCGGAGCCCGGCGCGCTCCCGCCACCCGGCGAGGCGGCTCCGCGAGAGGCGGCTCCGGGAGAGGCGGACGCCCCGGACGCGGGCGGGCGTACCCCCGCGGACGCGCCGCCGCCACCGGGGGACCGCCTGGCGCCGGACGTCCCGTGATCGCCAGCATCCAGATTCGTGTGGATGCGCGCACCGAGCGGCGACGTCCCGTGCCTGCGCATCCCGCTGCTGGGCGGGAGGGACCGGGGGGGAGGCCAACCCCGTTGCGGCGCGAACGCCTGCACAGCAACGACGTGCGGACGGGGGCGTCCGTCTGTCATCCACACGACGCTGTATGCTCTCCGTGATGGCGAGCCGGCTTGACTTCCTGACTCTCCCCCACTATACTGTGGTGTGACAGCCGCCTCATTGCCTGTACGGCACCGGGGCGCACCTATACGTGCTTGAGGTGGTAGCCTGTGCGCGAGAGACGGCAGGGGCGCGCCGTAGCCATCATCCTCACCGTCATAGCAATCCTGGCGCTGTTGGTCTTCCTCGGCCAGATCTTCGCTCAGGAAGAAGGCGAAGAGATGGCGGCCGAAGAGGAACCGCCGCCTGTGGACGAAGTGGCGCCACCGGAGATGACGGCAGAGCCGGGCATGATGGAAGAGGACATGATGGGCATGGAAGGCATGCCCGGGGCACGCGGCCCGCGCGGCGCCGCTGGTCCGCTCAAGTGGACCGAGGCGCCCATGCCCGAGGAGCTCGCGAAGACGTACGCTGAGTTCATCCGCGAGACCGGCCTCACGCCCGCACTGATCCCGGACTACTTCCTGTTCGACGCCGAGGGGAATGCCAGGACGGCCACCAAGAACCAGTGGATGCAGCTCCAGCGGATCTACGGCGAGCGCCGCGCGGAGGCCGTCGCGGTCACCGCCGGCCGACCCGGCTACGGCCTGGCCGCGCGCATCAACCGCGAGATGGGCGTCAAGCAGAAGGAGCTCGACGCCGTTCGCTACCTCTACGAGAAGGGCCTCGACAACTTCTCGTTCAAGATCGGCTACCCGCAGGTCAGCCACAGCGCTATCCGGCCCGGCGCCACCACGATCCCCATCGAGGTCGGCGTCCTCATGCAGGTGAAGTCCGGCGTCGCCCAGCGCTACCCGTCACTGGTGTACCGCAAGCTCAAGCCCTACGATAACTACGGCGAGGACCGCCAGCTCTTCCACATCGTGGACTACGAGGGCGGGATGTGGAACCCGAAGAAGCTCTGGATCTGGAACGACGCGGTCGCCGAGTGGAACAACCTCTGGTCGCAGAACAGCATCAGCCTCACGCTCTATGACGTCAACGGCGACGAGATCGTCTCCGCGAGCCAGTCGGCCGGGCACAGCGGCGGCATCTGCGCCAAGCTCGTGCATCCCGACGAGCTCAACTACGTCCCCATGTACGAGACCATCATCGCGCCGCGCGACCACAGCTTCGAGGGTGGCCGACTCAACCTCGAGTACGCCAGGGGCTGGTACTACAGCTTCAGCCTCTCCATCCCGATGTCACAGCTCGCCGCCCTCGACCGGGCCGAGGCGGTGCTGGTCGGCGCGGGCGGCGTAGAGGGCTCTCGCGGCCAGACGCAGGCGCCGCCTCCAGAGACGGCCGGCTTTGAGGCCGTCTCCACCCGCCCCTACGTGCAGGCCGGCGTGGAGCGGGCCACCGACACGGCGCGCCGCGGCGTCGGCATGTCCGGCTACTCGCTCGGCCCGCCCGTCTTCACACCCGGCTTCCAGTAGGCCGCGAGCCCAGGCAGCGAAAACCCCGCGCGCCGCGGACCTTCCGCGGCGCGCCTTCGCGTACCGCGATGCTCCGCCGCCGGTCTCTGGAGGTCCCGCCGACCCGGCGGCGAACCGACAGCTCAGGCCGGTCCACGGGAGGTCGCGGCAAATGGTCATCGACTGCCACGTTCACGTGCAGGAACACTGGGGAACGCCCGAGGACCGCATGGGCTACCTGCTCCAGTACGCCGACCGCATGGGCATCGATCGGCTCTGCCTGAGCCTCGGCACCTCCCGCGAGCTCACGCCCGACATGGACGTGATCCGCGAATCCAACGACATGGTCCGGCGGGCCCTCGAGCAGCACCCGGATCGCTACATCGGCTTCTGCTACCTGAACCCATCGTACCTCGACGGATCGCTCGGCGAGATCGACCGCTGCATCGCCGACGGGCCCTTCCGCGGCATCAAGCTCTGGGTGGCGATGCACTGCGACCGGCCCAACCTCGACCCCATCTGCGAGCGCGCCGCCGAGCTGGACGCGCCCATGCTCCAGCACACCTGGATCAAGGTCACCGGCAACCTGCCATACGAGTCCACGCCCTGGAACCTTGCGGAGATAGCGCGCAGGCACCCCGACGTGAGCTTCATCCTCGGCCACAGCGGCGGGAACTGGGAGATGGGTTACCGCATCGTCCAGGGGATCCCCAACATCCACGCCGAGGTCTCGGGCGGCGACCCGGAGCTGGGCCAGACGGAGATGGCCGTGCGGATGCTCGGCGCCGACCGCGTCGTCTACGGCTCCGACGCCCCCGGGCGCAGCTTCGCGTCCCAGATGTCGAAGGTCCTCGGGGCGGACATCTCCGACCGCGACCGCGCGAAGATCCTGGGCGAGAACATGCAGAGGATCCTGGGCCTGTGATGGCGACGGCCACCATCATCGACTGCCACGTGCACCCCACGGCCGCGAAGGGCGGCTCCCCGACCGACTGCGCCGACAGGCTCCTGCCCTACGCCGACCGCATGGGCGTCGAGCTGATGGGCCTCAGCCTGGGGCCGATTTTCGTCCAGCAGCCCACGCCCGAGCAGGTGGAGGCCGACAACGACTACAACGCCGAGCTGATCGAGCGCTGGCCCGATCGCTTCTTCGGGTACACGAACCTGAACCCGAACTACCTGCGGCACAGCCTGGCGGAGCTGGACCGCCGCGTGGCCGGCGGCCCCTTCATGGGCATCAAGCTCTGGGTGGCCATCTGCTGCGACCACCCGAACCTGGACCCGATCTGCGAGCGGGCCGCGGAGCTGGACGCGCCGATCCTGCAGCACACCTTCTTCCGCACCGGCGGGAACATGCCCACGGAGTCGAGCCCGGCGCACCTCGCCACGCTGGCCGCGCGCCATCCGGACGTGACCTTCATCGCAGCGCACGCCGGCCTCAACTGGGAGCGCGGCATCCGCGCCGTCGCCCCGCAACCCAACATCCTCGTGGACACCTGCGGCTTCGATCCGGAGATGGGATACACGGAGATGGCCGTCGCCTGGCTGGGGTCCGAGCGCGTCGTCTACGGCTCGGACGCGGCCGGTCGCAGCTTCGCCTCGCAGCTCGCGAAGGTCCACGGCGCGGACATCAGCGATGCCGACAAGCGCAAGATTCTGGGCGCGAACATGAGGCGGGTGCTTAGCCTATGATTATCGACTGCAACGCCAACCTGGGAAGCTGGCCCTTCCGGCGCACAAGCTACAACACGCCCGAGGAGCTGATCGAGCGGCTGGGACGGGTGGAGATCGACCGTGCCTGGGTCACCAGCCTCGACGCGGTGATGCTCAAGAACGTGCATGCCGCCAACGCGCCGCTGGCCGAGATGGTGGCCGATCACGAGCGGCTCATGGCCATCGGCACGGTGAACCCGACATGGCCGGCGTGGGAGCGCGACATTGCCGAGTGCGCCGAGGAGCTGGGCATGCGCGGCGTGCGCGTGAACCCTAACTACCACGGCTGGACGCTGGAGGAGCCGGTCCTCGGGGAGCTGCTGGCGGCCGCGGCCGACCTGGGCGTCTTCGTCGAGATCGCGGTGCGTATGACCGATGAGCGCCATCATCACCCGCTGGTGATGGTGCCGCCTCTGCCGCTGACCGGGCTGCTCGACGCCTGCGCCGAGCACCCGGATGTGCCGATCGTGATCGCCAACGCCAAGAACGCGGAGGGCAATCAGATCGCCCGCGATGCCGGCGGCGAGTTGCCGGCGAACCTCTACTTCGAGATGTCGCACTTCGAGTCGGTGGGCGGCGTGCAGGAGATGGCGAACACGCTCGGCATCGGGCATATCCTCTTCGGCACACACGCCCCGTACTACTACCCCGAGTCGTCGCACCTGAAGGTCTTCCAGGAGTGCGACTTCTCCGAGGAGGAGCTTGCGGCCCTGACGCACGAGAATGCGGAGGGGCTGGAGGCACGCCTCCGGTCAAAGCCGATTGGGTAGTCCAGGGGTAGCTGCCCACCTCCACCTTCAGCCGCGGGCCGCGCACCGCGCAGGCGATGCCGCGATCGGCCAGCCGCTCCCGCCCCACCTCGTCGAGGCGCCGCAGGTTCGGGCACTCGGGCCGGAACTCATCGCCCCACGGCCACTGGCGGCCGTCCGTGCCGCGAGCGGCCTTCTCCCACTCCGCCGCGGTGGGCAGGCGCCTGCCGACACTGGAGTTCGATGCGACTGGCGTGGTATACTCGACGCGGTGGGAGCGATCATGTCATCGGAGCGGACCGAGAGCAGGCGCCAGTTCCTGCGCAGGCTCGGCCTGGCGGCCGCCGGGGTGCTGGTCGGGGGGACGGCCCTCGACGTCGCCTACGAGCGCGGGTGGATCGAGGTGACGCACCCGCGCATCGCCATCCCCGGCCTGCCCGAGCCCTTCGAGGGCCTGCGCCTGTGCCAGATCACCGACGTGCACCACGGGCCCTACCTGTCGCTGCAGCGGGTCACGGAGATCGTGCGCCTCGCGGCGCGCCAGGAGCCGGATCTGTTTGTGGTGACCGGCGACATGTCGCACCGGCATGAGCGGTACGTGGCGCCCGCCTGGCGCGAGCTGAAGCCGCTGCAGGCGCCTTTGGGCACGTGGTGCGTCATGGGCAACCACGATCACTGGCACGGGATCGAGGCCAGCCGGCGCGGGGCGGCGGAGGCCGGCCTTCCCGAGCTGCGCAACCGCCGCGTGCCGCTGGAGCGGGGTGGCGCGAGGATCTGGCTGGCGGGCGTGGGCGACCTGTGGGAGGACGAACAGGACCTGGAGCGGGCGCTGCACGGCGTGCCTGAGGACGAGGTCGCCATCCTGCTCACGCACAACCCCGACTACGCCGACGAGATGGACGACCCGCGCGTGAAGCTGATGCTGGCCGGGCACAGTCACGGCGGCCAGGTGTCGCTGCCGTTGCTGGGGCCGGTCGCGCTCCCGTGCAGGCGCAAGTACACGAAGGGCCTCGTGCAGACCGACGTGTCACAGATCTACATCAGCCGGGGTCTGGGGATGGCAACGGTGCCCTTCCGCCTCTGCTGCCGCCCGGAGCTGCCCGTGATCGAGCTCACGCGCGCGTAGCGGCCGCACGAAGCCGCCAAGTCAGGTGTTCCGTCCCCGCGCCGCGATGCGCCAGACGTCTTCGACCACGCCGTCGCGGATCGCGTAGATCCAGTCGTAGAGGTTCACGCAGGTGGGGGCGCGCGCGGGAATGACGCGCACCTTCTCCCCTATCGCCAGCCTGCGCTCCGCCTCGCTCACGTCCACGAAGCCGTGCTCGTCGTTGATCTTGTACACGAGCGCGCCCGGCACGTCCGGCAGCCAGCCGTAGCCGTCGGAGACCTGGCCGACCTGCTGGGCGAGGCCCTTGGTGCCAGCGTCGATGATCGCGCGCTCGCCCGTGGGCGTCGCCACCACGGTCGCCAGCACGCTCAGCGCGACCTGCTCCATGCGCGCGGAGCCGATGTCTACCTGGTTGCGGTCGTAGAAGACGTAGGTGCCGGGCCGGATCTCGGTCAGGCCGCAGCCGCGCTGGTAGCGTCCGGCGGTCGGCGTGGAGCCGCCGCTGATGCGCGACATCTCGTGCCCCGCGTCCGAGAGCGTGCGCGCGATCTGCGCGATCACGCGGCCCTCCTCAGCCGCGCCCGCAACCAGCTCCTCCTCACCGCGCCTGGCGTATGCGAAGTGCGAGGCGTAGCTCATCACCCCGACGATGCGCAAGGCGGGCATCTCCGCGACGCGGTCGGCGAAGGCGACCGCGTCCTCGGGCTGCACGCCGGTGCGCCCGGCGCCGGCGTCCACCTCGATCATCACGTCCAGGTCGAGGCCGGCGTCCGCGAAGGCGCGCGAGGCCTGCTCGGCGGCCTCGATGCTCTCGAGGGAGATGGACAGCCGGGGGAGGCGCCTCGCCAGCGCCAGGAGCCGCCGCATCTTCCCCTCGCCCACCAGGCAGTAGGCGATGAAGATGTCCTCGATCCCCGCGGTCGCCATGACCTCGGCCTCGCCGATCTTCGCGCAGGTGACGCCCGTGGCGCCCGCGCGCACCTGCATCTGCGCGATCTCCGGGGTCTTGTGCGACTTGATGTGCGGGCGCAGCTCGATGCCCGCGCCGAGGGTGGCCCGATGGATGCGATCGATGTTCGCCTCCATCAGGTTCAGGTCCACCGTGAGCGCCGGGGTGTCGATCGCCTCGATCGGCTCGCCGATGATGGTCATTAGGGTGTCCTCTCGGAAGGGGGGCAGTATCCGGTGCCGCCAGCGGGGCGGTGCCGAGTTCAGCCGCGCTCCGCGACGATCTCCGCCACCAACTCCGCGGCGCGCTGCCCCGACAGCAGCATTCCGCCGAAGATCGCGCCCATGCGGTAGGACTTGTTGGTCGCGCTGGCGGCCATGCCGGTGACGATGAGACCGGGGTAGACCTCGCGGGTATTGGGGACCAGCAGCGCCTCCGCCGCGCGCACGTTCATGGAGCCCTCGCCCGGCACGTAGTCGAAGTCGCTGTCCAGGGACGCATCCGGGACCTTCTGCAGCACCACACGCGCGATCTCGCAGGGGTGGCCGGTGCCGTCGATGACCGCCTTCGCGCGCACGCCCAGAGGATCCACGTGCAGCCCGGCCGCGGGGACCGCTCCCCAGTTGATCACGACGCCGCAGACGCGGTTGTCGTCATCGACCACCACGTCCTCGACCTCGATCCCGACGAAGATGCGCACGCCCGCGTCGATGGCCGCGGCGGTCATCTTGGTCGCCGCCTCGACCGCGTCGGCGATGACCGTGCGATCCTCCCACTCCCGAAGCCGGATGCCCACGTCGCTCATCAACGCCGCGGCCTCCTCCTCCACGACGATACGCGGGAAGAGCATCCCGCCGCCCCAGATGCCGCCGCCGATGTGCAGATGGCGCTCGAAGACCGCGACCGTCATGCCCTCGTCAGCCAGCAGCCGCGCGGCGGTCAGGCCCGACGGCCCGGCGCCCACGACGGCCACGTCCAGGTCGATCGAGTCCAGGAAGTCCTCCATGAACGTCCGGACGATGCCGCGGGTGATGGTCAACTCGTCCAAGGTGAGCCTGTCTTTGTCCAGTGACATACGGTATTCCCCTTTTGCCCCCGGGGGCCGGTCTGCGGCCGCTCTTCAGCGCAAAGCCGCCGGCGATGGGGCCGGCGGCGTGTGATGCCGCTGAGCCGTCGCTTCCCTACGCCGGTACTAACCGGATCAGGTTCCGGGGTCGGCGGTCGATGCCGCCATCTCAGCCGCTGGCTCCCCCAGCGAGGCGCATTCCTTCCTTCTGGTCGAAGGTTACCACCCCGGCAGCGGCGAGTCAAGGAATCGCGGGGCCGGCGGTTGAGGCAGCATCCAGATTCGTCTGCCCGGCGCGGTCCATCTCGATGGCATTGTGCGCGGGATGGCGTTGGTCGTAGGGAGAGGCCGCGCGGAGCGAAGCGTCGCGGCAGCCAGGCACGAAGCGCGCGGCTGAGGTCCCATCCCGGCCCCGTATGCGCCGGCGTCAGCACGCGTATGGCAGTCGCGAGCGCCGAGGGGATAGAGACCGCGGTGCGGTGCAGGCTGTGGCCGGGCCGGGGTGGAACCTGCGTCCAAGGGTAAACGCGGGCCCCTCAGTATGTGGGCAATGCACAGCCGGACGGCGGCGCGCGCCGAGGACGCGAAGGACGGCCACAGGAATCTGGATGCCGCCGTCGGTTGACGCCCCGGCCCCAAGGCGCCTATGATTGAAGCGACAGCGGCCACAAGGGTATCGGGGTAGCGATGCAGACAGCCTTCCATCCTGACGAGCTTGCCTACACGGGGCACCAGCTCCGCTCCCACTGGATCTTCGACCGGTTCGGCCTTCAGGGCGACGCCATGGTCGCCTTCATCGGGCCCTGCCGGGTCGGGCTATCGGAGATGGTGGACCTGGCGGACGTCGCCGCCGGCGAGGCGATCGAGGCGGCGCGCATGCTGCACTTCATCGCGGAGCACTTCCACCGCGACCTGCACCGTGCCGTCCTCCGCCAGCGCCTGTTCATCTGCATGGTCGCCGAGCGGCTGGCCGCGCGCGGTGTGACCTCGGCCATCCGCCGCGAGGGCGACGACCTCTACCTGGACGAGCGGAAGCTCTCGGTCTCCATCGCCACGGTCTCACCCGTGTCCGCGGTGATGCACGTGGGCCTCAACGTCGATCCGGCCGGGGCGCCGGTGCCGGCGGTCGGCCTCCACGAGCTGGGCGTGGGCCCCGCCGCCCTCGCCGAGGAGCTGCTTGACGCCTACAGGGCCGAGCTGAGCGACATCGACCTCGCCACCTGCAAGGTCCGTGGAGTCCCATGACCGCGCCCGACCAAAGCCAACAGGACACGCGGGCCGCCGGGCGCGAGCTCTCGGAGACGTTGGGGGACGAGGCGGCGACCCGCGAGCCGGTCCCGCAGGAGCCGACGGGGGCGGAGCTGCTGGCCGAGCTGGACAGCTCGGTTCGCGCTCCGCTGGTGGAGATCTTCACCTCCATCCAGGGCGAGGGCCTGTTCGCCGGCCTGCAGCAGGTGTTCGTGCGCTTCGCCGGCTGCGACCTCGGCTGCCCGTGGTGCGACACGCCCGAGGCCCTGCACCACGAGGGCGACTGCTGGTGCCAGACCCGACCGGGGGTGCGCGGGTACAGCATCGCGAACCCGGCCCGCGTGCAGGACGCCGCGGAGGCGGTGCGGCGCATCGTCGAGGCCGACGAGGAGCGGGCGATCCACTCCATCTCCCTGACCGGCGGGGAGCCGCTGATGCATCCCGAGTTCGTGGCCGCCCTGGCGGCGACGCTGCGGGAGCTGGAGCTGCCGATTATGCTTGAGACCAACGGGCAGAGGCCCGGCGACCTCCAGCGCGTGCTGCGCGCCATCGACTGGGTCGCCGCGGACTTCAAGCTCGACAGCGCGATGGGCCGGCCGATAGACGCTGAGGCGCGCCGGGAGTTCCTGCGGCTGGCCCAGCAGAAGCGGGCCTTCGTCAAGATCGTGGTGACCGAGGACGCGACCGAGGAGGAGATGACGGGCGTCTTCGAGCAGCTCGCCGACATCGACCCGGGCTGCCCGGTGTTCCTGCAGCCCGTCACTCCGGTCAACGACGTGCGTCCGCCCACGGGGCTGGACCTCATCCGCTTCCGCGCCATCGCCCTGCGACGCCTGCGCGACGTGCGCGTGATGCCGCAGATACACAGGGCGCTGGGACTTAGGTAGCGCGGCTCGGCGCAGCGCTGAGCTGCGAGTCCGCGGTGACCGTTGACGCAACGGCAACAGGCCGGAGGACGGGGCGGCGCAGCGACGGGGAGCCGCCGGCCAGTTGGTGATCGCCAGTGCCCGGCCCGGCCGCACCCACCATGAGGATAGGCCTGACGACCACAATTCCCGTTGAGATGATCCTCGCCGCCGGCGCGGAGCCGGTGGACCTCAACAACATCTTCATCACCGACGAGGATCCGGCCAGGCTGGTGGCGCGGGCGGAGATGGACGGCTACCCGCGCACGGCCTGCGCATGGATCAAGGGAATCTACGCGGCGGCGCTCAAGCACGAGATCCCGGTCGTCGTGGCGGTCACGCAGGGCGACTGCGCGCAGACGCACGCCATGATCGAGACGCTCGCCGAGGCAGGCGTGAGGATTATCCCCTTCGCCTACCCGTACGACCGAGACCCGGACCTGCTGCGCGCGCAGATGAGGCGCCTGGCCGATCACTTCGGCGTCGGCTGGGAGGAGGCCGAGGAGCAGCGCCGGCGACTGGCGCCGCTGCGGGCCAAGGTGGCCGAGATCGACCGGCTGACGTGGCGCGGCGGCCTTGTCAATGGCTGGGAAAACCACTATTATCAGGTGTGTTGCAGCGACTTCAAGGGCAACCCGGAGCAGTTCGAGGCCGAGGTCGATGAGTTCCTGGACCGCGCTCGAGGGCGCACGCCCGTCGAGCCCACGGTGCGCATCGGCGTGGCCGGGGTGCCGACCATCTACAGTGACCTTTACGATTTCATCCAGGGGCTGGGCGCCGGGGTCGTGCTCAACGAGATGCAGCGGCAGTTCACCATGGCCGACTGCCTCGACTGCGACCTGCTGAAGCAGTACCGGCGCTACACGTATCCCTACCGGCTCTCCGGGCGCATCGATGATCTCCGGGCACAGATCGAGCTGCGGGAGATCGACGGTGTGATCCACTACACGCAGGCCTTCTGCTTCCGGCAGATACAGGACCTGCTGCTCAAGCGCTCGCTGGCCGTGCCAATGCTGTCGCTCGAAGGCGAGAACCCCGGGCCCCTGGACGCCCGCAGCAGGCTCCGGATCGAGGCATTTGTGGAGACACTGGTGGCGAGGAAGCGACACTGAGCGAGCGGTGCGCGGAGGCCGTTGGGGGCGGGGAGAGCCGACCGCTTCAGGGGGCTGTGCACGAGAACCAGCACCGCAACGCGGTACACCGAAGGCAAGCGAGGTGAGTCGTATGCGCACGACGAGCACGCTGCTGATGGTGGTCATGTTGATCGGCGTCATGGCCGGCACGGCCGTGGCCACCGACCCCGTCGGCCCACGGCTGGAGGGGACCATCACGCTACGCAGTGGGGAGACCATCAGCGGCCTGATCCTCACCGCGCAACTGGGGATCGTCCCGGGCGCCGAGATCGGCTCGCGCCTGCAGGACGGCGGCTACATCGCCGTCAAGGTCAACGGGGACGAGCGCAACATCCAGGCCACGGACATCGCGGCCATCGACGCCGAGTGGACGAAGACCGGCACCGATGAGGACCCGAAGTGGAAGATCACCAAGCTCACCGTCACCACGCACGCCGGCGAGGTGGTGACCGGCACGCCGGGCTGGCTGGTGCACGCGACGTCGCTGATCGTGGAGCAGGCGGACGGCACACCGAAGAAGGTCTACGCCTTCCCGATGGCGGGCGCCAACTTCTCGCCCGACAACCTGATGACCGCTCTGACCATCGGCGCCGGGCCGCCGCCGACGCCCGCAGAGGAGCCGCCGACGCCGGCGGAGGGCACCGAGACAACGGAGACCGCCGAGCCGGCTCCGACCGGCGAGGCACCGGCGCCCGAGCCAACGGGCGAGGATGTCGTGACGGTCGAGCCCGAGACCGAGGGCCCGGCTGAGACCACCGGGCCGGTGCCCACGGTATCGGTCACGGCCGCCCCGACCATCGAGTCGCTCCCCGCGGGCGAGGTCTTCGCCAGCGGACAGCCGGCGATCATCACGTTCGAGGTGATCAACCCGGAGACGGGCAAGCCGATGCAGGTCAGGTTCCTCATCGTGCCACTGCCTATCGGGCAGTAGCCGGACGGGCCGGTATGGGGCGTCGGACGAGACAAGCTCCGCACGGCGGGCGGTGCACCACGACCGCCCGCTGTCCGGTGCCTGACGGCCGTGTTCTGTAGCGGTGAGACTCGCGCTGAGCCGTGCGCTGGCGTCATGCGCTTCGCACCGCCGGACCGGGACGACGCGCCCTGCGATGACCATGCCGCCAGGCCCAGGGCGTCCGCGGCGGCTCTGCCGCTGATCAATGAACGCTTCCCTGACGCCCGCGGGGAGCTCTCCCCCGATGGCGCGATCCGCGTGGATCCGAGTGTCCCGGGCTCGAGGCATTGCGGCGACCGGTGATGTGAACGAGCATGAGGCTGAGGGTAACGGACTACAGACATCCCGCGGAGCCGCCGTCCCTGGTGGCGGCGGTCTGGTCCGCGGCCACACTCGTGCTGCTGGCCGAGGCAGTGCCGGTGTGGCTGCTGATCGTCCGGCCTCTGGGCGCGTATGTGGCCGTGCCGGTCGGGGTCGGGCTGCTGGCGCTGTTCAATGTCGGCGCGCTGGCGGGGATTCTGCGCATCCGTGAACACAGGAGCCGGCTGCGGGACGCCGCGCGCACGGCGGGCCCGACGCGGCACGCGCGCCTGCATCAGGCCGCGGAGCGCGCCGCCGAGCGGCTCTCGGCCCCCGGCACGCCGCCGATCCACGTGCTGCCCCTGGATGAGCCAGACAGCTTCACCATCGGCTGGGGCCGGCCGGAGATCTTCGTCACCGAGGGCCTGCTGGACGAACTGGGCGATCTCGAGCTGCAGGCGGCCATGGCGCACGAGCTGGCGCAGCTCAAGGGCGGACACGCGCGGCTGCTCACGCCCGTCCTCCTGCCGCTGCGCGCCCGGCTCGTCCACCCGGTGCTGGCGGTGCCCTTCGCGCTGGCGTGGCTCGCGCTGCGCTGGTGGGCGCGCATCGCCGAGCTGTCCGCCGACCGCGCGGCCGCCGTCGCCGTGGGCGGCGCCGAGCCGGTGGCGCACTGGCTCTCAACCCTGGCCGCCGCGGACGCCGGCGCCCGTGCCCTACCGCCGGACAGCCTGGACCGCTACATGACCTACGGTGCGCACGAGGACGGCTGGGAGCTGATCGAGGCGGAGCTGCACCACGCCCATCGGTCGCTGGGCCGGCGCATCACAGAGGTCGTGACCTTCACGCACTCGAGGCGGTTCGCCAACTGCCTGGCCATCGTCGGCGACTTGGACGTTCCGGTGGTGGGCGATGCTCCCGATCCGGCCTCGCCCGGAGTCATCCCGCATGTGGTCATCGGCATGCTGGCGGGGCTGTGGCTGGCGCCGCTGACCATCGCCATCACCGTGGTCCTGGGGGCTCCCCAGGAGCCCGCCGCCACTCCGGTAGGCGAGCCGGGCGCGCGTCCGGCGCAGCAGTTCGACCCCCAGGCGCCGCCGCCGACGGAGGACGCCGTCCTCCCTGAGCCTCTCCCACCGGACGAGGCTGCCGCCGACGACGAGGCGCCCGAGCCCGGGGATGAGCCGCCGGCCGAGGGGGAGCCTGCGGCGGGTGAGGGGGACCAGGCGGCGCCCGTGGACGAGACGGTGCAGGGGATGCTGGAAGTCGCGAGAATCCACAAGGAGCGCGAGGAGTACGAGAAGGCGGAGCGCGTGCTTCAGGACCTGCTTCTCCGCGATCCGACGGTCGCGGAGGCACACTACCTGCTCGGATGGGTGAAGGTGGCGCAGGGCGACAACGAGAGCGCCGTCCAGGAGTTCACGGCGACCGCGAACCTCACCGCCGAGGGCAGCGAGATGCACGGAGAGGCCGTCTCGGCGCTGGAACGCCTGGGGCAGTGACCGTGCCCGGGCCCGATTCCGCCGCGTAGAAGTGTTGCCCGTCGCCGGTTGCCGACCGCCGATCGCCGATAGCTGATCGCTGATGTCCTGCGAGCCCGGAGGAAGTGACTCGATGACAGCCGAGGAGCAACTGGAGCATCTGGTCGGTGACGCATCGGAGGTGCACTCGCGCGAGGAGCTGCTGGAGAAGCTGAAGCTCGGGCGGCCGCTGCGCATCAAGTACGGTGCGGACCCGTCGGCGCCGGACCTGCATCTGGGCCACAGCGTGCCGATGATGCGGCTGCGCCGTTTCCAGGAGCTGGGGCACCGGGTGATCTTCATCATCGGCGACTTCACCGGCCGCATCGGCGACCCCAGCGGGCGCTCGAAGACCAGGCCGATGCTCTCGCAGGAGCAGATCGAGCGCAACGCGGCGACCTTCGCCGAGCAGGCCGACAAGATCCTGGACATCGAGGCCTGCGAGATCCGCTACAACTCCGAGTGGCTGGAGCCGCTGGGCAGCGACGGCATCGTCAAGCTCGCCTCGCGCTACACGGTGGCCCGGATGCTCGAGCGCGACGACTTCGCCACGCGCATGGCCAACGAGACGCCGATCTCCATCGTGGAGATCCTCTACCCGCTGGTGCAGGGCTACGACTCTGTGGCAGTCAAGGCGGACGTGGAGGTGGGCGGCACGGACCAGCTCTTCAACCTCCTGGTGGGCCGCGACATCATGCGCGCCTACGACATGCAGCCGCAGGTTGCGGCGACCTGGACGCTGCTGGTCGGCACCGACGGCACGGAGAAGATGAGCAAGTCGCTGGGCAACTACGTCGGGATCGCCGAGCCGCCCGAGGAGATGTTCGGCAAGCTCATGTCGATCCCCGACGAGGCCCTGCCGCAGTACTATGCGCTGCTGACCGACGCCGGCTTCGACGGTGCGGCGCGGATCGACCGGCAGATGCAGTCGGGTGAGCTGCACCCGATGGAGGCCAAGAAGCGCCTGGCGCGGAGCATCGTCGAGCGCTACCACGACGCCGAATCGGCCAGGCGGGCGCAGCGGGAGTTCGAGCAGGTCTTCAGCCGGGGCGAGCTGCCCTCCGAGATGCCCGAGCTTCAGGTCCGGAAGGACGACCTCGAGGACGGTCGCGTGTGGGTCGTGACGCTGGTCACGGGCTGCGGCGGCGCGTCATCCAACTCCGAGGCGCGGCGGCTGATCCGCCAGGGCGCAGTGCGGCTCAACAACGCGAGGGTCGAGGACGAGACCGCGAACCTCGAGGTCAGCGACGGCGACGTGCTGCAGGTGGGCAAGCGCACCTTCGCGAAGATTCGCCTCGAATGAGCGGCATCTGTGGCGAGCATGACGGGATGAGGAGGCGGTTCCACATGGCACAAGATGATGGTGATGTCCGAGACGCGATGGCGCTTCTGGGCGCGATGGCCCTGGGCGCGGTCGTGGGTGCGGCGACGGCTCTCCTGCTCGCCCCCAAGTCCGGCCACGAGCTGCGAAGCGAGCTCGGCGACGCGGCAACGCGGGCGAAGCAGCGCGCCGAGGAGCTGAGGGCACAGATGGGCACCAAGTACGAGGAGCTCCGCGCCAGAGTGGACGAGCATATCTCCAAGCACCACGAGGAGGACATCGAGGGCGCGGAGGAGGGACGGCAGATCGAGGTCGAGGACGCCGATGAGGCGGTGGAGGAGGCCTGATCGCCGCTTCCGGAGCATCCTGCCGGAGCCCGGCCATTGCGCCGGGCTCCGCGCATTTCGCGCACGCCGCCGCCCCGCGGGCGGCCATTCGCGCGCCCGTCCCCGGGATGGAGATGGGCAGGCCGCGCTACCGGGCGACGCTGAGCGCCGCAAGCGCGTTGACCTGCTGGCCGTCCTCCGAGCGCGCCGTGACCCGGACGAGGTAGCGTCCGGCCGGCACCGCCGTCCCCCGGTCGGATCGCAGGTCCCACGATAGCGACTGCACCCCCGCGTCCGCGGCCTCGGATGCCGCGATGCGGGCGACGCGCCGCCCGGCGATGTTGTGCAGGTCCACGATCACGGCCGCCGGCGCCGAGAGTGCGTAAGTGATCGCCGCCCGGCGCGGAGCCGTCTGCTGAGCCGTGACCGCGCTCAGGCAGAGCGTGCTGGCTGCGGGAACCACGCGCAGCAGCAGCCGCCGGGGGGTCTCGCCCGCCACGAAGCCGTAACCCGCGGTGGTGCGCATGGAGACGGTTCTGCCCGCATCGCGGTCCAGCAGCAGCACGCCAAGGTCGCCCGGCAGCGGCGACAGGTCCGGGCAGCGCACAGTCGTGACCTCCCCGGCGGGGGCGGCCACCTCGATCTCCCACTCCTGCCCCGCGGCGTCACCGCGGCGGAAGTCCAGCGCCAGGCGCGCTCCGTCGGGCGAGATGAAGCGCAGGTCCGGCCCGTTCAGCGGCGCAGGAGGGTTGGGGGCGTCCGCCTCGTCGCCGGCCGCGCTCACCCCGCAGAAGTTCGCCTCATCGCGGCCCGAGGCCGAAGTCACCGCCACGCGGAGCGCCCAGCCGCCCTCACCGAGCAGCGCCCGTCCGCCTTTCATCGCCGCGGCATCGAGCG
>JALGUJ010000102.1 GCA_029820945.1 Candidatus Zipacnadia bacterium | reverse complement strand
ATCGCCAAGGCAGGATCCGCGAGCGTAACACCTACGGGCACGATCCGCATCCGCCGAAGGGCTAACATGCTGTGGGCCGGGGTGGAACCTGCGACTGCCCTCAGTGCGCAGTCGCACTGCTCGCTTCGCTCGCAGCGGCCCCTCCATGAACGGCTCTCGACCGCGGGGCCTCACTTCGTGCCGGTCGGCGGCTGCCATACGTCGGCTCCCTGTCCCGCCCTCAGGCGAAGCGTCGCCAGGGGGAGGGGGCGGGCCGAGCCTGCCCGAGCCGGCCTGCCCGAGCCGGGGGAGGGGCGCCGCCGCTTGACGTCCCCGGTCCGCCGCCCTACAATGCCCCTCGTCGCGTTACTCACTCGCCGCAGAGCAACGGAGACCGGAGATGCCGAAGATCGCTGGCGTACTGGCCGTGCAGGGAGACTTCAGGGAGCACATCGAGACGCTGGGCGAGATCGAGGGCGTCGAGGCGCGACCCGTGAAGACGAGCGAACAGATCGCCGCCTGCGACGCGTTGGTGATTCCGGGGGGAGAGAGCACCACGATCGGCAAGCTGATGCAGCGCTTCGAGCTGGACGGGCCGGTGCGCGAGATGCACGAGCAGGCGAAGCCCATCTGGGGCACCTGCGCGGGCATGATAATCCTGGCGAAGGAGATCGTCGGCAGCGATCAGTGGCGCCTCGGGCTGATGGACATCACGGTCGAGCGCAACGCCTTCGGGCGCCAGGTGGACAGCTTCGAGGCCGACCTGCCCGTGAAGGGCATCGACAGCGGCCCGGTGCGCGCGGTGTTCATCCGCGCCCCCGCCGTGCGCGAGGTCTGCGAGGAGTGCGGCGTCGAGGTGCTCGCGACCTTCGAGGATAGCATCGTGCTCTGCCGGCAGGGGAACCTGCTGGCCAGCGCCTTCCACCCCGAGCTGACCGATGATCGGCGAGTGCAGGAGTACTTCCTGTCGATGATCGAGGACTGACCGGAGGTGCCGTCGTGAAGGGCGTCATCCTCGTCGGCGGGCTGGGCACGCGCCTGATGCCCATGACCCGAGTGACCAACAAGCACCTGCTGCCCGTCGGCCGCTTCCCGATGGTCTACTACCCGCTGTACGTCCTGGTTGAGGCGGGCATCCGCGACATCATGATCGTGACCGGCGGCAACAGCCCCGGCGACTTCCTCGAGCTGCTCCACGACGGCTCCGAGTTTGGCCTCGAGCACCTCACCTTCACCTACCAGCGCGGCGCCGGCGGCATCGCCGACGCCCTCCGCCTGGCGCGCAACTTCGTCGGCGACGACCGCGTGACGGTCATGCTGGGCGATAACGTCCTGGGCGGCAGCATCCGCGAGCACGTGCAGGCGTACCGGCTCCAGGAGCGTGGGGCCCGCATCCTGCTCCGGTGCGTGCATGACCCCGAGCGGTTCGGCGTCGCTGAGGTCGATGACGACGGACGCGTGCTCTCCATCGAGGAGAAGCCGGAGCGGCCAAAGTCGAACCTGGCCGTGGTGGGCGTGTACATGTATGACCAGAGACTCTGGGAGATCCTGCCCACGCTTCAGCCGTCGGGCCGTGGTCAGCTCGAAATCACGGACGTGAACAACGCCTACCGGGAGGCCGGCGAGCTGCAGGCCTCCGTGCTGGACTGCGACTGGTCCGACGCCGGCACTCCCGACAGTCTCTTCCGCGCGACCGTGATCACGCGCGAGTCGGAGTTCTGGCGGCAGGCGGACCTGCCCACCGGCGACGACTGACGCCCGCAGGCTACGGGGACGTGAGCGCGTACGCCGGCGACTGCGCCGGGAGCCGGGGGATGTCCGTTGGCACCGGCCAGGGCGCGTCGATGCGCACCGAGAGCGTGCCCTCCCGCACAGCCGCCTCCAGGCCGGCGGCCGAGACCGCGCCCTCCCCGGCGGGCAGTTCCCCCCGCACCGTCAGGTCCTCGCCCAACTCCAGTTCCATGCGCGGCTCGGGCTCGTCCCCGGCCTGAATGAGCGTCACGAAGCGCAGTGTTTCACCGGCCTCGGGCGCCACGACCCGCTCGAACTTCTTCACCGGCGGCGAGGCGTGCGGGTAGCTGCCGCGCTCGAACTCCGCGTCCCAGTTCGCATTGGTGTACGAGCCCATCTCGACTCGCGCGCCGGGCTCGAACTGCAAGAGCATGTGCCGGCCGTCCTGCTCGCAGCGAAGCAGCCCGTCCTCCACCTCGACCTGACCGAGCATGTTGAGCTGGCAGCGCAGCTCGCGCACCTCATCCTCGACGTTCACCGAGTCGATCACCAGCGCGCCGTAGCCCGAGAGCCAGATAATGCTGCGCAGCCAGTCCACGCCCGCGTAGCCCACGAGCGCGCTCTGCACGAGGCTCAGCGGTCCGTCGCTCTCGGCCACCAGCAGCGCACAGAACGGCGGCGGCAGGGCGGGCTCGTCGTCGTGGAGCACCAGCAGCGTGTTATGGTCCTGCGGGCCGCGCTGACGCCCGGCGTAAGCGGCCTGCGCGGCCGTCTCGCCGCTGGGCTTGCCGTAGCCGTTGTCCACGAGCCACAGCCGCTCCGCCGCCGTGTACCGGATGATGGCGTTCTGGTCGTAGTGGATGTGGCTGCCTACTGAGTACCCGTCCAGGAGCAGGTACTGGCCCCGCGGGTCATGGCCGTCGCGCAGGGCCGCCTTGTCGTAGACGTAGCTCGCCGGCAGCTCGGGCGCCGCCATGCGACGGATGTGATCGTCGAGCGGCAGCACGTCGAGCCTGGGGGGCGGGGCCGGCTCCTCCGGCTCGACCCGCCGGCCGGCGTTGATCTGCATCAGCGCGCCCCCGAGCCATGCCGGATCCGACCCAGGCACGGCCCGCCAGAGCCTGTCCGCCCACCACTGCATGGCGGCGTCGCCCAGCCGGCCGGCGATGGCCTCCAGCAGCGCGGCCTGGCGCGTCCCAGATGAGATGGGCAGGCCCGCGTCGCCGAAGTCGGCGGGGTGGCCGAGGTTGTCCGTGGTCGCCACCAACGCGCGCGCCAGGCCCGCGAGCACGCCGTTCTCGCGGTAGGTGTCGCGCCCGGTCAGGGCGTCGTAGAGCAGCTTGTGTGACGGCACGATCCACTGGTAGCCGTTCGCGTCCTCGCGGTGCTTCACCCGGTCCTCGATGGTCCCGCTGAATGCCTCCTCGGCGGTCTCCAACCAGTCTTCCGCCTCGGTGAGGCCGTAGTAGTCGCTGAAGTAGCATCCGCCCCGGAACAGCCCCAGCGCCGGGAAGGTCTCGTGGTTGTGGCGCAGCGCCCCCGGCCTGATCGGCCAGCGCTCGCGCTGATGGCCGCGGGTCATGCGCAGCGTGGCGAGCAGGAAGTTGGTAATGATCAGCCGCTCCTCGTCGCTGAAGACGTCCTCCTCCTCCAGCAGGTCCCAATAGAGGATCTGGGAGTAGACCTCGAAGTCGAAGTCACCGAGGTAGCTGGCGCCGCCCTCGAAGTTGCAGTAGTAGTCCATCAGGGCCAGCATCAGATGGCGATAGAGCTCCAGGCATCGGCGGTCGCCGGTGATGGTGTACAGGCGCGCGGCCATGCTGCCCACGCGCGCCGGGCCGCGGTTGTACAGATCGCCCTTCGGGCCGCCGCAGTCGAAGCTGCCCGCCAGCCACCGCGCGAACCCCTCGACGTCCTCGATGTCGCGGTACTCCTCACCGCGCCGCCACAAGGCGGCGGACGCGAAATGCCTGCGCCAGATCTCCCAGTCGCCCAGCCACTGCATGGCGGCAGGACCGGGATGCGCCTCCATCGCCGGGCCCAGCACGACCGAGTCTCCGCGCCGCGCCAGCCGATTACGCAAGGCCTCCAGTGCCGGCTCGCACGTGCTCTCGTCCGCACACAGGTGCACGAGGTTATGGCCCATGCCCGCCGGGTTGTGCACTGTGCGCAGCAGCCAGCCGCCCGGTCCGGGGAAGCGCAGGTCGGCATCGAGCCAGCCACGGTCACAGAGCCGCGCCGCCGCCGCGTTCTCATGTGCGCCCCCGAGCACGATGGCGTGTGAGGCGCAGAGGTCGATGAGCCTCCACTCGGTGTCGGGATGAATAGTTGGGGGAGAGCCATCGAGGTCCCGAACCATCTCGCAGATGGACTCCGCGCAGTGCCGCAGGCCGCCGCCGGGGCCGACGAACACCGCGGCCTGCCGCACCCCGCGCCGTGACAGCACGCTGCGCCGATGCAGCGGGTTGAGCCGCCTCACATCGAGCGCGGGGAAGGCGAACATCCCCCGCTCGCGCAGATGGTCGTCGAGAGCGCGCTCGCCCTCCTCGTCCAGAATGCGGTGCTCCTCGTCGTCGAGGTCAACGACGGTCGGGACCCGCTCGGTCCAGGCGGGGAACTGACCGGTGTGCTTGCGCAGCCTGAGCCCGTGCTCGGCGTAGAGCGGCTCCAGTCGATCGACCCAGAATCCCATTTACGGCCCTCCCGTGCAGGCGTCAATGCTCGCTCCGGCCATGCACTCGCTCGAAGTAGGCGTCGATGTCGAACTTGTGCTCGAGGCCGGACGCGTTCATGTATCGCACCGTCCCGAAGATCTCCCGCTCCCGGACGGGTGCGTCGGAGAGCTGGCTCACTCGAGTCGCGTGGATCATGCGCAATGCTCCGGATGGTAGGTGTCTGCCCCCTGTCGCACGGACGTGCCCGCCGCCCATCCCGCCCGGCCCTTTGCCCTGTTGTAGGGCGCGGACCTGTGCCGCGCCCTTCCATTGCCATTCGCGCCGCGCCGCCCTTCGGGTGACTGGTGGGGTAGGTGCCGCAGCCGTCGCGGATGGAGTTGTCGGGTACGTGCCACGGGCGCTCACGCCCGTGGGTCGTTTGCCCTCCCGTTTGGGGCCGTCTCCGTGAGCCCCGCCGCGTTGTCCAGCCACCACGTGAGCGTGCCGCTCTTCGGGCGCACGAGCGCGGCGGGGCAGCGCTCGGGATGACCGCCGCTCCGAGCGCAGCGCACGGCCTCGCGCTTGCCCGCACCCCCGACGAGGAAGTGCACCGCCCGCGCGTTGTTGATGACCGGGAGCGTCAGGGTCAGGCGCCGGCGCGGCTCGGCGGGCGCCTCCGACGGCACCGCCCAGCGGTCCTCGATCCGCAGCGCAGGAGAGCCTGGGAACAGCGACGCCGTGTGCCCGTCTTCGCCCAGGCCGAGCAGCATGGTGTCGAAGCGCGGCAGCGCGCCGCCGAACAGCGCCGCAAGGTCCGCTTCGTAGGCCGCGGCCGCCTGCTCGGGCCGCTCCATCTGCGTGGCCCACGGGTGCACGTTCTCGGGCGGGATCGGGACGGCCTCGAGCAGCGTCTCGCGCGCCATGCGGTAGTTGCTCTCGGGCGAGTCGTGCCGCGCGAAGCGTTCATCGCCCCAAGACACGTGCGTGCGGGGCCAGGGCAGGCCGCTGTGTTCGGCCGCCAGGGCCTCGTAGCAGGTGCGCGGCGTGCCGCCTCCCGCCAGCGCGATGGTGGCACGCCCGCGCTCCGCCACAGCCCCGGCGAGCGCCCGCGCGATCTCCGCCGCCAGCGCCCGGCTCGCCTCCTCCAGCGTCGCGAACACGCGCACCCGCGGCTCGCTCATATGGGACAGGCCTCCCCGCGCGGCACCAGCAGCCGGTCGGCCTCCTCAGGCCCCATGCCGCCGGCCTCGTAGGGGTGCGGGCGCGGCCGATGCCGCAGCAGCGGCGTGTAGAGCCGCCACGACTCCTCCACCTCATCCGAGCGGACGAACAGCGTCTGATCGCCCTGCGCGATGTCCACCAGCAGCGTCTCGTAGGCGTCAGGGATCTGCGCGAAGGCATCCTGGTAGCGGAAGCTGAGCCTCTCCGTGCTCAGTCGCAGGGGCTCGCGAGGCCGCTTGACCTCGAAGTGCAGGTCGAAGCCCTCGTCGGGCTCCAGCGTGATGCACAGGGAGTTGGCGCGGACCGTCGCCTGCGTGTGCTTCTGGAAGATCGCCAGTGCCGGACAGCGGAAGTTGATGACGATCTGCGTGAGCTTCTCGCGCAGGCGCTTGCCGGTGCGCAGAACGAACGGCACTCCCTGCCAGCGCCAGTTCTGGATGTACACCCGCATCGCCACGAAGGTCTCGGTCGCTGACTCCGGCGCGACGCCCGCCTCCTCCAGGTATCCCGGCACCGCCTCGCCGCCGACCTGCCCTGCCGCGTACTGGCCGACCACGACCTGGGAGGCGTCGATGGGCGCCAGGGAGCGCAGCACCTTCACCTTCTCATCGCGGATGGCGTCGGCCTCGAACTGGACCGGGATCTCCATGGCCGTGAGCGTGAGGAGCTGGGTCATGTGGTTCTGGACCATGTCGCGCAGCGCGCCAACCGAGTCGTAGAAGCCCGCGCGCTCGCCCACTCCCAGGTCCTCGGCCACCGTGATCTCCACCGACCCGATGCGGTCGCGGTTCCACACTGACTCGAAGAGCATGTTCGCGAAGCGGAAGGTCAGCAGGTTCTGGACGGTCTCCTTGCCCAGGTAGTGGTCGATGCGGTAGATCTGGTCCTCGCGGAAGTGCCGGTGGATGCGCTCGTTGAGGGCGCAGGCGGACTCGAGGTCGTGGCCGAAGGGCTTCTCGATGACCACGCGCGTCCAGCCCGGGCTCTCGTTGAGGCCCAGCTCGCCGAGCCGCTCGACGGTGTCGATGAAGGCGCCGGGCGGCGTGGCCATGTAGAAGGTGCGATTCCCCGGCAGGTCGTGGTCGCGCTCAAGCTGCTCGATTCGCTGCTTGAGGCGCGCGAAGTCCTCTCGCTCCTGGTCGCCGACCGACTGGTAGTGCAGGCAGCGCTGGCACCATCCTGATCCCAGGGCGTCGGGCAGCATGCCGGCGTCGTCAAGCGCCTCGCGCGCCCAGCGGCGGTAGCGCTCGTCGTCCAAGCTCGTGCGCCGCCCGGCTGCGAGGATGACGGCCCTGTCCGCGAGCGCCCCCTCCTCGGTGAGCCGCCGCATGGCCGGCAGCAGCTTGCGGCGCATGAGGTCGCCGGTGCCGCCGATCACGATCATCAGGTGCCGGTCTATGTCATTGCTCGCCATCCTCATCCTCCTCCGCGCGCTTCACCGCATGCCCGCCGAACTGCCTGCGCATCATCGCCAGCAGCCTGTCGGCGTAGCGATCCTCGTCGCGCGACGCGAATCGCTGCATCAGGGCCAGCGTGATGACCGGCAGATCCTGGGCCGTCTCGATGGCCTCCTCGACCGTCCACCGCCCCTCGCCCGAATCGTGCACGTAGGGGGCGATCTCCTCCAGCTCCTGGCCCTCCTCTTCGAGCGCGCTCGCGATCAGGTCCAGCAGCCACGAGCGGATGACCGAGCCGAAGCGCCAGACCTCGGCGATCTGCTGCAGGTCGAGGTCGAACTCCTCCTTGCGCCTCATCAGGGCGAAGCCCTCGGCGTAGGCCTGCATGATCCCGTACTCGATCCCGTTGTGGACCATCTTCACGAAGTGCCCCGAGCCGGCGGGCCCTATGTGCCCCCAGCCGAGGTCCGGGCCGGGCGCGAGGCACTCGAAGACCGGCCGCAGGTGCGCCACCACCTCTTCCGGGCCGCCCACCATCATCGAGTAGCCCTCGCTCAGCCCCCAGACGCCGCCGGAGGTGCCGACATCCGCCATGCCCAGGCCCTGCGCCGACAGCTCCCGCGCGCGGCGCACCGTGTCGGTGTACCGTGAGTTGCCGCCATCGACGATGATGTCGCCCTCGTCGAGCAGCGGCAGAAGCGCCGCGATCATGTCATCGACGGGGTCGCCGGCCGGTACCATCAGCCAGCAGATGCGCGGCGGCTGCAGCGTCGCCACGACCTCCGCGACCGAGGTGGTGGCAGGCACTCCCTCGGACCTCGCCTCGCCGACCGTGCCCTCGCTGCGGCTCCAGCCCATCACCTCGTGGCCGCCGCGGATCAGCCGCAGCGCCATGTTGGCGCCCATCTTCCCCAACCCGAACATGCCCAGCTTCATCCGTCCACCGCTCCTTCGAGATCTCGTGCCACGCTGCAGGGCGCGGACGCGTCCCGCGCCCGTGGTTGCCGCACGCGTGCCCGCGGCTCACGCCTCCAGGAGCCGCTTCGCGCGCTCGACCACGTTGCCCACGCTGAAGCCCATCTTCTCCATGAGCGTGCCGCCGGGGGCCGAGGCGCCGAAGCGATCCAGGCCGATGACGTCGCCATCCTGCCCGACCCAGCGCTCCCAGCCGAGCGTCACGCCGGCCTCGATGGCGAGCTTCGGGACGCCGGCGGGCAGCACCCGGTCGATGTGCTCCGCTCCCTGCTCCTCGAAGACCTCCCAGCAGGGGAGCGAGACCACGCGCGTGCCGATGCCCTCTGCCTGTAGGACCTCCCGCGCCTCCAGCGCCAGCGAGACCTCCGAGCCGGTCGCCACCAGGATCACGTGCAGGTCGCCGTCGGCCTCCGCCAGCACGTAGCCGCCCCTGGCCGCCCCCTCGCGGACCGGATACCGCTCCGCGTCGAGGATCGGCAGCTTCTGCCGCGTCAGCGCCATGGCCACCGGGCCGCGGCGCTCGACGGCGATCCGCCAGGCGACCGCGGTCTCGTTGGCGTCCGCAGGCCGGATGACCGCGAGGTTCGGGATGGTCCGCAGGCTCATCAAATGCTCGACCGGCTGGTGGGTCGGTCCGTCCTCGCCCACGCCGATACTGTCGTGGGTGAAGACCCAGTGCACATCGGCGCCCATGAGCGCGGAGAGCCGGATGGCGGGGCGCATGTAGTCCGAGAAGACCAGGAAGGTCGCCCCGTAGGGGATCACGCCCCCGTGCAGGGCCATGCCGTTGACGATGCCGCCCATGGCGTGCTCGCGCACGCCGAAGTGCATGTTGCGGCCGCCGCGGTGCTGCGCCGAGAAGTCGCCCTCGCCCTCCATGATCGTCTTCGTGGACGGCGCCAGGTCCGCCGAGCCGCCGATGAGCGTGGGCAGGCGATGCTTGATGGCGTTGATGACCTCGCCGGAGGCGTTGCGGGTCGCCATGGGGCCGTCCTCGGGTCCGAAGACGGGCAGGTCGGCGTCCCAGTCGTCGGGCGGCTCGCCCGCCACCATGCGCTCGAACAGCGCCGCCCACTCGGGGAACTGCTCGCGGTAGCGCCCGAGCCGCTCCTGCCACTCGTCCTCGGCCTGCCGCCCGCGCGTGACGGCCTGCGCCATGTGCTCGCGCACCTCGCCGGGCACGTGGAAGTGCTCATCGGGCGGGAAGCCCAGGCTCCGCTTGGTCTGGCGGATGTTCTCCTCGCCCAGCGGCGCGCCGTGCGACTCGGCCTGGTCCTGCATGGGGCTGCCCCATGCGATGTGCGTGCGCACACAGATGAGCGAGGGGTGCGCCCGGTCGCGTCGGGCGCGCTCGAGGGCGCCCGCGATGGCGGAGAGGTCGTTGCCGTCCTCGACCATCTCGACGTGCCAGTCGTAGGCCTCGAAGCGTCTCGCGACGTCCTCGGTGAAGGCCAGCTCCGTGCTGCCCTCGATCGAGATATCGTTGTCGTCGTACAGGCAGATGAGCTTGCCCAGGCCCAGGTGGCCGGCGAGCGACGCGGCCTCGGCCGAGACGCCCTCCATCAGGTCCCCGTCGGAGCAGATGCAGTAGGTGTGGTGATCGACGAGACTGAGGCCCTGATGCGAGCCGTCCGGGCGATTGAAGGTGGCCGCGAGGAAGGCCTCGGCCACCGCCATGCCCACCGCGTTGGCGAAGCCCTGGCCGAGCGGCCCGGTGGTGGTCTCCACGCCCGGCGTGTCGCCGCGCTCCGGGTGGCCGGGCGTCATGCTCCGCCACTGGCGGAACTCCATCAGCTCCTCCATTGGCAGGTCGAATCCGCTCAGGTGCAGCAGGGAATAGAGCAGCATGGACCCATGGCCGGCCGAGAGCACGAAGCGGTCGCGATCGAACCAGGCCGGGTTCCGCGGATTGTAGCGCATGAAGCGGTCGAACAGCAGATAGCCCATCGGCGCCGCGCCCATGGGCATGCCGGGATGGCCCGAGTCGGCCTTCTCCACCGCGTCCATGGTCAGACAGCGGATGGTGTCGATACAGAGCCGGTCGATGGAAGTCATGGTCTCCTCCGGTGGTCGTGGTGCATGAGACGGGAGATCGCGGAGCCCTGCGTGGTCGGCCGTGAGCGCGCTCATTCCCGGCGCGGCAGCTACCGTTCCACCTCGTGCAGGGCCTCTTCCTGCCCGCCGGGCATGGTGCACTCGAAGAAGTCGCTGGTGCCTGGCAGCGCGACGGTGATCGTCGCGGTGTGGTCGATCTCCACCTCCGCCCGGTCAACGCGGCAGTCCAGCAGGTGCCCGCCGCCGCTGTGGTCGGCCGCCAGGAAGTGCAGGTGGTAGCCGGGCACGTTGACGCCGGCGACAAAGGCGGGGAGCCGGAAGCCCACCAGCGTGCCCTCCACGTTCGAGAGCTCGAAGACCGGCTGCGTCCTCACGACCTCCGCCAGGGGCCGGTAGGGCCGCTCCTGTTTCGGCACGCTTCGGGTCCTCACGTAACTGAAGAGGCCGGTTATGCGAATGGCATAGCAGAGGTTCGGCGTCGGCAGCAGCTCGTCGATGAGCTGCTGCAGGGCCTCGTAGCCGGGCACGCCGGCGACGGTGCGCGAATCATCGGGCTCGAACCAGGTGACGGCCGCGAATGGGGTGCAGACGTCGCCGGCCGGCTCGTGGACGTCTCCTGCGGCGTCTACGGTGTAGAACCGGCCGTCCACCACCACCAGCTCTCCATCGAGGGAGTTCACGGTGCCCAGGCCGAGGTCGCCGTGGCGCCCCAGCTCGCCCAGCGGCACCGGGCCGTCGTAGACGCCCTGCAGCAGCGCGCCGACCGTCGAGGTCTGGAAGAGCACGTCACGGTCCGTCGCCTCATCCTGGGCGAAGGCGGCGGGAATGGCGAGCGTGAATGCGAGGGCCAACGTCAACGTGCGTCTCACGCGATGCACCTCCCTGGTGTGCATAGCACAGTCTTCGCCTTGCGGGGAGGCCTTCCTTCCCGCAGGGCGGGTCGGGGCCGCGGGAATGCGAGGCGCGTGCAGGAGCCGGGGCGTCGGCGTCGAAGAAGCTCCTGGGCCTGTCGCCTGGCGGGCCGGAGAGGGGCAATAGGACTCGTGGAACGCGAGTCGTATGAGGAGGTGGCGTTCTTGTTGAGATGGAGGACAGTGATCAGAGGCGTGGGGTACGCCGTTCTGTTCCTCGTCCTGGCCGCGGGCGCATTCTGGGCCGGAACGCGGGCCAACGCGGTGGTGGGCGTTGCGCCCGCCCCGGCGTACGCCGATGAGCCGGCTACGGCTGCGCCTAGCGTGAGCGACCGCGCGGCCGAGATCGGCGGCGAGCCGGTCGGCGAGGTGCTCATCAACGACACGGTGGTCATCCGCATGCGCGAGACCATGGGCGGCTTCACCCCCCATGAGCGCGCGATGATCGTCGCCGACCGCCTGCAACGCTGGCTGTCGGGACCCTACTCGCCGTACGACGTGGCTGCGCGTGAGGGCGCGGGGGAGGGTGCCGAACTCCGGGCCGCCGGTCAGCTCATCGTGACCATCTCGCCCGCCGAGGCGGCCCCGCAGGGGTCCACGGCGTTGGGGCTCGCCGAGGCCTGGCGGGACAATATCATGATGGCGCTCGGTGTTGGTGGTGAGGTCGAGGAGCCGCCGCCGGGCGAGGTCGCGCCGGCGGAGTGGGCACCGCCCGAGGACTACCAGGACAAGATCGTCCCCATCGTGAGCGTGCTCGAGGGCGTGAAGGTCGGAGCCGCGCGGGTCAATGGTCCCGCCTCGAAGGTGGACCAGGTCGCGGCCGTGGCGCAGTTGGAGACCCACTTCAAGAACTACCTGGAGATCGACATCTACGTGCCTATCACCACCAACGAGCCGGGGCCCGGCGGACTCAACCGCGTCCAGCAGGTGGGCGTGACGGGCCTGGGCGACATCGAGATCTAGGCGCTGAGGAGGAGATACGAATGAGAATGGACTCGAAGCTGCGCAATGTGACCGTTCTCGTGGTCGTCTGGGCCTTCGTGCTGGGCTGCGCGGTCGGCCCGCGCCCGGCGCAGAGCCTGGACCTCGGTGGTGCCATCGGCGACCTGGTGAAGATCTTCGGCATCGGTTGGGTCGTTGACAAGTTCTCAGATGACATCGATGACGCCATCAATGCGGTGCTGGCGCAGCATGAGGCGAAGGCTGCCGGCGCCACCAAGGTAGTGCCGATACTGCGCGTGGCCGAGGGTGGCGGCACGGCCATCGGCGCGGCGCAGGTCATGGGCCCCAGCGTCCAGGTCGAGAAGGCTACGGCCGTCGCCGAAATCGAGCTCACCATCGGCGACTTCCGCGGACGCGCGCTGCTGCCGATCTCGACGAAGCGCAGCGTGACCAGCAGCGTGAAGGGCATCGAGGGCGTGGGCGTCTCGGCGAACATCAAGTTCCCCATCTAGCACCGCCGCGCTCTACTGCACGGGCGGGAGGGCCGGGATGGGCCGGCCCTCCCGCTTAACCTGCCGCCGGAGGCAGGCCGCACCATGACCAACCGCGAACGCGTCATCGCCGCGCTTGAGCACCGCGCGGCCGACCGCGTCCCCTACCACATCGGCTTCACGCAGAACGCCCGCGCGGCGTTCATCGAGGCATACGGCGACAGCGCCCTGGCGCCCATCGACAACTGCTTCGCCGGCGTCTCCGCCGCGCCCGGCCCACTGGAGGGCTGGATCGACGAGAACACCTGGCAGGACCAGTTCGGGGTGCGGTGGGACCGCAGCGTCGATCGCGACATCGGCATCGTCTGCAACCAGGTACTGCCCGAGCGCGACCTCAGCGAGCTGACATTTCCCGACCCTCACGCGCCGGAGAGGTGGGAGGGCTTCGGCGAGCGCGTGGCCGCCGCCGCCGGGTGTTGCGTGCAGTTCTCCATCGGCTTCTCGCTCTTCGAGCGGGCTTGGACGCTACGTGGCATGGAGCGGCTCTTCGTGGACATGATCGAGGCGCCCGATTTCGTCGATGAGCTGCTGGACATGATCTGCGACTACAACGTGGCGATGGTCGAGCATGCGGTGCAGCACGACATCGACATGGTCCACTTCGGCGATGACTGGGGCTCCCAGCGTGGCCTCCTCATGGGGCCGCGGATGTGGGAACGCTTCCTCAAGCCCCGGCTCGAGCGCCAGTACGCGGCCGCCACGGATGCCGGCAAGTTCGTCTCCATCCACTCGTGCGGGCACGTCCAGGAGGTGTTCGACCGGCTCATCGAGATCGGTGTTGACTGCTTCAATCCCTTCCAGCCCGAGGTCATGGACGTCTACGAGATGAAGCGCACCTACCGCGGCAGGCTCGCATTCTGGGGCGGAATCAGCACACAGCGTCTGTTGCCCTACGGGACGCCTGACGAGGTGCGCCTGGAGGTGCGCCGCCTGCTGCGGGAAGTGGGGGAGGGGGGCGGCTACATCTGCGCCCCCGCGCACTCGATCCCCGGCGACGCGAAGCCCGAGAACATCATGGCCATGATCGAGACCGTGAACGAGCAGTAACGGCAACGGCGGGAATTGGCAGTTGGCGATTGGGAACGGCGGCAGCGCCGGCCGCCGTTGCCCCTTCACCCCTCACTCATGCCTCCGTAGGCCCTCATGCAGTTCTCCCCCAGGATCCCCCGCTGCACGTCCTCCGGCATGCCGGCGATGTAGCTCATCACCACGCCCATCGTCTCCGCGTAGCTCCCCGCAACCAGGCACACCGGCCAGTCGGAGCCGATCATCAGCCGCTCGTGGCCGAAGGCGTCGAAGACCACGTCCAGGTAGCCGTGAAGCTGCTCGACGGTCCACCCGTCCCAGTCGGCCTCGGTCACCAGCCCCGAGAGCTTGCAGAAGACGTTGTCGTGCTCGGCGAGGACGTGTATGTCCGTGGCCCACTGCGCCATCTCGCCGTCGGCGATGTTCGGCTTGCCGATGTGGTTGAGCACGAATCGCTGGCGCGGGAAGTGCTCCACCATCTCGGCCGCCGCCGGAAGCTGCGGGGCCCGCACGAGGATGTCGTACGCCAGCTCGCACCGCCCCAGGTGCTTGATGCCACGCAGGAAGTCGGCCTGGAGCATGAATGCCTCCTCGGGCTCATCCTGGACGACGTGGCGCACTCCCACCAGCCTGGTATGGTCGCGTAGAATCTCCAGGTGCTCGTCCAACGCCGGCCCCCGCAGGTCCACCCAGCCTACCACGCCGCGAATGACCGGGTGCTGCTCGGCCAGCTCCAGCAGCCGGCGCGTCTCCTCCAGCGTCTGCCGGGCCTGCACGGCGATCAGGCCCTCGAAGCCCAGCGGCTCGGCGACCTTCCGCCAGTCGTCGGGCACGAAGTCGCGCCGGATCGCGCCCATGTCGTCGCCGATCCAGCCGTACTCCGTCTCCCTGTAGCGCCAGAAGTGCACGTGCGCGTCGAGACGCATGGTTCTCGCCTCCCCGTCAAAGGGGCCAGCTCTCCGTGACACGGGCGTCAGGAGTTCGTCTTCAACCACCGCGCTGTGGCGTATGCCGCCTATTCCCGCCGTTCACCGGATCAACGCCTGGTCCCATGCCACCATGGTCTTCAGTGGGCGGTCCGGGGCGCGGTAGACCTCGCGGTAGAAGCCAATCGGGTCAGCCTCGAGGTCCTCGAGCAGCCGCTCGCCGACCAGCTCCTCCATCGGCAGCCGGCAGAGCAGCTCGATGGCGGCCTCCATGTGGTCGCGCCGGAAGTTGATGGCGCCGAAGATCAGGTGGTTCCTGAAGCCGAAGGGCATCGAGTCATAGCAGATCTGCGGCCCGAGGCTGAAGCCGGCGTATATGCCGTTGTTGTCGAGCAGGCCGCAGTCGAGGGCGATCTCGGCCTCGACTGGATTGCCGGACGCGCCGATGAACACGCGCGGCTTGCCTCCGAGCGCCTCCTCGATCGCCCTCGCGGTCTGCTGTGCAGACATCCGCGTCTGCACGTAGTCTATCCCGTCCCAGTGGCGGCGGAGGAACTCGGCCTTCGCGTTATCCGGCTCCGAGCGGCCGACGGTGACGATGTGGGAGTCGGGGTACTTGTCGCGGACGGCGATCGCGCCGAGCATCCCCGCGCCGCCGAGTCCGTACACGACAACCCGCGCGTAGCCGTCGGTGACGGCCGACTCCATCGCCGCCTCGCGCGTCATGCCGCGGGCCGCGTACACGCGCCAGTTGTGGCCCATGAGCAGGTCCTCGAGGCGCTCGCGCTGGAAGAGCATGCAGGCCATGGGGTCGGAGAAGATGAGGCGAGCGGCGATGCTGCGGCTGAGCAGCTCCCCGGCCGGCAGGTGCTCCGCGGGGATCTCCAGCAGCATGTCCGGGTGGTAGTAGCCGTGGTGGCTCATCAGCCCGTCGGCTCCGTCGCAACCGTACTCGAAGTAGGTCTCGTCAACCTCAAACCGGCTCGGGTCCCACGAGTCGCCGCCGCGGATGAGCACGATGGCATAGCGCTGCTCGTCGGGCACCCAGACCACGCCCTCGTGGCCGTTGATCAGCCGCCCCTGGCCCTCTGGGAACTTGGGCTCAAGCTCCCCACGCGAGCCCATCTGCATCAGCTCCCAGTCGGTGCCGCAGAAGCCGGTGCAGACCGTCCGGCAGAGCACGCCCTCCTTGAGCGGCAGGCCGCGGCGCTCGCGCCGGGGCGGGTTGATGAGGTTGACCTCGCCGAAGCGCAGCGGGCGCTCGCGGTGATTGACCAGGTAGGTGCCCGCGGTCGTCCTCATGGGCATCAGTCACCGAACAGCTCTCTGGCGTAGGCGAGATCGTCCGCGATGAGGTGATCGACGGCGTCGTGATCGCTGTACTCGGCCGTGAGGCAGACCGGCCCCTGCCAGCCGCGCTTCGTCAGCAGACTCGCGACCTCAGACCATGGCGCGATCCCCTGGCGGCCCGTGGTCCAGCGCTTCTTCCAGTCGGCCACCCGCGCCTCGGGACCGTTGTCGCGGTGCCAGTAGGGGCTCTTGAGGTTGACCATGCGCAGGTGCGACCAGCAGATGTCGATGGCCTGCTCGGGGATCTCCCCGGACAGCACGTTGTGTCCTGGGTCCCAGACCGCGCAGAGCTGCTCCGGCGGCAGCTCGCCGATGATGTTCATCAAGCCCAGGCAGCTCCCAACCTGGTTGTGGCAGTGGTTCTGCAGTCCCACCGCAACGCCGTACTGCTCGAGGGTCGGCGCCAGCTCGGCGAACTCGCGCTTGTAGCGCGCCTCGGTCGCGAGATAGCCCTCCTTGCCGATGGGCAGGCAGATGCGGATGATCGGCACGCCCACCTCCGCGCATGCGGCGATGGTCGGCTCATCGGTGGGGCCGGCAACGCTCTCGATGCTCACCCCGCGGTCGGCGAAGATGCGGGCCGCCTCGGGCAGGCCCTCCGTGACCTCCTCGGGTTCGACCTGGAACTCCGGTCGAACGGGCAGCTCAACGCCCGTGAAGCCCAGCTCGCTCACGTGGCGGGCCAGCTCGGGCAGTGGCATCGTCTTCCAGGGCTTGGTGAACACGCTGTAGCGGATCCCTTCGCTCATCTCGGCTTGCTCCTTATCCGTGCTCGGACTCTCGCGTGGCGTTGTCGTACACGGGCATACTGCATGCCCCTTTCTCCTCTCGTGGCCGCAATCCTCGGTGGTACTTCAATGGTCTCAGAACGCGACACGGCGCTCCGCAGTCGCGGAGCGCCATCGCAATCGGTGTGCCCGGCATGTTCGGCGGCGTGTAGAGCACCAGCAGGCCGGACGGTGGTGCGGGTTCTCGACGGCGCAGACCTGCATCCCGCGCGGTCGCCGTTCTCGGCCACCGTGGATGAAGGCGTTCTCCCAGAGAACGCCTCGCCACCCTTCGCTACTCGCGCATCATCACGCTGGTGGCGGCGAGGTTGACGCGGCCATTCTCGTCTGCGCCGAGCACCGGGCCCATGAGCCCTGGAATCAGCAGTTGGTGGTCGTAGCTGAGCGTGATCTGGATCTGGTCGCCGCTGGCGGCGTTATTCTCGCTGTCCGAGACGCCCAGCGTCTGCCAGCTTCCCCATGTGCCCGAGCCCTCGTCCCAGCTCCGGTAGTTGTACTCCCGCGTCATCTCGCCCACGGGGATGGTCGATACGCTGCCGTTCACCCCGATGGTGATGCGTGTGGGCGTCGCACCCACAACCGCCAGCCGCGCCCCCTCGCGCGCCGCCTGCCCGAGTTCGGCCCGGTTCTTGATCAGGAACCCGAACTCTATGATCGAGAACAGCAGCAAGAGCAGCAGAGGCACAACCAGCGCCATCTCGACCGTGGCGGTACCACGACGCGCGCCCCCGGGGCGCCGGGCACGGCCGCAACAGGTTGCATGCCGTGCTGTGCCAGCCATGTCATCTCCTCTTCCACGTGCGTCTGTGTCCCGCTCTTGTGTTCTCGACTGCGCGGCCCCCCTTTGTCACGTAAGACCCATATTCCCTCTCCGCCAACCCGGCAAACGTGACAATCGTACGTCGCGAGCTTGCGCGTCGCCGGTGGCGACAGCTCGGGGAGCCCCCTGTACTCCCCCAGGGGAAGTCAGCGGCCTGAGCGGCGGACCGAGACTCGCGGACAGCAGCAGGCCTCTGGACGCGCCGCCGACACGCCATGGGGTCAGATGCCCAGGAAGCCCTCGTGGAAGAACACCGGCTCGTAGCCACGCTCGGTCACCCAGCGCAGCATCACGTCCAGGCGCTCCGCGTGGTCGGGCAGGTAGTTGCGATAGAAGGGCCAGAAGTACTGCTCGTGCGTGAACAGGTCCATGATCTCGGCGGTGCGGGGATTGGACTCCAACGTGTCCAGGCGCGGCTCGATCTCCTCAAGCGGTGTCGTGTTCGCGCACAGGTCGATCTTGCTGAAGGTGATGCCGCTCTCGAAGTCCCTCAATGCCTCATTCCGACTCAGCCACTCCGAGCGCTCGGTGTCCTGCCAGTAGCCGATATCCCGCCCCCAGGGGCTGGGCCGGAAGCCGCCCGAAAGCACTCGCACTCCGTGCTGGTAGAGCGCGGGCAGGGCGCCGGGAACCACCATCCCCCAGTGGATGACCGTGGGCACAGACAGCGTGCGCTCCCCGGCGAAGCGCAGGATCTGCTC
>JALGUJ010000194.1 GCA_029820945.1 Candidatus Zipacnadia bacterium | reverse complement strand
TACGACATCCGCAAGCCGGAGGCGCTTGAATACGCGATGGAGCAGCGTGCAGGGGCGTAGCGCACAGAACCCGGGCTGAAAAGGGGCGGATCCGATGTCTACCGTACGACACGCGCTGACCGCGACCTATCTGCTGGCGCTCTGCGTCGCTGCATGGGCCCAGGAGCCCGTGCTGCGGCTCGACTTCGGCAAGGCCGACTCGCCCGTCGAGGTCGGCTTCACCGCGGTGACACTGGAGGACACGTACTCGCCCGAGTTGGGGTACGGTTGGGCCGAGACCGCGGACTACCTGAGCGAGGCCGACCAGGGGAGCGGCACCGATCTGCAGCGCGACTTCATCTACGGCCACGCCGAAAGCGGCCCCGTGCCCGCGACCTTCCTCCTCGACCTCGATCCAGGCACGTACCATGTCGCCCTCATGGCGGGCGACATGAAGTACAGCCGTGGCGGCCTGCCCTTCGACGTCCTCGTTGACGGCGAGCCGGCCATCGAGCAGTGGCAGAACCGGAAGTGGGAGTACCGCCTGGTCGAGGTGCAGGCGGGCGACGAGCCGGTGTCCATCGGCTTCCGCAGCTCCGACGTCGGGGACCGCCGCTACGCCTGGTGGCACTGCAACGGCATGGTGGTGCTGGCGGCAGAGAGCGAGGACGCGGCCCGCGAGCAGATGGACGCGATGTTTGAGGCCATCCGCGAGGCATGGTACGCCGACTACGAGGAGGTCCTGCCTGAGGAGGACCCGGCGCGGGGCGAGATCAGCAACGAGGACGCCGTGGACGGCTACGTCGCCTTCGCGCGCGACTACCTGGACATCGTCTATCCCGGCACCATCCCGTCTGCGGCGGAGCGGCAGGCGGAGCTGATCGCGTGGGCGACGCCGGGCGAGTACGAGCCCGTTAGCTTTGCGGTCGTGCCGCTGCGGATCCTGGGCGAATGCACTGTGGAGGTCAGCGACCTGTCCTCCGGCGAGGCGACGGTGCCCGGCGAGACATGGGACATCCGCATCGCGGGGATCCTGCGCCGGCGCATGGGCCGCAATGAGAAGAAGTTCCTGCGCGGCCCGAAGATCCTGTATCCGGGCGAGCGCGTGGACATCGGCCCCGGCGACGCGCGCTGGTGGTGGCTCACGGTGCATGTGCCGGACGACCAGCCGCCCGGCTGGTACCGCGGCGAGGTGCGCTTCGAGCCCGAACACGCACAGCCGTGGACCTGTCCGCTCCGACTGCGCGTGCTGCCCTTCACGATCGAGAAGCCCGAGGGCGAGATGTTCGGCATGTACTACGGCACGCACTACGCCGAGTACCCGGAGAACCGCGACCTGCACTTCGCGGACATGCACGAGCACTTGATCGACACGATCACCCTCAGCGGCGAGCATCCCACCGGTGGCTGGGAGGACGGGGAGCTGAAGCTGGACTTCTCGCACATGGATGAGTTCATCGGGGCCGCGCAGCACCATGGCCTCACCGGCGATATGCCCTGGGGCGGCGTGCGGCGGCTGCCGGGCATGATCCCTGATGGCCTGCCTCAGGAGGAATGGGACGAGCGCTACAAGCAGCTCCTCGCGGCGGTCGTTGCCCACGGCGAAGAGAGGGGCTGGCCGAGACTGCTGTGCTACCCGGTCGATGAGCCGAGCAATAACCCGGAGCGGCTGGAGAAGGTCGAGCACCTGCTGGGCCTCACCCGCGAGGTGGAGGGCGCGCAGACCTATTGCACGCCCAACAACGTGGAGGGCGGGCTGCGCATCATCCACCTGCTTGACTTCGCCTGCTGGCAGCACCTGTCGGCCAACGCCGAGACGCGGCAGGCGACCCTCGATAACGGTGGCACCTTCTGGTACTACTCCTCGAACTACGGCGCCCGCACGGCCGTGCCGAGGTTCCGCAGCGGCTTCCTGCGCTGGCGTCTGGGCGCGGTCGGAATGCTCTACTGGCATTACAACGCCTTCGTGGGCAGCCCCTATGACGACCTCGACGCGGCGCGGTCGGACATGTTCGTCACCGCGCCCACTCCCGACGGTCCCCTCCCCACCATCGGCTGGGAGTGTGAGCGCGAGGGCATCGAGGACGTCTGGTACCTGCGCATGCTCGAGAGGCTCATCGAGGCGGCGCCAGCGGAGAAGGCCGGTGAGGCAGCGGCCGCGCGGGCCACGCTCGACGAGATCGCGGCCGCCTTCCCGCCCGACGGCCGCGAGAACCTGGAGATCCCCGAGGGCTGGTCGCCCGCGAGCTTCCACGGCTACCGCCGCCGCATCGCCGAGCACATCATCGAGCTGATGTGATCGTGACCCTCGCCCGGCGCTTCCGCGCCGCGATGCGTGGCGAGCCGGTGGACCGGCTGCCCATGGTCGAGTGGGCGCCCTACTGGGACCAGACGCTCCAGCGCTGGTACACCGAGGGCCTCCCCGAGGGCATGCCGCGTTACGAGGTGCAGGGGCATGTCGGCCTCGACCCGGTCTACAACCTGCGCACCATGCCTCTCGGACCGGACTCCCCGCGGCCTCCGAAGCACGGCGCCGGGATCATGCGCGATCCGGCCGAGTACGACGAGCTTCGCGGGTGCCTCTACCCGGATAACCGGGAGCGCATCGACGCCCTCGCCGAGCACCTCCGGGCGCACGACCGCGAGAGCTTCATCCTGTGGATGGTCGTGGACGGCTTCTTCTGGTACCCGCGCAGGCTGTTCGGCATCCAGGACCACTTCTATGCCTTCTTCGACCACGCGGACCTGATGCACCGCATGAACGCCGACCTGGCGGAGCACTCCATCGGTCTGCTGCGACGCGTGGGCGAGATCGCCGCTCCGGACTTCGTCACCTTCGCCGAGGACATGTCCTACAACCACGGGCCGATGCTGTCGGAGGCCCTCTTCGATGAGTTCCTGGCCCCCTACTACCGGCAGGTCGTTCCCGTCATCGAGGAGATCGGGTCGGTAGCCATCTGCGACAGCGACGGCGATGTCACCGAGATGGTGCCGTGGCTGGAGCGCGTGGGCGTGCGCGGCGTGCTGCCACTGGAGCGGCAGGCGGGCGTTGACGGCATGACCATCCGCCGCGCGCACCCGGAGCTGATCATGATCGGGCACTACGACAAGATGGTGATGAACCGCGGTGAGGACGCGATCCGGGCCGAGTTCGAGCGCCTGCTGCCGCTGATGCGCAGCGGCCGGTTCATCCCGTCGGTGGACCACCAGACGCCCCCGGGCGTGTCATTCCAGCAGTACAAGGTGTTCCTGCGCCTCTTCGAGGAGTACGCGGAGTTGGGGGCCCAGTAACGCGCCGGCGGCGTAGGTGACCGCAAGGACGCTACGCTTCGCTGATGATCCGCGCGGGCGCCCCGCATCGTCGGGCACGGCCATCACGCAGCCGGGTCGGCCGTCGCTCACGAACGGGAAGTCCAGCAACGCGTCGCGGTCCTCCATGACGACCTCAGCCACGACGTCCGGGTCGATCCTGTCGTGCAGGAGCCCGTCCAGGCCGGCAGGCGGATGATGGAGGTCCGCGGCGCTGCCGTGCGCAGCCGCGCGCCGGTCACCGGCCGCTGCCGTGCCGTACGGAGGGCCGCATGTCGTTGCCGTCATGTGCGACGGGCGCCCTCGCCCGTCGGCGGCCCGAAGGGCCGCATGTCGTTGGCAGCTCGGGGGTACGCCGCGGCCATTTCCCGCGGGTGGCAGGTACCGGCGCGAAGACGGCACCGGCGGCTTCGCCGCCGCGACGGGCGGG
>JALGUJ010000101.1 GCA_029820945.1 Candidatus Zipacnadia bacterium | reverse complement strand
GTGCAGAGCGCCGGGGGCCACCACGCCGGGCACAGGTACTGGCACCCACTGGCCGGGATCGACAGCGTCTCGGCGCTGCAGGAGTACCCCTTCCCCGATCTCGCGTCGGTCAGGGCGCCCGAAGAGCTGCGCGCGGAGGTCGAGGCGCTCCAGAGCGATGGCTTCACGGTGGTGGGCAACGCCTCACAGACCATCCTCGAGACGGCCTACCTGATGCGGGGCATCGACCGGCTGTTCCTGGACTTCTACGAGCGCCCCGATTACGTGCGTCTGCTCTTCGCGCGGCTCGCCGAGCAGCGCGTGGCCCAGGTCCGCATGTTCGCCGCCGCCGGCGTGGACGCCATCCGCATCGGCGACGACATCGCGACACAGCAGGCGCTCATGGTCAGCCTGGAGACGTACCGCAGGCGGATCAAGCCGTATCACGCGGCCATCATCGCCGCCGCCAGAGAGGTGGCCCCCGAACTGCCGATCGCCTATCACAGCGACGGCAACCTGACCGACCTGTTGCCCGAGCTGATCGAGATCGGAGTCACCGCCATCAACCCCGTGCAGCCCGAGTGCATGGACCTGGCACGCACGAAGCGGCGCTTCGGCGACGACCTGGCCCTGTGGGGCTGCACTCCGGTGCAGAGCATCTACGCGCACGGCAGCGCGGCCGAGGTCCGCGCACACACCCGCTTCCTGGTCGAGGAGATCGCGCCCGGCCACGGGCTGATCGTCCAGTTCATGAACATCGTGCTGACCCCGCACGTGCTGAGGAATCTGCGCGCGTTCTTCGACGAACTGGCGCGCGCAGCCGGCGCATGAAGAGAGGGTGGCCGTCTCCGGCGCCGCCCTCGGAACCGCACGTGCGATGAGCCGCTCTACTCCTCGGGAGGGCTCTCCTCGTCAGACTCCCCGCCCGGGATCCCAGGGATGTCGGACAGCTCCGCCTCTGCCTGGTCCGGCAGGATAACACCGGGATAGGGCGACTGGGGCCCGGCCCCACCGGTCTCCTGGCCGAGGACGTTCACCCCGCGGGCCTGGTGCTGAGCATCGACGATCTTGCGGCTGTACTCGAAGCCCGCCTGCATGCGCCGATAGCGGCGCACCAGGATGACCGCCAGGACGAGGGGGCTGACGTAGAAGATCAGCGCGTGGTACCAGGGCGGGTCGAAGCCGAGGAAGATGCGGGGCCACCACGCCATGATGACCGCGATGATCAGGACCCACTCGATGAGCTCGCCGCGTTCCATCGGTTCACACTCCAGCGTCGCCACTGGGCTCGAGTTGGCGCAGGGCCACCAGCGTCTCGTAGATCGACATGCGCAGCACCTCGTCGAGGGGCAGATCGCTCTCCGGGCCCTGCGGTGACAGCAGGGCGGTGTCGGCCTGTCGCAGCGCCTCGGTCTCCCGACCGCCCTCGGGCAGCAGGTTGCCACCGTGGGTGCGGCGGAACCGCGCGAGCCGCTCGGCGAGATCGTCGGCGGCGCGGGCCAGGCGCAGCACGGCCTCCTGGTGCGGGAAGGGCCGCCGGCTCCTGACGCGGTCCAGCCAGGTGGGCCGGCTGGGCTCGATCAGGTACCCCTGGGCGATCAGGGCGGACTCAACGTACTGGCGGATGTCCCCGTAGACCCCCGAGCGTTGCCAGAACGTCATCTCCTGGCGCATCGTCCGGAGGGCCTGCTCGACAAGCGTATCGAGCGATACCCAGTGCCGCTCCTCACCATCCTCACCGCTGCTTGCGCGCTTGCGCAGCAGCCCGAAGGCCACCGCCAGCGTATCGCTGATGGGCGACTCGGGCATCGGGCCGATCTGGCAGAGCTGCAGCTCCCAGGTCTTCTGCGGATACGGCGGCATCAGCGTGGCCGGGCGCGCGCTCACTCGCAGGTCGATGCAGCCGCTCTCATAGAGCTCGATCAGGGTGGCGTAGAGGATCTGCTGCGCCCAGTGCTGCGGGTCCAGCTCCTCCTCGGTCAGAGGGGCGTAGCATCGCAGCCTTGGGCTGACCATCCTCCCGCTCGGCGCGCGGTCAACGAACCGGTCGCCGAACAGCACGACCAGCCCGTCCGAACCCACGGGGCCCACCGGCTCCACCGGCTCCTGGGGGACAACCAACTCCTCCCGGGCGGTCTCGGCCTCGCCCGCAAGGACCTCCCTGAACAGCCTGGCGCCTGCTTTGAACAGCAGCACGCCGATGACCGCAAGCACGACTATGATGCCGATCTGTACAGCCATCTGTCAATGCGCTCCCATGTCGCGATCGATAGCGGTCGGTGCCGGACGCCGCTCTGCCTGCGCCTGAGCGTCAGTGAGTGGGCGCCGGCCACTCCGTGGACGCCCACGCGCTGTGATTGTGGATCGACTCGAAGCTCTCGCAGGACACCGAGAACCATTGGACGTCGGGGAGGTCCTTCAGCGCGATGACGCTATCACGTACGACGTCCTCCACGAACTTGGGGTTCTCGTATGACCGCTCCGTGACCTGCTTCTCGTCGGCGCGCTTGAGCATCGGGTAGACCTGCTCGCTGCCCTGCGCCTCTAGCAGCGGGATGAGGTCCTCGAGCCAGATGATGCGGTCGTTTCCCGTGCGCAGCCTCGCCTCGATGACCGCCCGCTGGCCGTGCGCGCCGTACTCGGAGATCTCCCGCGAGCAGGGGCACACGGTGATGATCGGCACCCTCACACCGAGGAGGAAGTCGAACTCCTCGTCGATAGCTGTAGCAATGAACGAGCACTCGTAGTCGAGCTGGCACGGCAGGGCCGTCGCCGGCGATTGCTTGGGCAGGAAGTAGGTGAAGTCCAGGGTCAGGTGGGCGGCGTAGGCGTCGAAGCGCAGGCGGATCTCGCGCAGCATCTCCCGCATCTCGGGCATCGCCACGGCGCGCTGCGACCAGTGCGAGAGGATCTCGACGAAGCGACTCATGTGTGTGCCGCGCTCGTGGTGCGGCAGCTCGACGGAGGCCTCGAAGACGCCCAGCACGCGCGAGTGCCCGCCGCCCTTGTCACGAATCATCACCGGGAGGTGGATGTCACGCACGCCCACCTGCTGGATAGTTATCCCGCGCTCGTCCCTCTCCGCCGCAACGTCTCGCATCAATTCGACGCCCTGCCTTGACGTGATCTTGACTGTGCTCCAGTATATACCAGCAGGCTCAGGGGGCACAAGTGGCGTTCATGCCGCTGAGAGGCACAGTCCTATGGTCGTTGACAGGGGGAAGAATCGGGCGGGATGGCGGCGAATTGTGATAAGGCTCTCAAGAGACGGGCGCCTGACGAGGAGACGACAGATGAACGCACGAAAGGGCTTCCCCCTGATCGAACTGCTCGTGGTCATAGCGATCATCGCCATCCTCGCGGCCATTTTGTTCCCTGTCTTCGCGCGGGCACGAGAGAAGGCCCGGCAGACCTCCTGTCTGAGCAACCTGAAGGAGATGGGCCTCGCGATACAATGTACAGGGGCGACTACGACGAGCGCTATCCCATCAACGGCGGTCACCTGGCTCGCAGTCAGTCCCCGATCGAGGTCCCTCTGGACTACTGGGTGCGTGCTATCTATCCCTACGTGAAGAACGCGCAGATCTACGAGTGTCCGAGTGACGGCAGCCCAAACAGCAGCACCGCGGATGGGCAGAGCGTGGCGGTGAGCTACGGTTACAACCAGGCATTCCCCGGCGATGGCTACAGCGGCTACAATGGCGACCGGATCAACGTCGGCACAACGCCCTGGACGTGGGACGTCGCCAAGGACGCCGATCTCACGAACGCGGTCAACACCTGGGTGCTGGCCGATTGCTACCAGATGTCCGTGTTCACCCTGACTTACCTGCGCGCCACGGTGGGCCACAACCCGTGGTACTCCACCCCGAGCGGCCCCGAGCACAACCAGGGCCTCAACTTCTCGTTCGCCGACGGGCACGCCAAGTGGCTGCAGGCGAGGATGTTCGTGCACAGCTACTCCGCGCCGCAGTGCATCTGGCGGGTGAAGTAAGCCGACCCGACGAGCGGTCGAAGCGCCCCACAGGCGATGGGGGCGCGAGAGAGTCTCCCCGTCGCTGCCCTTTCACGCGCGGCGGGGGCGTCTTGCGTACCGCTCGAGCCTCTGAGTTCGGGACGGCGGCCGGCGATCGGCCGCCGTTCCGCGTTCTCGCAATCACTCACCGTCGAGCCCCCGCGGAACACGCGCGCGCGTGAGGCTGTCTAATCGCCTGAGGATCGGCGCTCACACGCAGGGCGGGAAGGTGAGCCACATGACCCGCTACGTCCGGCCGGTACAGGCGCTGGCGGTGTGCGCGCTGTGCGTGCTTATCGCACCGCTGCCGGCGTGCGCGCAGCAGGACTATGCGGCCCAGCGCGAGGCCATGGTGGATGGCCTGCTCGAGGCCGGCATCATCACCGATCAGCGCGTGGCCGGCGCCATGAAGGCCGTGCAGAGGCACCTCTTCGTGCCCACGGGCCAGCAAGCTGCGGCCTATGAGGACCATCCGCTGCCCATCGGCGAGGGGCAGACCATCTCGGCCCCCAGCATCGTCGGGATGATGACCGAGGCCCTCAAGCCCAAGGCCACGGACCGCGTGCTGGAGATCGGGACCGGCTCGGGCTACCAGGCCGCGGTGCTGGCGAAGCTGGTGCGCCATGTCTACACCATCGAGATCATCGAGACGCTGGCGGTCAGTGCCCGGGAGCGACTGCAGCAGCTCGGCTACAAGAACGTGCCGGTCAAGCACGGGGACGGCTATCTCGGCTGGGAGGAGCACGCCCCGTACGACTCGGTCATCGTGACCTGCGCGCCCGATGAGGTGCCGCAGCCGCTGATCGATCAGCTCAAGGAGGGCGGGCTGATGGTCATCCCCGTCAATGAGGAGGGGTGGGCCCAGAAGCTCTACCTGATGGAGAAGAAGGGCGGCGAGATGGAGCAGACCGAGCTGGCCGACGTGATCTTCGTCCCCATGGTGCATGGCGGGGAGGAGTAGCGAGCGGCCCGGGATCGGGGCGCGGGGAAGGCCGGAGGACCCGCGGGCCCGCCCGCTCTTCCGAGGCAGGACCGGGCTTACTCGGCACGGTGGAAGATGAGCACGCGCGGACCGTTGCCCGTGTAGACCCCATGCTCCACCCGCCAGCCATAGCGCCCCGACAGCAGGGCCTCGTAGAAGGCGTGCCTCTGCTCGAACATGCTCCGCAGCGGCGTGCCCTTCGATGGGGGACGCCCGGTGAACAGGCCGAAGCTGAAGAAGCGTGAGTAACAGGTCGAGCTGGTCACGATGTAGTCGGCCTCGGTCTCGCGCAGGAAGCGCGCGTCGTAGCGCATCTCCACCGTCTGGAAGCCGCGCAGGCCGGCGTAGACCCGGCGCATGAAGTCGCTGCGCAGGCCGGCCCGTAGCCGGGCGAGCTGCTTCCCATCGAGCAGCCGCGGCACGTCGATCCAGTCCACGGCCAGCGTTGCCCCCTCGGGCACCCGGTTGTTGATCCACTGCCGCGCCACGGTCACGCTGTCCGGCACGAGCGCGACACGGCAGCCCCACGCAAGCCCCCAGCAGGCCACGGCCAGCAGCAGAGCCGACAGGATCAGGGCGCCGGTCCGCTCCGCTCCCCGCGACAGCGCGGCCATCCCCCAGGCGACCATGAGGGCCATGGCCGGGTAGAGCACGAAGATGTACTGCAGCGACTGCTTCCTCGCCGGCGCCGCCAGCGCCAGCGCGGCGAGCGCGGCCGTCGCGAGGACCGCGAACTCGCGCCCGCCCCGGCGGCCGGCCACGGCCCAGGTGATGCAGCCGGCGACCGCGAGCGCCAGCAGCACGGGATCTGCGGTGGCGAGCAGCTCAAGCTGCCCGAGCACGGGGACTCCGAAGTAGCCGAGGTGGCCGATGGCCATGTGCTCGCGCTCGAAGGCAAGGCCGCGCCAGTAGTGCCCGGGAGCGAGCAGCCAGCCGGGGCAGCCCACGATGAAGGCGACCAGCCCGCAGCCGGCCATGATGGCGGCGATGCGGGAGCGCCGGCGCGGGCTACCACCGCCCAGACGGGCGGCCACGAGCAGCGGCACGGCTGCTGAGACCGCCGTGTACTTCGTGGCCACCGCCAGGCCCGCCAGCACGCCGGCGATGAGCGCGTTCCTCCGCGCCTCCTCCCCGCGCGCGACCCGGAGCGCGAAGAGCAGCGCCAGCGCCACCAGCGCCATCATGGCGGTGTCCGGCAGCCCGTAGCCGGAGTATTCCAGTGTACCCACCGCCGCTGCAAAGGTTGCCGCGGCCAGCAGCGCGCCGCGCCTGGACCCGAGCGCCTCGAGCGCCATGCGATGCACGGCCCAGGCGCAGAGGGCCCAGCAGGCCAGGCTGACGAGCCGCGCCGGCCACACCGCCGGCTGCGGGTGATAGGCTGCCCACTCGGAGAGGTCGTAGACGCTGGGCGGCCTCCCCGCGGCGAGCGAGAGCGCGAAGACCGCGCCCGTGACGGGGGCGGTGATGTAGCTATAGAAGGCCGGGTAGCGGGTGTGGCTCGGGATGATCGTCCGATCCTGGACGAAGTCCCAGAAGTTGCCCAGAATCAGGAACTCGTCGGAGAAGACCGGCTGCTTGGTCGCGAGCACATGAGCCAGAGCGGCCACCACCACCGCGGCGATGAGCACGCAGCGCGCTGCGCGCACCGCACGCGTGGAGGCGGACCGGCGATCTGGCTCCGGCGACTGGGCCTGCAACGGTGGCTCCTCCGGGGCTCGCCGCGGGATGAACCCGGTGGCAGGGGAGGATTCTCCCGCTTGACAAGCAATCCTTCCTCGGTCGCACGCGACCACCGCCGACCACTCAGCCCCAAGGGAGATCCGGATGGCGAACCACGAGCTGACAGCCGAGCAGTGTCGCCGGCGTTGCGATCCAGCCGTCTATGAGTTCGAGACCACGGCCGAGCTGCCCACCGAGGTGGAGCCGATCGGCCAGCCCCGCGCAACGCACGCGCTGGAGTTCGGGGCATCGATCGCGAGCCAGGGCTACAATGTGTTCGCGCTGGGGCAGCCGGGGAGCGGGCGGCGATCGATCGTCAGGGACACGCTCCGGCGCCACGCACGCCAGATGTCGCCGCCGGGCGACTGGTGCTACGTTCACAACTTCGACGAGCCCCGGCGCCCGCGCGCCCTCAAGCTCCCCACGGGGCTGGCGACCGAGTTCCGGGAGGACATGGAGGAGCTGATCGAGGACACGGCCCGCGAGATCACGCGCGCCTTCGAGAGCGATGAGTACCAGGCCCGGCGCGAGGAGGTGGTCAGCGGCTACCGCGAAGAGCGGAGCGAGCAGCTCCAGGAGCTTGAGCGGGAGGTGCAGGAGCGGGGACTGGCGATCGGGCGCGGACCGACCGGCCTGATCATCGCGCCCGCCAAGGACGGTGAGGTGCTTAGCCCGCAGGACTACCAGCAGCTCCCGCCGGAGGAGCGGGAGCAGATCGAGCAGATGCGCCGGGAGATGCAGGAGCGGCTGGAGGACGTCATCCGGCGTGGCCAGCGGCTTGAGAAGGAGGCGCGGCGGAAGGTCGCGGAGCTGGACCGCGAGGTGGCCGAGTTCGCCATCGGCGGGCTCTCCGACGACATCAAGGAGAAGTACGCCGACCTCGATCAGGTGGTCGATTACCTCGATCAGGTGCGCGAGGATATCATCGACAACGTGGACATCTTCCGCGGCGACCACGCCGCTGAGGAGGAGCAGCAGCACCCTCGGCCAACGGCCCTCATGGGCATGCAGGACATGCCCCACAGCCCATACAACCGCTACGCCGTGAACGTGCTGATCAGCCACGAAACGGACGACGGGGCGCCCGTGGTCTTCGAGACCATGCCGACCATCGAGAACCTGACCGGCGACATCGAGCACCTCTCCTACATGGGGGCCCTGCTGACCGACTTCACCATGATCAAGGGGGGCGCCCTGCACAGGGCCAACGGCGGCTTCCTAGTGCTGGAGGCCCGCAGCCTGCTGACCAGGCCCTTCGCCTGGGAGGGGCTGAAGCGCGCCCTCAACGAGTCGCAGGTGCGCCCCGAGTCGATCCGCGAGCACCTCCGCCTCGTCTCGACGGTCACGCTTGAACCCGAGCCGATCCCCCTGGACGTGAAGGTGGTGCTGATCGGCACGCCTCTGCTCTATTACCTGCTCTACCAGCACGATGAGGACTTCCGGAAGCTCTTCAAGGTCAAGGCCGACTTCAACCTGATGATGGACCTCGACGAGGAGGCCGTGCGCGAGTATGCGCTCTTCGTCGCCGCCTGCTGCCACCGGGAGGGCCTGCCCCACTTCGCCCCCGACGCCGTGGCCCTGGTGGCCGAGGAGGGCTCGCGTCTGGCCAGCGACCAGGGGAAGCTGACCACTCGCTTCCTCGATGTGGCCGACCTCGTGCGCGAGTCCGCGTTCTGGTGCCGCAAGCAGGACGGCGAGGTGGTGCGCGCCGAGCACGTGCGTCAGGCCATCCGGGACAGCATCTGGCGGTCGAACCGGATCGAGCAGCGTCTGCTGGAGCTGATCGAGCAGGGGACGCTGCTGGTGGACGTCGAGGGCGAGGCCGTCGGACAGGTGAACGGCATCGCGGTGCTGCCGCTGGGCGACTACGTCTTCGGCAAGCCAACGCGCATCACCGCGCGCAGCTTCATGGGCAGGCCGGGCGTCATCAACATCGAGCGTGAGGTGGAGATGAGCGGGCCGATCCACGACAAGGCGCAGATGATTCTGGCGGGCTACCTGGGCGAGCAATTCGCCGCGGACCACCCGCTGTCCGCGACCGCGACGCTGGCCTTCGAGCAGGTCTACGAGGAGGTCGAGGGCGACAGCGCGGCCGCCGCGGAGCTCTACGCCCTGCTCTCGAGCCTGGGCCGCGTGCCGCTGCGCCAGGACCTGGCTGTTACCGGATCGGTCAACCAGCGCGGCGAGGTGCAGGCCGTGGGCGGCGTCAACGAGAAGATCGAGGGCTTCTTCGACACCTGCAGGCTGATGGAACTCACCGGCACTCAGGGCGTCATCATCCCGGCGGCGAATGTGCGCAACCTGATGCTTCGCGACGAGGTGCTGCAGGCCATAGAGGCGGGCGAGTTCCACATATACGCGGTGTCCACCGTGGCGGAGGCGGTGGAACTGCTCACCGGCATGCCTCTGGGGGAGCGCGACGAGCAGGGCGACTTCCCGGAGGGCACGGTGGGGGCGGCGGTGACGCGCCGGCTGCGCAGCATGGCGGAGACGCAGAGGGCCTTTAGGTCGGACGCAGAAAGCCAGGACACGCCCCAGTGACCTGTAGAACTGAGGGGCCGGCGATCAGTCCCGGGGGGGGAGGACCTCTCGCCGGCCCGTGCCTCACGCAGCAATGCCGCGCGAGGAATCCTATTCGCCCTGCCTGTTATTATACCACACTTCATCATGTTACCAAGCTCTTAAGCAAAAAAAGATGCGCGAATGTCGGTGGTAAGGGCAAGACACAGCGAATCGGTGCTCACCTCACACCGGCCCAGGCGCCCGGACGGTGCAGAATTGGCCCGCGCGGTCTTGCAAAAGGGAGTTCATTGCGCTATAATCATGGCAGGTGACACCACAACCCAGGACGCTTCTGGGAGTGGGCCGAACGGCCCACTCCCGTTGTTTTCCGCAGCCCGGCCGTTGTGCAGAGGCGGGCTGCGCGGAGCCGGAGCCGGAATGAAGATCAGCAAGCATCCGGTCGTGCGCAAGATTGAGGCCGAGGTCGAGCAGACGGTCAATGACTTCGGCTACGAGCTGGTACAGATCAGGTACGGCGGTGAGGCCGAGGGCCGAACGCTGTCCATCTTCATCGATCGCCCGGACGGGGTCAGTGCGGAGGACTGCTCGGACATGAGCCGCCGGCTGTCGATGTTGCTGGACTCACTGGACCCGATCCCCGGTTCCTACACGCTGATCGTCTCGTCGCCGGGGCTGGACAGGCCGCTGACGCGGGACAGCGACTTCGACCGCTTTGAGGGCGAGACGGCGGCCGTGCGCTATCGTGCCGCCGACGGGCAGCGGCGCACCGATACCGGCCTCCTCCGGGGCGTGGAGGACGGCAACGTGGTCATCGAGGACGAGGGTGAAGCCGTGAGGATCCCTCTCGACGAGATCGAACAGGCCCACCTCGTCTATGACTGGGAAGCGGAGGACGGATCTTGAGGCCGACCTTTCCGCAGGAGGCTGAGTGGCATGGACGGTGAGTTCATCGACGCTCTCGAGCAGCTTCAGCGCGAGAAGGACATCCCGATGACGGCGCTGATCGAGACGGTCGAGGCAGCGATGGCCTCGGCTTACCGCAAACACTACGGGGTCAACGACGACGTGCGCCTGGAGATCGACTTCGAGAACCGCACGGTCACGATGTTCGCCCGCGTGCTCATCGAGCCCGAGGACGGGCCGGATGACGGGAACGACGAGACCCTCGGCGTCAGGTACGAGGAGCACGAGGTGGACGCCGCCGAGTTCGGCCGCATCGCGGCGCAGACGGCCAAGCAGGTGGTCATGCAGCGGGTTCGCGAGGCGGAGCGCGAGATCGTCTTCGATGAGTTCAGCCATCGTGTCGGCGAGATGATTACTGGCGAGGTACAGCGCAAGGACGCCCGCAACGCCTTCATCGCGGTGGGGCGCACCGAGGCGCTGCTGCCCGCCAACGAGCAGATTCCGGGCGAGACATTCCGCTTCGGCGATCGCCTCAAGCTCTACGTCCTGGACGTGCGCAAGACGACGCGCAACCCGCAGATCGTGCTCTCACGCCGCCATCCCGGACTCGTGGTGCGCCTCTTCGAGCAGGAGGTGCCCGAGGTCTTCGACGGGATCGTGGAGATCAAGTCCGTGGCTCGGGAGGCCGGCGCGCGCTCGAAGGTGGCCGTCCTGTCCCGAGATGCGCAGATCGATCCGGTCGGTGCCTGCGTGGGACACCGCGGCGCGCGCGTGCAGTCGATCGTGGACGAGTTGCGCGGCGAGAAGATAGACATTGTGCGCCACTCGGACGAGCCCGGCGAGTACCTCAAGAGCGCGCTGTCGCCGGCGAAGGTGTCGCAGGTGGTGCTCAACCCGGAGGAGCGTTCGGCCGTCGTGGTGGCGCCCGATGATCAGCTCTCGCTCGCCATCGGCCGGCGGGGCCAGAACGTCCGGCTGGCGGCTCAGCTCACGGGCTGGCGCATCGACATCCAGAGCCACACCCAGTGGGAGGCCGAGGCCAAGCGCGCGGTGGAGGAGGCCGAGGCTGAGGCGGAAGAGGCCAAGCGCGTGCGGGTCTACGAACTCGCCAAGGAACTGGATGTGCCCAGCGCCGAGCTGGTCGAGATCATGCGGGAGGAAGGCATGGACGTGAGCAGTCACGCCAGCAGCGTGAACGCCGAGGAGGCGGACATCATTCGCGACCTGCTGCTCGGCGGCGAGGGCACACTCGACGACATCGAGATGGGGAACATAGAGATCGAGCTGTGACGCAGCACATGGTGCACGCGCCTGCGCGCATAGCGGTGGCACGCAGCAGTCGTGCGGCAACGACGTGAGACGCGTTAGTCCGGCGGAGGTGTAGGTCTTGGCAGACCAGGTGCGGATATTCCAGCTCGCGAGAAAGCTGGGGCTGCGCAGCGAGGCGTTGCTGAGCGTCCTGGGCGACCTCGGAGTAGATGACGTCAGCGCCGCTTCGAGCATCGACATCGATACGGCGAAGGCGGCCGCGGAGCTGCTCGCCGAGCAGGCTCGCGAGGCGCGCAGGCGCGCCGAGGAACGGGCGGCGGAGGCTGCGGCGGCGGAGGCCGCGGCGGCGGAGGCCAAGGCCGCCGAAGAGGCCGCGGCGCAGGAGGTCGCTGAGGGGGAGCCGGAGGTCAAAGAGGAGCCTGCCGTCGAGGAGACACCCGAAGAGGCCCCGGTCGAGGAGGAAGGGGAAGCCGAGGAGGAACCGGAGTACGAGCGCTTCGTTCCCGCCTGGGCCGCACCTGAGAGCCTGCGCACCCTCGAGGAGCAATTGGCCGAGTTGGAGGAGGAACTGGAGGAGGAAGAGGAGGAGGTCTACGTCCCGCTGCCCGAGGAGGCCCGGCGACCCAGCGGCGAGCGCCCCGCCCGCGCCATCGACGTGCCGCCGGTCGTCGCCGTGCTCGGCCACGTCGATCACGGTAAGACCACGCTGCTGGACGCTCTGCGCGAGACCAACGTCGTGGACACCGAATCCGGCGGCATCACCCAGCACATCGGTGCGTCCGAGGTACAGGTCGGCGATCAGAACATTGTGTTCATTGACACCCCCGGTCACGCGGCATTCACTGCAATGCGCGCGCGCGGCGGACAGGTCGCTGACATCGTCGTCCTGGTCGTGGCCGCCGACGACGGCGTGATGCCCCAGACCGTCGAGGCCATCAGCCACGCGCGCGCGGCGGACGTCCCCATGGTCGTGGCCATCAACAAGATCGACATGCCCGGCGCCGACCCCGATCGGGTCAAGCAGGACCTGCTCGAGTATGGGCTGGTCGCGGAGGACTACGGCGGCGACACCATCATGGTCCCCGTCTCGGCGCTCAAGGGGGAGAACCTCGACGGGCTGCTGGAGATGGTTCTCCTGCTCGCCGAGGTGCAGGAGCTGTGGGCCGATCCCGAGGCGGAGTTCACCGGCGTGGTCGTTGAGGCCGGGCTCGACGAGAGCCGCGGCCCGGTGGCGACCATCCTGGTGCGCAACGGCGAGATCAGCGTCGGTGACGTCGTCATCTGCGGTACCGCACAGGGCCGGGTGCGCCGCCTCAACGACTGGCGCGGGAAGTCGGTCAAGCAGATGGGGCCGGGACACCCCGTCGAGGTCATCGGCCTGTCGGACGTGCCCGAGGCCGGCCAGATCATGACGAAGGCCGCCTCGGTCAGGGAGGCCCGGGACGTCGTCGCGGAGCGTGAGCAGCAACTGCGCGAGGAGCAGCTCGAGGGCAGCGCGCGCGCCTCTCTCAGAGACCTCTACCGCGAGCTCGGCGAGCTGGCGGTCAAGGAGCTCAACCTGGCGCTGAAGGCCGATGTGTGGGGCTCGGTGCAGGCGCTGGAGAATTCGCTGATGGAGCTGGACCAACAGCTCGACGAGGTCGAGATCGACATCGTGCACACGGGCGTGGGCGACGTGAACGAGTCCGATGTGCTGCTCGCCGTGGCCACGGATGCGATCATCCTCGGCTTCCATGTGGGGATCAGCGAGGCGGCGGAGCGCACCGCGGAGGCCGAGCATGTCGAGATTCGCACTTACGACGTGATCTACGAGGCCCTCGATGACATCCAGAGCGCCATGGTGGGCCTGCTTGAGCCCATCTATGAGGAACGCGTGATCGGCCACGGCCGGGTGCTGCAGACCTTCCGCATCTCGCGCGTCGGCGTCGTCGCCGGCACCGTCATCACCGACGGCTTCGCGCAGCGCGGCGCACAGATGGTCGTCACCCGTGACGGCGAGGTCGTGTTCGAGGGCGGGCTGGACTCGCTGAGGCACTTCGATCAGGACGTGAGGCGCATCGAGGCGCCCAACGAGTGCGGCATCTCAACCGATGACTTCCGCGGCTGGCAGGAGGACGATGAGATCGAGTTCATCGCCGAGGTCGAGGTACCGCGGACCACGTCATTCGAGAGCGCCCGATAGCGGCGCCGGGCTGCCCCGGAGGCGTCTGCGATGCCCACTGTGGTCGGCCTGCTGACGGTTGATCTCCACATCTCCGACGCCATGACGCTGAAGGACAGGCGTCGCGTGGTCAGAAGCCTCCTCGATCGCCTCTCCACCCGGCATAACGTCGCCGTCGCGGACATGGGCCCGGACGGGACGCCGACCCGGGCCGTCCTGGCGATCGCGACCGTCGCCAACGAGGAGGCGCACGCCCACAGGGTGCTCGACGCCGCACTGCGACTCATCGACTCGGAGCCGCGTGCGGTCTGTGAGGATACTGAGGTCACCATGCTCTGAAGCGCGGCCGCACGCATGCGGCGGCGCCCCGGCGTGGGGACCGGCTCACCAGAAGGGAGGATCCGACCCAGTGACGACCCACCGCATGGAGAGCGTCGGCCGGGAGCTGCAAGCAGAGATCTCCCAGATCCTCCGCACCGACATAGACGACCCGCTGATCGGCTTCGTCACCATCACCGACGTCGAGATGTCGCCCGACCTCAAGCACGCACGCGTGTACTTCAGCGTGCTCGGCGACGAGCGCGAGAAGGTTGAGACGACCCGAGGGGTGCGCCGCGCGGCCAAGTTCATCCGGGGCCTGATCGCCGAGCGCATGGAGCTGCGCTACGTCCCGACCCTTCGATTCGAGCTGGATGAGACCGCGGAGAGGGCGCAACGCATCGAGCGCCTGCTGCGCAAAGAGGCGCAGGAGCTGCAGCTCGAGGAGTCCGAGCCCGATGCCGAGCAGTGAGGCGGCTCGAATCGCCCGCGCCATCGGCGGCGCAGACCGGATCTTCCTCGCCGCTCACGAGGACCCCGACGCGGACGCCGTCGGCAGCCTGCTCGCCCTGAGGTCGATGCTGCTGTCGCTGGGCAAGCGGGTCCACGCCGCGACCCCCGATCCGCCCCCAGGCCGTTTCGCATTCCTCGAGGGCCACGCCGCCATCGTCACCACGCCGCCCGCGTGGGAGGCCGATCTGGCCATCGCACTTGACTGCGACGGTATCCAGAGACTCGCGGGGCTCGCCGAGCCCTTCCTCGCCGCGCCGATCACGGTAAACATCGACCACCACCGCGGGATCGAGCCCTTTGGCGACATCCACTGGATAGCGCCGGGGGCCGCGGCCACCGCCTCGCTCGTGGTGGGGCTGGCGGATGAACTGGGCGTGCGCATTACCCCCTCCCGCGCCTCGGCGCTCTACGCAGGCCTGATCGCCGATACGGGCGGCTTCCGCTTCACGAACACCTCCCCCGCGGCGCTGCGCCTCGGCGCGCGCCTGATCGAGGCGGGCGCCGATCCGGCGGAGCTGGCCCGCCGGGTCTTCACCATCCGACCCCTCCCCGCGGCCCTGCTGGAGGGCCGGGCGCTGTCGTCCCTGGACATGGTCGCCGACGGGGTGCTGGTCGCCAGCCTCAGCCGCAATGACTTCGCGCAGACCGGTGCCCTGCCCGAGGCGACGGACGGCCTCATCGACAGGTTCCGCGACGTCCTCGGCGTGCGCGTGGCGGTTCTGCTCAAGGAGGCCGAGGCCGGGGTCTGGGAGGTGAGCCTGCGCGGCAACGGGCTGGACGTGGCCACGGTCGCCACCGACTTCGGCGGCGGCGGGCACACCTTCGCGGCCGGATGCACCATCGAGGGCGATCTTGACGGGGTGAAGCAGCGCGTCGTCAGGGCGCTGACCGATTCGCTCGAGGATGAGACCCGTGCCTGAGGGCGTGCTGAACATCCTCAAGCCCCCCGGCATGACCTCCCACGACGTCGTGGATGGCGTCCGCGCCATCGTGGGCATGCGTCGCGTGGGCCACACCGGAACTCTTGACCCCGCCGCGGCCGGCGTGCTCGTGCTGATGCTCGGCCGGACCACGAGGCTCAGCGAGTTCCTGACCGCACACCGCAAGACCTACCGTGCCGAGATCACACTGGGAGTTGCCACCGACACGCTGGACGGCGAGGGACGCGTCCTGGCGCGGGAAAGCGCGCGGACCGTCGACGCGGAGCAGGTCGCCGAGGTCCTGGGCGGCCTCACCGGGACGCTGGAGATAGCCCCGCCGATGCACTCGGCGGTCCGCCACCGCGGGGAGCGGCTGTACGAGATCGCGCGCGCCGGCGCTTCAGTCGAGGTCGAAGCGCGCTCGATCACGGTCGAGCGGTTCGATCTGCTCGACTTCGCCGCCGGCGACGTCGCGCGGGCACTGGCCGAGGTCGAGTGCTCGAGCGGGACCTACGTGCGGAGCCTGGCGGCGATGGCCGGGGAGCGGCTGGGGTGCGGCGCGTACCTCTCGTTCCTCGTGCGCACCCGCGTCGGCAGCCAGGACGTGGCAGACTCGCTCACCGGAGCCGAGCTCGCGCAGGCCGTTCGGGAGCGACGCCTCGACGACGTGCTGATCCGCCCCGAGGATGCCCTCGCCCTCCCGCGGATCGTTGCGGAGGGTGAACGGGCGCGGGAGCGGTGCTGCGGCGTCCGCGTGCCGGCCCGGCAGGAGCTGACGGACGGCGGGATGGTGGTGGTGATGACACCCGACGGCCGCATGCTGGGAGTCGCGGAAGTACAGCGTGAGGACGGCCGCACGTTCATCCAGCCGCGTCGCGTGATGCTGTCGGAGGACCACCTTCAGGCGCCATGATGCGGGTAGAGTGGAGCCCCGACCTCGAGATGCCGGACCGGCCGCGCGTCGCCGCGCTGGGCGCATTCGACGGCCTGCACCTCGGCCACGCCCGCACCATCCAGAAGATGCGGTCGATCGCGCGGGAGCGCGCTGCCGAGGCGACCGTGCTGACCTTCGACCCCAGCCCGAGGGAGTTCGAGGAGGGCGTCCGGCAGCCGGGCCAGCGCCTCACGCCGCTCGACGAGCAGATGTACCACCTCCGAAGGCTCGGCGTGGACCTGGCGGTGGTGTTCGACTATCCGGGGCGGATCCATGCCGTCGAGCCGGAAGACTTCGTGCGCCGGGTCCTCGTTGGACAGCTCGGCGTCGTCCACCTCACGGCCGGGGGCACACATCATTTCGGGCGCGGCCGCCGGGGCGACCTGGCGCTGCTCCAGGAGCTCGGCGTGGAGCTCGGCTTCGGCGTGGAGGTCGTAGAGCCGCTCACGATCGGCGGGGAGCGGGTGAGCAGCACGCGGATCCGCCACCTGCTGTCTGAGGGCCAGGTCAGGCGCGCCGGCGCCCTGCTTGGGCGCCCCTACGCGATCTACGCATCCGTGGTTAGCGGCCGGGGGCTAGGCTCGGAGATCGGGTACCCCACGGCGAACCTGCGCATCCCCTCTGAGAAGACGCTGCCACGCGACGGCGTCTACGCCGGACTGTGCACGGCGGTGCGGGGAGGCGACTGCGAGGCGCTGGAGCAGCCGCGGGCCGCGGCGATCAACGTCGGCCTCGCGCCCACCGTTCAGCGGGCCACGCGGGTGGTCGAGGTCCACATCGTGGGCGAGGACTGCGACCTGCAGGGCGCCTGCGTCAGGACGCAGTTCCTGCGCTGGCTCCGTGCCGAGCGGCGTTTCGACGACCTCGATGCCCTGCGCGAGCAGATCGCGCGCGACGCCCGGCAGGCTCTGCGCGAGGCCGCCTCCCGGCCGCGTGCCGAGATGCGGCGGTTCGACCAGTTCTGCGTCTCCGAGGATGCCGGGAGGCGCGGCGGCTGCCCGGGCGGGGAGCCGCGATAGCGCGCCGTGCGCGCGCCGACAACGAAATGCTCGGCTCCCCTTGACAGGTCTGGGGGCAGTTGCTATAGTGTGCGGGTCATTGGGGGAGGCGGTTCGACGGCGGCCTCGCGGCAGACAGTCCCAGCGCCAAGGAGCCGGAAAAAGGCCTTGACATGCAGCGCCTGGACTGGTATAGTTACATGCTGCAAGCGAGACACACTGAGAAGCGTCAAGCGGGATCCTTGACAACTGAATAGCGTGCGAAAGCTTCGGCCAAAGGCCCTAGGATAGACCCTCCGCACCGGGTCGTCGGCCCGGTGACTGGAGACCCAGTATTGTCAACGGAGAGTTTGATCCTGGCTCAGGACGAACGCTGGCGGCGTGCCTAATGAATGCGAGTCGAACGAGGTATGGTAACTGGAGTCGCCTTCGGGCGACACCGATCTCCATACCGAGTGGCAAACGGGTGAGTAACACGTGGGTAACATGCCTCCGAGACGGGAATAACAGGGCGAAAGCCCTGCTAATACCCGATATGCTGCCCCTGCACACGTAGGGACCAGGAAAGCTCCGGCGCTTGGAGATTGGCCCGCGGTCCATTAGCTTGTTGGTGAGGTAACGGCTCACCAAGGCGACAATGGATAGCTGGTCTGAGAGGACGATCAGCCACACTGGGACTGAGACATGGTCCAGACTTCTACGGGAGTTAGCATCCGGGAATCTTGCACAATGGGCGCAAGCCTGATGCAGCGACGCCGCGTGGGCGATGAAGGTCTGCGGATCGTAAAGCCCTGTCAGGAGGGAAGACACCCGACTGTACCTCCAAAGGAAGCCCCGGCTAACTACGTGCCAGCAGCCGC
>JALGUJ010000193.1 GCA_029820945.1 Candidatus Zipacnadia bacterium | reverse complement strand
TACGCGCCCGCGCCCCAGGAGCCGCCCCGTGCCGGCGGCCCGCCGCCGGCGCCGCCGCGGCGGCGCGGGACCAACTGGCTGCTGGTCGGGGGCGTCGGCTGCGTGGTGCTGATCCTTCTCGGCGGCGTCATGCTGTTCCTCATCGGCGTCATGGCGATGGCGGGCGCGAGCGGCGGTCCGTTCGGCGGCTTCGGCGAGCATGTGGGAGTCATCAGCGTCAGCGGCGTCATCTCCGCCTCAGGCGAGCAGACGCTGTTCGGCGCCAATGTGGGCGGGGCGCGCGCGATCATGAAGCAACTGCGCGACGCGGCCGAGGACGACAGCATCCGGGCGGTGGTGATACGCATCAACAGCCCGGGCGGCAGCGCCGCGGCCTCCCAGGAGATCTACGAGGAGGTGGCGCGGCTCGCGGCCACCAAGCCGGTGGTGGTGTCGATGGCCGACGTGGCCGCCTCAGGCGGCTACTACATCGCCGCGCCGGCCGACCGCATCGTGGCCAGCGGTTCGTCCGTGACCGGCAGCATCGGCGTGCGCATGGAGTACCTGGAGCTGTCGGAGCTGATGGAGAAGTACGGGGTCGAGGCCGGCAACCTGACCACGGGCCGCTACAAGGATACCGGCTCGCTCTACCGCCCGATGCGGCCCGATGAGAAGGCGCTGATCCAGGAGCTGCTTGACGACATGTACGACCAGTTCGTGACCGCGGTGGCCGAGGGCCGCGAGATGGACGAGGCCGAGGTGCGCAAGCTGGCCGACGGGCGCATCTTCACCGGCGAGCAGGCGCTGGAGCTGGGCCTGATTGACGAGGTCGGGAACTTCTACCGTGCGGTCGAGATCGCGGGCGAGCTGGGCGGCATCGAGGGCGAGCCGAAGCTGAAGGAGATGGGCACCAGCCTCGGGCTGTGGGACTTGATGGGCGCGATGTCGGAGCTGGGGCGGCGCTCGGCCCTGGACTACCTGCTGCACGACGAGCGGCTCGAGGGCGTGGACGAGGTCATGCGCCTGCCCGACATGGGGCGGTAGAGCCCGGCCACATTGAGGATGGCGGAGATGGCGGAGAAGGTCCTGCTGGTAGACGGCCACAGCCTGTTCCACCGCGCGTTCCACGCGCTGCCGCCGCTGAGCACCCGCGACGGGCAGCCGACGAACGCGATCTACGGCTTCCTGCAGATGCTGCTGCTGCTGTTGGAGGAGGAGCAGCCGGACTACGCAGCGGTCGCGCTGGACCTGCCCGGCCCGACCTTCCGCGACGAGATCTACGAGCCCTACAAGGCGCACCGGCCGCCGACGGACGACGCGCTCAAGGCGCAGGTGCCGCTGCTGGATGATGTGATCGCGGCCTTGGGCATGGGGCGGGTGGCGCTGGAGGGCTTCGAGGCCGACGATGTGATTGGCACGCTGGCGGCGCGCGCGCGCGCGCGCGACCTGGAGGTCACCATCGTCACCGGCGACAGAGACCTGCTGCAGCTCGTGGACGAGGGCGTGGAGGTCGTGGCCACGCTGCGCGGCATCAAGGAGACCAAGCGCTACGACGTCGAGGCGGCTCGAGCCCAGGCAACTGATCGACCTGAAGGCCTTCGCGGGCGATAGCTCGGACAACATCCCGGGCGTAGCGGGCATCGGCGAGAAGAGCGCGCTGGAGATCCTGCGGCAGTTCGGCTCGGTGGAGGAGGCGCTGAGGCGCATCGATGAGATCGAGGTCACGCGCATCCGCAACCGCCTGGAGGAGGAGCCGGAGGCGGCGCTGGTGAGCCGGCGGCTGGCGGAGATCCGCACCGACGCGCCGGTGGAGACCGAACTGGAGGAGATCGCGTGGGAGGGCCTGCCGGTCGATGAGCTGCGGGCGCTGGCCGCGCGGCTGGAGTTCGCCAGCCTGCTGGATCGCCTCCCCGCCGGGGAGGCGGCGCAGCGGGAGGTGCGTGTCGAGCCGGCGGCCGACCAGGCCGACCTCGATGAGGTGGTGACGCGCGCGCGCGAGGCGGGGGAGATCACGGTGGCGCTGGCGGAGACGGAGGCGGGGCCGGTGCTGGCGGTGCCGGCGGGGGCGAACCGCGCGCTGCTGGCGCCGCTGACCACGGCTGCGGCGGACGCTGGAACACTGTTCGCCGAGGAGAGCGCGGGGGAGCTGGACCTGGCGGGTCTGCGCGAGGTGCTCGCCGACGAGGAGGTGGGCGTGAGCGCGGCGGACCTGAAGGGCCTGGCGCGGGCGCTGGCGGAGCATGAGATGACGGTGCGGGGCGGGCGCTTCGACCCGGAGATCGCGTCGTACCTGCTGGCGCCGAACCGGCGCGATCACTCGATCGGCACGCTGGCGAAGGAGATGCTGGGCTACGCGCTGCCCGAGGCCGACGGCGAGGCACAGGCGGAGCAGGACCCGGGGGCGCTGCGCGCGGCGACCGAGGTGGTGGCGGTGAGGGAGCTGGGCGAGCCGATGCGCGGGCTGCTCGAGCAGGCCGGAGAGCTGGCGCTGTTCGAGGACGTCGAGATGCCGCTGACGCTGGTGCTGGCGGAGATGGAGCTGGCGGGCATCGCGATCGATGCGGAGAAGCTGGAGGCGCTGGGCGAGCAGCTCGGGGAGATGACCGGGCGGCTCGAGGCGCGCATCTGCGAGATCGCGGGCTGCGAGTTCAACGTGGGCTCGCCGCAGCAGCTCGCGCAGGTGCTGTTCGAGCGGCTGGAGCTGCCCAGGGGCCGGCGTACCAAGACGGGGTGGTCCACGAGCGCGGCGGTGCTGGAGGAGCTGGCCGAGGACCACGAGATCGCGCGCCTGGTGCTGCAGCAGCGCGAGTACGCGAAGCTGCGCTCGACCTACGTGGACGGCCTGCTGCGCGAGGTGAACCCACAGACCGGGCGGGTGCACACCACCTTCGAGCAGACGGTGGCGGCGACCGGGCGGCTGTCGAGTCGGAACCCGAATCTACAGAACATCCCGATCCGCAGCGAGTGGGGGCGCGAGATTCGCAGTTGCTTCGTGAGCGCGGAGGGCTGCGAGCTGGTGTCGGCGGACTATTCGCAGATCGAGCTGCGCATCCTGGCGCACATCAGCGGGGACAGCCGGCTGGTGGCGGCGTTCCAGGCCGGGGCAGACATCCACGCCGAGACGGCGTCGGCGGTGTTCGGCGTGCCCGCCGACGAGGTCACCTACGAGATGCGCGGGCGCGCGAAGACGGTGAACTTCGCCGTGCTCTACGGCCAGGGGCCGACGGCGCTGGGCAAGCAGCTTGGCATCAGCAGGGAGGAAGCCGAGGCCTTCATCGAGAACTACTTCCGCGCGCTGCCGGGCGTGCGCAGGTACATCGACGAGATCGTGGCGACGGCGCATGCGCAGGGCTACGTGGAGACGCTGCTGGGGCGCAAGCGTCCGCTGCCGGAGATCAACAGCTCGGACAGCCGGGCGGTGTCGTACGCCGAGCGAGCCGCGGTCAACACGCCCATCCAGGGCACGGCCGCGGACATCATCAAGGTGGCGATGCTGAGGCTGGCGCCGCGCCTGCGGGAGGTGAGTCCGGAGAGCCGGATGCTGCTGCAGGTGCACGACGAGCTGGTGCTGGAGGTGCCGGCAGATCAGGTGGCGGCGGTGGGGGGGCTGGTGCGGGAGGTGATGGAATCGGCGTTTGACCTGAACGTTCCATTGGCGGTGGACGTTGCAGCCGGAACGAACTGGCGTGACATGCAGACTGTGTCGCGGGACGTAGCAGACGCATCCGAGTAACCGGGACCAATCAACCGAAACGCGACGTGTGCCGCCCGATCGGAGCACGGGCATGCGCCCCTCCGGCGGGCAAGGAGGACCTCGAGATGTCTGCCTGGGAGACCGACGAACGCGACGACGCCGACGCCGTGCCGACGCAGGAGCGGAGCGACGACGTGGCCGAGCGGCGGGCTCCGGACACCGCGACCCCGAGTGAGAGCGCCGAAGACGAGCCGATGACGATGGACGACGTGGACCTGGACGAGGCCGGGCCGGCGAGCCCGAAGCCCGGCGACATCGTCAAGGGCATCGTGGTGTCGGTGACCGAGGACGGCCTGCTGGTGGACGTGGGAGGCAAGGCGGAGGGCGTTGTGCCGATGTACGAGTTCCTCGATCGCTCGGAGATGCCGGAGTGCGACTCGGAGATCGAGGTGGCCGTGGTCAAGCTGGAGGACGACGAGGGGACGACGATCCTGTCCAAGAAGCGCGCTGACTACGAGCGCGTGTGGAACCGCGTGATCAGCGCGATGGAGACGGGGGAAGTACTGGACGCGATGGTGACCGACCGGGTCAAGGGCGGCCTGCGCGTGGACCTGGGCGTGTCGGGGTTCGTGCCGGCCTCGCATGTGGCGACGCGGGATGTGCGCAACCTCGACCGCTTCGTGGGGCGCTCGCTGCGGCTGAAGGTGCTGGAGGCCGACCGGGAGCGCAAGAAGGTCGTGCTCTCGCATCGGCTGGTGGTGGAGGAGGAGCGCAAGCAGCGCCGGGACGAGACGCTGGCGAAGCTGCACGAGGGGCTGGTGTGCGAGGGCAAGGTGCGCAACATCACCGACTACGGCGCCTTCATCGACCTGGGGGGCGTGGACGGGCTGCTGCACATCTCGGAGATGTCATGGGGGCGCGTGGACCATCCGTCGGATGTGTGCAGCGTGGGGGAGACGCTGCGGGTGGTGGTGCTGGAGATCGACCACGAGCGCGACCGCATCTCGCTGGGGCGCCGGCAGATCCTGCCGGACCCGTGGAAGGAGGTCGGCAAGCAGCTCAGGCCGGGGTCGATGGTCAAGGGGCGCGTGAACCGCATGGTGCGCACCGGTGCCTTCGTGGAGCTGCCTGAGTTCGAGGTCGAGGGGTTCCTGCCCATTGGTGAGATGTCGCAGCGGCGCATCGAGAACCCCGCGGAGGTGCTGCAGGAGGGGCAGGAGGTGCAGCTCCAGGTGCTCAAGCTGCGGCCGCAGGCGCGGCGCATGACGCTGTCGCTGGTGGCCGCGATGGAGGAGAAGGAGCGCCAGGAGTACCAGCGGTACATGGCCGAGCAGGAGACGCCGCGGGCGACGCTGGGCGATCAGTTCGCCGATGTGCTGGGCGCCGTCGCCGCGGAGCTGGATGAGACAACCGGCGAGACCGAGGAGGTCCGCGAGGTGGAGGCGGCCGAAGAGGTCGAGGAAGCCGAGGAGGCCGGGGAGGCGGCAGAGGCGGAGGCGGCCGAAGAAGCGGGGGACGCCGAAGGGGATGAGGAGTCCGCGGGCACTGAGGATTCCGACGACGGGGACGACGACGTGAAAGACGAGGACGAGGAGTAGGCGTGCCCGGCAGTGGCGGAGGCACGCGGGGGAGGCGCCGGCCGTGCTCGTGGTAGGGCTGATCGGGCCGATCGCGGCCGGCAAGTCT